>JAWXTQ010000043.1:0-14515 GCA_044433405.1 Rikenellaceae bacterium
AACCATCCGCCCACTTAACATCTGCCAAGTAATTATAACAATCGTCGTCGCTCTGAAAATAGCGATTGAATTTGATCGAGTTCACTCCTATAAATTTATTTTCTCTACCCATTCTGCAAATGGTAGGTATTATTATTTTGTTGGGTGGTCTAAACGCCTATACCTATTCAAAAAATTCATAATAATCTGTATTTCCATCACTATCTAGCTGGTAGTGCAGCTATGCAGTAATGTGTTACCAATATTGTATCAAAAGCTTAACCTTACACTCTTTGCAACTATGCGTTTTACAACATAGAGAAACAGAGATACAATGCTTATTCGTAGCGAATAGCATCAATAGGATTTAACGCTGCCGCTTTTTTAGCAGGATACCATCCAAAGAACACACCAGTAATACTACAAACTGCAAACGATAGGAATATTGTCCATGACTCAATCTGAATTGGCCATGATGCAAAATAGTTAACCATCCATGCAGCAGCACACCCTAGAATAACTCCTATTATACCACCTGAGATAGAGATAATAATAGCCTCGATAAGGAACTGCGCCAATATATCAACACCTCGCCCTCCGACTGACATACGCAGTCCGATCTCTTTGGTGCGCTCCGTTACCGAGACATACATTATATTCATAATTCCAATACCCCCAACAATAAGCGAAATTGATGCAATACACGCCAGTAGTGTAGTCATTAAACTTGTTGTAGAGTTTAGCATTTCAGCTAACTCTTGTTGTGAACGGATTGAAAAATCGTCATTTTGGTAATCCTGCAACTTGTGATTAGATCTCAAAATCTCAGTTACAGTTTCGATCACCGCGTCTGTATCATCTTCATTAACTGCACTTGCATACACCTGACTAAGATGAGTCTGTGCAAGCACACGTTTCATTATTGATGTGTATGGCGCAAGCACAATCGCATCTTGGTCCATACCCATGGTGTTATAACCTTTCTCCTCTAACACTCCAATAATTCTAAATGGAATCTTTTTGAAACGTACAACTTTACCCAATGGGTCTTCATCATCAGCAAATAGATTCTCTTTAATCGTTTTACCAATAACACACACCTTTGCAGAAGTAAGTACATCCATATCAGTAAACATAGAGCCGCTTTCGAGCTTAAGCTGACGAATCTCTAAGTAGTCGTAAGTCATCCCAGTGATTGTTGAAGGATAGTTGTTTGCACCATAAATATATTGACCCGACGACGAGACAACTGGGCTTACAGCTGCAAGGATATCACGTCTTTCACTAAGCGACTGATAATCTTCAATTTTGAGTGTCTGCATAGACGATGCATCTTTCATTACACCCCCTCTTGAATCCTCTCCTGGTTGAATCATAATCATATTTGATCCCATTTCTGTGATTTGAGAGTTTATGCTAGCTTTAGAGCCTTGACCAATAGCAAGCATTGTAATTACCGAAGCAACACCTATTATAATACCGAGCATTGTCAAAAATGCCCTCATCTTATTATTTCCAAGTGCCTTTACAGCCACAATGGATAAGTTTGAAATCTTCATAAATAAATAATTTAATCCTCCATAACTGGCAGCGCATCCAGAGCTTTGCTTGCGCTGCTAATATTATCATTACGTGTGTCGTTTTGCACCAAACCATCGCGAAGCATAATATTTCTACTTGCATACTCAGCCATCTCTGGATTGTGAGTCACAAATATAATTGTACTTCCCTCTTTGTGCAGTTTTTGAAGCAACACTAAAATCTCAAATGAGGTGCGAGTATCCAAGTTACCCGTTGCCTCATCGGCAAGGATAACGGCTGGATTATTAACTAGCGCTCTAGCTATTGCAACACGCTGCATCTGACCACCACTCATTTGGTTACTTTTATGGTATAACCTGTCACCTAAACCAACTGCTTTAAGTGCTGCGATTGCACGTTGTTGTCTATCTGCTGCATTTACATTTTTGGTGTAAAGTAGCGGCAGTTCAACATTGGCAACTGCTGTGGTTTTGGCAAGTAGATTGTAGTTCTGAAATATAAATCCAATTTTTTCATTACGCAACCCTGCACTCTGATTTTTACTCATTCTAGCAGCCGAAACGCCATCTAGAAAGTATTCACCAGATGTTGGCAAATCCAAACATCCTAATATATTCAGAAGAGTACTCTTACCACTACCAGATGTTCCCATGATGGTGACAAATTCGCCCTCTTCGATGCTAAACGACACCCCACGTAGAGCCCTTACTGTCTCCTCACCAATCTGGAAGTTTCGTTTTACATCTTTTAATTCTATGACTTTTTTACTCATAATTTTACTATTTTTGTCCTGGACGTTTTGGCATAAACGGATTCTCTTCTGTTGTCTCAGCACTAGTTGTTTTAGTTACTTTCACTGTTTCTACTCCAATAACAATGCTATCTTGAGCAGTAACACCTTTGATTTCAGCTAAGATGCCGTTGTTTACACCAACAATCACTCTTCTTGGCTCTAATGTATCGCCTTTCTTAATCCACACTGTAGACTCTTCTGAGCCACTAGAGATGGTCACTTTGCGAGTTTCGCCACTCATTGGGCCACCTTCGCCCATAGGACCACCTTCGCCCATAGGACCGCCTTCACCCATAGGGCCGCCGCTTCCACCCATTCGGCTACCTTCGCCCATTGAGCCAGCTTCGCTACGCGCAGAAGTTCTTGCTGTAGTGCCAGTTGCAGTTTCTGGGTTGAAAGATAGAGCTGCAACGCTGATAGCATAGTCCGTTTCGATGTCAACTATAAAGATCTCAACATTTGCTGTCAAACCTGGTTTTAATTTTAGATCAGGGTTTGCAGCCGAAACCACAACCTCATAAGTGATTACATTACTCTCTTCAATAGCCTCTTGACGAACTTGTGTTACTCTACCTTCAAAAACATCCAAAGGGAAAGCATCAACAGAGAAAGTTGCTCTTTGTCCAATTTGAACATTACCTATATCAGCCTCATCAACATCAACGATAACCCTCATGTCTTTCAAGTCAGCCGCAACAGTGAATAGCGTTGGAGTACTGAAGCTAGATGCAACAGTTTGACCCTCCTCAACACTTCTAGAGATTACTACACCATCAATTGGAGAGTAGATTGTTGCATAACCTAAGTCGGTCTCAGATTTTGCTAGGTCGTTTAATGAAATTTCGTAATTGTTTTTAGCAGTTTCATAGTCGTATAGAGCTAGCTCATAGTCGCTATCAGCAATCAAACTCTTTTCGAAAAGTGTTTTTACACGAGTGTAGTTTGCTTGTTCGTAATCTAGTTTACTTTTAGCTACTGCTACATTATTTTTTTTGTTATTTCTATCAAGCAAGAGTGTACTCTTGTCAAGCTCAGCAATAATTTGTCCTTTTGTTACAACACTATTGTAATCTACATATAAATCTGTAAGAATACCAGAAACCTGAGTACCCACATCTACTAATGTTACTGGTTCGATTGTTCCTGTAGCTGTTACACTCTGTACAATGTTCTCTGAAGATACAGTAGTTGTAATCCAATTTATTTGGTTTGTACCTCTATTTTTGGGGATGAAAATAAATGCCCCTACGCCAATGAGTACCACAAATAGAGTGGTAATTATAATTTTTTTCTTTGTCATGATTGTGTTTATAATTTAATTATGTCTGTTTTATAGTAATTAAGCAGTGCTTTGCTTAGCAGCAACTGATATTTGCTAGTCAAATACTCTTGACGTGATTGATTGTAGTTATCTTGCTCAGTCAATAGCTCTAATGCTGTTTTAAGACCAATATTATATTGTTCTGTTACAAGTTTAAGACTCTTGTCTGTAGCTTCAAGTTTCGCCTGTGAAACAACAAAAATTGCTAACGAAGTTTGAGCATTATTATGAAGAGTTTCTATTGTTTGATAAAGATCTTTTTGTGCCTGTGTCAAATCTATTTTTGCAATCTCAGTGTTGTTTTTAGCTTTTGCTACATAGCTTTTGTTTTTAAAACCACTAAAGATAGGAATCGACACATTCACTCCAAGTGATGTACTGAAGTTGTCGCGAAGTTGATTACTAAAAGTGTAACTACTAGAGGTGCTATGGCTAATTCCTGTTCCTGCTGACAAACTAACTGTTGGCAGATACCCTGCTCTTGCAACAATTTCATCCAATTCAGCCGACTCAATAGCTAGAGCTGTTGATTGAATCTCTGGACGCGATTCCAAAGCAACTGAGTAAACCTCATTAACTGTAGGTGTAAAACCAAGTAGTGACTCATCAGAGATAGCAGGATCTTTTACTGCAAGAGTAACTTCAGACGAGAACTCTAATAAGTGTTTTAAAACAATGTATAAGTTGTTTAACTGAGTTTGAGCAACAACTAAATCATATTTAGAAGATGCTGTTGCACTCTCTAATTGAGCAAACTCTGATGCACTGATAGCACCTTCAGCTAAAAACTCTTTACCTCTATCTTCACTCTTTTGGCTCACTTCTAGCGATAGCTCTGCCGCTTTAATCTGCTCTATTGAGTATAGAATCTCTACATATATCTCAGTTACTGAAACCTCGATAGAGTTCTCAAACTCTTCTAACTCAAGATTAGAGACATTGTAGTTTATACCGCTTTGTTTTAGCTGAGCTCTGTTTTTGCCTCCGCTATATAGCGATAGTGATAGGTCAACACCGTAGCTTCCATTGTAGCTAGTTGATGTTCCCTCTTCAACAAAAGGATTGCTGTTTAGCGACTGTGATACCGAACCAGAGATAGTTGGTAAAAAAGCGGCTTTTGCGATAACTTGATCTGAGCGGCTATTATCAATCTGCAATTTCGCTCTTTGTAGTGTTATGCTATTATCTTTTGCATACTGCAAACACTCATCGAGACTCATCGACAACTCGCCAGATGATTGTCCATAACTAGTTAGACAACCAATACAGACAAATAGCGATAAGGCCAATCTCCATAATTTAAATTTTTCCATATATATATAATATTATTTTGCACAAAAGTAAAATTTGTTCAATTGTGCAAAAAACAAAATATACTAAATGCCAAATTGTATAGAGAAATCCCCCAATTTTATCGAAAAACATGTTTATAAAGATCATAAATATTAAAAGTTAGTAAAGTTATCTATGTTATTTCTCAGAGGCTAGCGATAGGGGTTTATGTGTGTGGTAAATATTACAAGAAAATGTCACTGACACGCCTCTCCAAACATCAAACAACTAGATACAAGCTATTTGCGATCTCACCCTCCCTTAACATCAAGCACAATAACAACAGAGTGTACATGTGAGGTAAACTTACTCATAAATAGTAGATAAATTGGTTGTTAAAAGAGCCAACAATATCAACAAAACTAATGCCGTATAAAGCTAACAGATTTTACTTAAAGTAGTAATAATTGTTTAACTAATTTTTTTTAAACCTATGATCATGAATAATTTATCAAGCCTACTAATGGTTAGTTTATTCTCTTTTTCGGTTTTGTTGTCTACGGAGGCGATGGCCAATGACTCTCCAGACTTGGGTGCTATAGCAACTAGTAAAGAGCTAACAATCAATGGTGTGGTCAAAGACGAAGCGGGATTACCAATAATTGGTGCAACCGTGCTTGTTGAAAACAGCCCTAATGGGGCAATCACAGATGTCGAAGGTGGCTTTTCGATCGCTGCAACTGCTGGCTCGGCCATCTCTGTACAATTTATGGGTTTCGAGACCCACACTTTTAATCTAGTCGAGGCGCAAACGCTCTACAACATAACCTTAAGAGAGGCCGCTTTACAACTTGATGACGTAGTTGTTACATCGTATGGTAGTCGACAACTCCGCTCAGAGATTACCACATCAGTTGCAAAAGTTGATACCGATGTGTTTGAAAAGGGATTTTATGCAAACCCAGCACAAGCACTAACAGGTGCAGTGGCAGGTATGAGCGTAGTGAACTCTACAGGCGACCCAACCAAGGCCCCTCAGATAACACTTAGAGGTGGCACAAATTTTGATGGTACAGGCACCCCTCTTTATATTATAGATGGTCAAGTGCGTGACCACATGCACCACCTAAGCCCTGACGATATAGAGTCAATGGAGGTGTTGAAGGATGCTGGGTCAACAGCAATTTATGGCGCACGAGCCAATAATGGGGTAATTTTAGTCACCACAAAAAAGGGCAAAAGCGGTGGTGCGACAATCGGATTTTCAAATAGATTGACAATAAAGAATTTCAAAAGCAACTACGATTTTCTAGATGCTGGTGAATATCTTCATTGGTTTAGAAAGGCGTACCAAAACTCAGCACAGGTGTATCAAGATGCTAGTGGCAACTGGCAAGGTTTTGCCGACATAAGCGATCTAGATGGTGCACAACCTTACGGCACAGGAAATAAATATTTTGGCAGTGATGGTTTGCCTCTTGATGGAAACTTAAACAGCTCGGCTGTTTGGAGCACCATGAAATACTCTCCTGAACTCGCTTTCTTGCTTGACCAAGGGTGGCAACTCATGAAAGATCCAGTGTATGGTTACGATATTATATATCAGGACTTTTCGCTTCAAGATGTGAATATCAACTCGCCATCTATATCGCAAAACTATCAGTTTAATGTAACTGGGGGAAATGATAGAGGCAACTATTACGCAAGCCTAGGTTACACTAAAGATAATGGAATCATCCCTAACAACTACTACAACAGGTTGAATTTTACGTTTAACTCTGACTATAAGGTTAAGGATTGGATGAAATCATACTCTAGTTTAAAGTTTTCAACCTCTGATTGGAGCAGTCTCCCTCTAGGAGTTTCGAGCGATAGCAACTATTTTCAGCGAATCCTCTCTGTTCCGCCTACTATGCGAAAATACAATCCAAATGGGGAGTATATTTTAGGACCAAATGTAGAGGATAGCAACCAGTTGGTTAATATGGATAAACTTAATAGTGACATCAACGAGACACTCTTTGATATGAGTCAATCATTTGAGTTTAACTTAAACAGCGATTTATCGCTTCGAGTTAATTCGAATTGGCTCTATGATATTGACACTAGAGAGAGTTTTTATCAAGATTACATCTCGCGCCCAGGTGTTGTAAACACTTCGCGATACACAAGTGCAAGTTTTGAGCGATATTTAACACAGATGTATAATGCTCACCTCAACTACGACAAGAGATTTGGCGAGCACTCTATCTCAGCAATGGCAGCAGCAGAGTTTTTTGACAAAACACAACTGGGTTTCTCAGCTTCAGGAAGCGGAGCTCCAACTGACGACTTTGCCGATTTAGGCTTGACAAGCTCAGCAGCAGGAATACGCTCAATCGACTCTTGGCACACAACTGAACGAATATTGTCGTTTATTGGTAGGGTGGCTTATAACTATCAGTCAAAATATTTTGTAGAGTTTGTGGCTAGACAAGATGGCTATTCAAAGCTACTAGGCGATAATCGTTTCGGATTCTTCCCAGGAGTCTCTACAGGATGGGTGTTTGGCCGTGAGAACTTTATGGAGTCGCTAAGTGATGTTGTCTCGTTTGCTAAGTTAAGAGCAAGTTATGGAGTCAATGGCAATGCTTCTGGCATCACTCCTTATGGACTACAAGGAAGTTATAGCTCTGTGAAATACAACGGAGATGTAGGGTATATGCTCACCACTATGCCAAATCCTTATCTACTATGGGAGCGCACAAATTCATTTGATGTTGGTTTAGATTTCGGTCTACTAAACAATCGCATAAATATGGATATCACCTATTATAATCGCATGACACGCGACAAATATGCCGATGTTCCACTCTCAACCTCTTCGGGTTTAAGTTCAATAAGAACAAATAGCGGAGAGTTGCAAAACAAAGGTGTTGAGATGTCGGTCAATTTCAAGGCTATTCGAAGCAATGATTGGAGCATGGATATTGGGATAAATGCAGCGTATAACAAAAATGTGGTTGTATCGCTACCAGACAATGGATTGCTTAACAATCGTCAAGGAGGGCAACAAATCTACAACTCTAATGGTGATTTAATCTGGGTAGGTGGCTATCAAGAGGGACAGAGCCCAGGAACAATGGTCGCTTTCAAAGCGGAGGGAATCTACAAAGATTGGAGTGAGATACCTGGCTATTTGGTAAATAGCGGAGAGGGTAAAACACTCTACGGACCTAAAGCGTGGGCTGCCCTATCTGACAGCGAAAAGGCAAAAGGATTGCCGATAACACCTGGTGATGTTAAGTGGAAAGATGTTAATGGCGATGGAGTGATTGACCAATACGATCAAGTTGTTGTGGGTAATGCTGTTCCAAAATGGACTGGAGGTGCTAATTTGGGAGCTGGCTGGCGAAACTTTTCTCTCTCTATGAGGATGGATTTTGCTCTAGGTTTTCACGCCTACGACTATAGCACAGCATGGTTAATGGGTGCAGCACAAGGTTCATACAACACCATCGTGCAGAGCATGGACACTTGGACACCTGAAAATCCTGATGCAAAATATCCTCGATATGACAGAGCCGACCAATTGGGTAAAAACAACTACTCGCGCGTATCTAGCCAGTTTGTATACAATAGTAGCTATCTAGCTTTTCGCGAAATAGGCCTAGAGTATGCTCTACCTAGAAAATTGACAGAGAAAGCAAACATTAGCAACGCAAGTGTTATGTTCGCTGCCCAGAATTTAGGTTTTGTAACCTCAAAAGAGGCTAAACTGCTCTACTCACCAGAGGCGACAGGTGGTATCACGGGCACTAAATATGGAGGTTACGCACCCCCTAGAACCTATGTTATGGGATTAAACTTAACATTCTAGAGGGAAAGAGCTAAGAAAAGTTATTAATAAAAAAAATAAAAAATGACAAAAATAAAGAATATATTGCTTTGGGCGTTTATGGTGGTTGCTAGTTTAACTACTCTATCATCATGCAACACCCTGGATTTAGCACCACAAGATTGGTATGGAAGTGAGTCTTTTTGGCAAAATAAGGTGCAGGTTGAGAGTGCAATGATTGGATTGCACTACGACTTACGAGAGGATTATGGGATGTTGTTTGCCTTAGGTGAGGCTAGGGGTAGCTCTCTAAAGACAGGTACAGCCTCTCTAGGTGGAGCAAACATGGCGTGGAGCTCTCCAATCAAGGACAACACCCTTAGAGCAGGCAATACTGGGGTATCTAGTTGGTATGGTTTGTATACAAATTTGCTACATGTAAATCTGTTTATAAAAAATGTTACTGAGGCTGACTATCTCACCGCTCAGGAGGCTTCATTCTATTTGGGGCAGGCGTATGGACTTAGGGCCTACTACTACTTCTGGTTATACCGCACTTTTGGTGGTGTTCCAATCGTAACATCGGTTAAAATCTTAGATGGAAAGATTGTCGCTTCCGATTTATACACTGCACGCTCTTCAGCAAAAGAGACTCTTGACTTTATCAAGAGTGATATAAACACATCTGAAGAGTATTTTGCAAATGACTACACACAAGAGTCAACAAAAGCTATGTGGTCGCTTTCTGCAACATTAGCCTTAAAAGGCGAAATATATTTATGGTCATCAAAAGTGTCAACTGGCGATTTTAACGCTGTCAGCGCAGATGCTCTAATTGCACAAGAGGCTCTCTCTAAATTAATAGGTCGATATGGACTTGAGAGTGACTTCCAAAACGTATTTTCTCAAAAGGGAAATAACGAAGTGATTATGACTATGCGATTTGAAGATGGCGAAAAAAGCAACAGTAATGGTCAGTGGTTGTCAGATCCAAACTATTTTATCAACCAGGCAGCCGATGAGAATGGCGACCTAATTACTACTGATGTGCTTGAACAAAATGGCTCAGGGGGCACTTTTTACCATGAATATAAGCGCGGCTTGTATGATGCTTTTGACGATGAGGACTCAAGAAAACATGCAACATTCTACGCTTTCTATTACGAGAGAGCAGAGGATGACCTTACATGGAACAAAAGCGATCAATTTAAAGGATTGCTAGTTCGTAAAAACATAGGAATTGTTAACCTCAATGGGGTAAGGGTGTTTGAAGGAGACATTCACATCTACCGTTATGCTGATGTGCTGCTTCTTATGGCTGAGGTCGAGAACATGCTCGGAGGTAGCGTTAGTTCGTATATCAATCAAGTGAGGGCTCGCGGTTATGGTGATAATTGGGATTCGTCACTATATGGATATGTTGATGAGTCGTTTGCCGAAAACGAAAGAGCAATTCTCCTAGAGCGCGATAGAGAGTTTGTACAAGAGGGCAAAAGATGGTTTGATGTGGTACGCCTAAGAGATAGTAACGGCAAGTCGTTAGTGTTTAACAAGGATGTTAACTACTATACGACCCTAGGTGAAACGCTCTATCCTATCATTAGTGAGAGTGATAGTCACATGTTGTTGTGGCCTATAGACAATACAACATTAAGCAACGATCCTCTTCTCGTTCAGACTACTGGCTATTAATCCTAAAGATGATATTCTACAGAGTTGCCCATATAGTTGGATAACTCTGTAGGATATTGTATTTTTACACTTTTGATAGCAACAATAAAAATATTTAATATGATAAATTTAATGAGAAAGATTGTTTTATTATTATCTCTGTTTTTGGCCGCAGGTTCAGCCATAGCGCAAAATCTAGAGAAAGTTATGGTAAAAAAGAGCCATATCCCAGTATTAATTGAGCGCGAAGATAATCCCATCTTCTATATTCGTATAGATGCACCAGATTATCAAAACTTGACTAATATTTCATTTAGCTTTAAGGATGAGAGCAGCGCAGATAACATTAAGAGTGTAAAGCTTTACTATTCAGGAACAGAATCAGCACAGCGTTCTAAAGAGCTATACTATCAGCCAGTTGAATATATTAGCCGAAACACTCCTGGTAAAACACTTAGCGCAAACCCATCATACAGCATTTTGGTTGATCAAATCAAAAAACCTAAGAGCTCGCTACTCTCTTTTGATTGCGATGTTAAGCTATATACAGGGGTAAATTATTTTTGGATTAGCATTGAAATGAAGCCTGAAACATCACTATTAGAGAGTTTTATTGCTGACATCGAGAGTGTAAAACTTGATGGTCAACCCCAAACAATACACAAAGCTGCCGAAAAAGAGAAGGTACACAGAATGGCTATAGGAGTGCGCCACGCAGGCGACGACAGCTCTGCATCTTACCGTATCCCTGGAATGGTGACAACAAACGACGGTACACTACTTGGAGTTTATGACATTCGCTATAATAGCAGCGTTGATCTTCAAGAGTTTATTGATGTTGGTTTGAGTCGCAGCACCGACAAAGGACAAACTTGGGAGAAGATGCAAAAAATCATGGAGTTTGGAGAGTATGACGGATTACCAAAATTCCAAAATGGTGTAGGCGATCCAGCAATTTTGGTAGACAAAGAGAGCGGCACAATTTGGTGTATTGCAATTTGGTTGCATGGCGTTGGCAATAATAGAGCATGGAGTAATTCAGGACAAGGCAATAGCATAAACGAAACTGCACAGTTAATGCTCACAAAGAGCGAGGATGATGGTAAAACATGGAGTGAGCCTGTAAACATCACCAATCAGGTTAAGGATGAATCGTGGTTTTTACTTCTTCAAGGACCAGGCAATGGTATTACTATGAGCGATGGTACTCTTGTATTTCCAATACAGTACATCGACAAAGATAGAATGCCACATGCAGGAGTTATGTATAGCAAAGACAAGGGTGAGACATGGACAATACACAATCCAGCCCACTCAAACACCACTGAGGCACAAGTTGTAGAGGTAAGTGAGGGCGAACTGATGTTAAATATGCGTGACAACAGAGGAGGTAGTCGCTCAATATATACCACCAAGGATTTAGGAAAAACATGGACTGCTCACCAATCTAATCGCTCAGCTTTGCAAGAGTCGGTATGTATGGCAAGTTTGATTAAAGTTGAGGCTAAAGATAATGAACTTGGTCGTGATATTCTGTTCTTTTCTAATCCAAACACAACTAGTGGTCGTCACTCTATCACCATTAAAGCTAGTTTAGATGGAGGTAAGACATGGAAAGAATCAAACCAATTACTTCTAGACGAAGCAGCAGGTTGGGGATATTCAAGTTTGTCGCTTGTAGATAATGAGAGTGTAGGCATTCTCTACGAAAGCAGTCAAGCCCACATGCTATTCCAAAGAATTAAAATCAGCGATATAATCAAAGAGTTATAATAATTATATTAGGGTAACTATCATGTATAATTACCTTTATCTACTTTTCGAAGAACTAAGTAGATAAAGGTAATTTCAATATAAGTAGATCTTATTTTAAGAAAGCAACAATTTTACTTTTGCTGCTATATCTTTGCCATCCGCTTTGCCAGCGAGTTGTTTTGATGCCAAACCCATAACTTTTCCCATCTCTTTGATAGATGAAACTCCAGATGTTGCTATAATATCTTTTATCGCAGCCTCTAAAGCGTTATCATCAAGCATCTCAGGTAAAAATTCTTTTAGTACATCAACTTGCGATAATTCATAATCAGCAAGGTCTTGTCTGTTTTGTTGAGTATAAATTGCAGCTGAGTCAGAACCTTGTTTGGCTAGCTTCTGAATAATCTTTATACACTCGTCATCTCCTATTTCGCCATTGCTTGTACCAGATGTTTTGGCTTCAATTATATACTTTTTCACATTTCTTAGGGTCTCAAGGCGAATTTTTCCTCTATTTTTCATAGCACCCTTAATTCCCTCATTTATTTGATTCTCGATGTTCATAATAGTGATTTTTTTAAAATTAATACTCCTCAAAAGTAATATTTTTTTCTAAATATTTTGCAAATTAAAAAAAATCATCTATCTTTGCACCGTCTTAGAAAGAGAGACACACGTTATTTAATTCTTTGCCGATGTAGCTCAGTTGGTCAGAGCAGCTGATTTGTAATCAGCAGGTCGTGGGTTCGAATCCCTCCATCGGCTCAAAGGTTTTAATGTTAAAGTAGTGTTGGGGAGATACCAAAGTGGCCAACTGGGGCAGACTGTAAATCTGCTGGCGTACGCCTTCGTAAGTTCGAATCTTGCTCTCCCCACAACAACAAAACATTTTAAACCATTTACAGAAACAGCTCAGTTAGTAGAGCACAAAAAAACATTTTGCGGAAATAGCTCAGTTGGTAGAGCACAACCTTGCCAAGGTTGGGGTCGCGAGTTCGAGTCTCGTTTTCCGCTCACAAAAGCTTCTCAGTAGAGAGGCTTTTTTTATTTCACCATTTCTTATCAAAAAATATTACATTTTGAGAATGAACCCACTTTATCAAATAGACAAAAAAGTAAAAGCCTCTAAAGCGTGTCGCTTTAAAGGCTTTTTGTAGTCCATAGGGGAATCGAACCCCTATTACAAGAATGAAAATCTTGCGTCCTAACCGTTAGACGAATGGACCGTCTTTTGAATAAGATTTTCCTTAATTCGAGTACAAAGGTAGTGCTTTTTTTTAGAATTGCAAATTTTTATGAATCTTTTTTGTAATTTTCTTCACTCATTTCTCATTTATCACACATAAACACTTTACTCACAAGTGAATATAAAATATAAAATTTTTCGATTTTTAGCATCAAATATAGAAACGCAGCACTAAACAACAAACATTCAGTGCTATCAAAAGATAAAATTTTTAATTCTGCTATATTTTATCTACTTTTGTGCTTTATATAAATTATTTATACTATAAGCATGGCATCATCTAACTTTGTAGATTACGTTAAAATATTTTGTCGTTCAGGCAATGGTGGAGGGGGTTCCGTTCACTTCAGGAGAGAGAAATTCGTAGAATTTGGAGGTCCTGATGGTGGTGACGGTGGCCGCGGTGGCCATATAATCTTGCGTGGAAACGCCCAATACTGGACTTTGATTCACCTAAAATACAGAAAACACATCTTTGCTGAAAATGGCCAATATGGCGGAGGAGCTAGATGCCATGGCAAGGATGGTGAGGATATCATCATTGATGTTCCATTAGGCACAGTAGCGCGCGATGGCGAAACTCTAGAGCAAATTTGCGAAGTAACAGAGGACAAGCAAGAGGTTGTACTATGTAAAGGAGGACATGGAGGGAAAGGAAACTGGAACTTCAGAAGTGCAACAAATCAAGCACCTCGATACGCCTCTCCAGGTGGTGAGTATATTGAAGGTTGGTATGTATTAGAACTTAAGATATTGGCTGATGTTGGTCTGGTAGGGTTTCCCAATGCTGGTAAATCAACTTTGCTATCAGTAATTTCGGCTGCAAAGCCTAAAATTGCCAATTACGCATTTACTACACTAGAGCCAAATCTAGGAATCGTTCAGTATCACGACTACAAATCTTTTGTAGTTGCAGATATTCCTGGTATTATTGAGGGCGCACATAGCGGAAGAGGCTTAGGTGTTCGATTTTTACGCCATATTGAGCGCAATTCATCGCTACTATTTATGATTAGTGCCGATTCTAAAAGCATTGTTGATGAGTATAACATTCTACTCAAAGAGTTAGAATTATACAATCCTGAGCTACTGGATAAAAACAGAGTGTTAGCAATCACC
>JAWXTQ010000044.1:0-14005 GCA_044433405.1 Rikenellaceae bacterium
GAGAAGTTAAGAAGCCTACTTCCTGACCAGTGGACACAATAATAAACAGAACAAAACCTCGATAGTTATCATACTGCTATCGAGGTTTTACTTACAATACGGCATTGCGGAGACGGTTACGGTCATGTAGAGAGGCGTAATCTTTAGTGTACTCATTTTTATACTTGTGCGCCTCGTCTATAATGATTAAGAATTGCTCCTTGTCGTTAACTATGTTCTTATAGTGCTGCACAGCTTCCTCAATCCTACCACTACTAAAAACAGTGGCGGTAAACTTAAATTCATCTTTATACTCCTCCCATTGAGAGGTAAGGTGAGGTGGTGACACAATAATAGTTCGTAGCTTTAGATTGCGAGCCACAGTAGATGCGATAATACTCTTACCAAGACCTACTACATCCGCTATTATCACACCGTTATGGTTATCTATGGCATTTAGTGCCATTTGGGTTGCATCTGTCTGGTATTTTAAATTATAATATTTTCCATCAGTAATATCATACGGAGTTAGCAGATTCTCCTTAGTCGGAATAGTGAAATACTCGTGAAGTACACGAACATACATCAAATATGGAGCGTACAACTTCTCATACCATATATGCTTAATAACCTTCTCGTCAAACTCACCAATAGTTTTGCTGTCAGCTATTGATATTGCATCTTGCCATAGCTCATTGAAAATAGTTTTCCCATCAATATAGAATTGCTTTTGGTCAAATCGTGCGTTTATCTCTAATCGACCTTCTAATCCAGCGTGCGAGAGATTACTTGAACCTGTTATTACAGATCCTGGGGCTTCTCCTCCCTCATTTACCATGTCATTATACTCAAACAGATACATTTTTGCATGGCATGGATCAGCTGTTTTTCTTATCTCCAAAGTGCCATCTTTAATCTTTTTGTAGAATAATTCAAATGCTGTTATCTTTTCTTCTGAATCAAAACTATCAGTTTCATTAAAGAGTCTTACGAGTGCATTATAGTAGTTATCCTTTATCTGCCCACGAGACAAATTACCAGAGCTAAAAGCATCGACCTCTCTCACTCTTCCCATAATTTGTGTGTCAACCTCCAAACCAACAAGAATACGAAGCTTCTTATCAGCAATATTTTTATAAATCTGCTCAAAACCAGAGTAGTAGAAGTAACCCACCAAAATATCTACCGAAGATGATTTAGGCAATATGCCATCAATTATCTCCGACAGAAATTTATCCTGATTTGTGATAAAACTATTTTGTGTAATATGCTGCATATCTATTTTTTGTCTTTACTGCTATTAATTAACTTCTTAGGGTCAACGCCCAATATCTTTGCTATCTCGAAAGTATTTCGAGGGTTGGCTGGCGACGATTACAGGCGTAGGCATTTACTACTATGCTAAAACTTTTGTCAATCTTTTCAGCAAGCCACGTCTGCTTTATTCCCTTCTCTTCAAGTACTTCTTTTATTCTATTCACTACTTATAATGTTTATTTATAAAACAAATATGGTATAAAGTTATGAAAAAATATGATATACTCCAAATGGTGTCTTGTGAAATAAGAAATAGAGCTAGGGCAATATATGCAAATGGTGATTATGTGCTAATTTAACAAGTCATATATGTTCAAAACCTCAACTCCTAGGAGGAAAATATTTTGTATCTATCGCTATGTTAGTAAAAAAACGAATTATGAGCGGCACAAAATTTGAAATAAAGGGGATTATTTACTAAAATTCAAGATGTTATGGAATTTGCTATAATCTCACTTGTTTTGGCTGCAATTTCAGCTATTGTTATCGCCATTGACTTAAGATGCAATCCTCAGTCGATGCGGATTATGAATGCCGTATGGGTTTTGACGGCTTTATGGAGCTCACTATTTGGACTTTTAGCCTACTACTATTTTGGTCGAGAGAAGAGAATGAAAAGTATGGATAGCATGGATATGCCGAATGGTGAGACGATGAAAATGAATATGCCAACAAGGCCTAAGTGGCAATCTGTAACGCTATCAACGCTACATTGTGGGGCTGGGTGTACTTTGGCTGATATCATAGGCTCTTTAGTATTGATTGCAGCACCGATGGCATTAGTAGGGGGATGGATATTCACCTATGTTTTAGCTCTAATTACAGGGATTTATTTTCAATTTGCAGCTATCAAGGAGATGAGCGATTTACCAACCTCAGCAATCATTAAAAAGGCATTAAAGGCTGATGTGCTCTCACTGACTGTTTGGCAGTTGGGGATGTGTGGATGGATGTATCTTTTGATGTTTCAATTTAAGTGTATCGCTCCCCACTCTACTTTGAGCCCAGAATTTTGGTTTGCAATGCAACAAGCGATGTTAGCAGGTTTTATTTTAGCACTTCCGATGAACTACGCATTGATTAAGGTTGGGATTAAGAGTGGAATGTAGGATAGTTGATTTTAGGACAATCAAACTTTCGACAAATTGTTATATTTTAAGAAAATTTATTTTTCTGAAATATTGTTACGACATTTGCGAAACATAAATTGTGTAATAAAATAAACTTTTGATATCATGAAACCAAACAATCCCTTTTTAATTGCTGGTTATCATCAATTCTTACGACATTATCTGTCATACCAATTGTATTAGTTTCGAAGATATAACGAGTCTGATCCTTGGTCAAACGGCGACCTTCAATATGGTTGGAGTTATAGGTCTAGTCAATCTGAGTACGATGGTATACGCTACCCTTTAACTTCATTGCCTTTTGCTCTTTTAAGGCTCTAAAAAGCGGTGTTTCACGCACCCTTTGGTTCTTACGTGGAGCAATGTTCGATAGAACAGAAGCATCTTTCTAGGGTGCAGGAATGATAGGCCTTGCTACATATCCTCCAAAGTCAAACAAAGACTCTCGGTATGATACTTTGCCAAAAACTTAGTCTTAACATACTCCACCTTAGCAGCTAGTAGCTCTGGCTTAAAATTCTTGCGCTGTCGCTTAACCACTACAACTAGAGCTCTATTCATTTCAAGTTGTATGGCCACGATATCAATCTCATTTTATTTAAAACAACAAATTTAAATTGATTCCTAGTATAGTTACGCCAAAGTAGCTAGCAATTTTGTATCTTTGCACAATTAATTTAAAAAATTGTGATATGACTGCAACTACAGCAAAGAACAAACGAGATATAATAAAGATTGATGAGACTCAATGCAATGGATGCGGCATATGCGTTGCAGGGTGTCATGAGGGTGCTTTACAGATGATTGATGGCAAAGCTCGAATAATAAGCGAACTATATTGCGATGGACTGGGAGCTTGTATAGGAGATTGTCCTGTAGGTGCTATCTCTATCGAGAGCCGTGAAGCTGAGGACTATAGCGAAATGGCAGTTATTGAGCGAATTGCAACAAAGGGCAGCAAAACTATTTTGGCACATCTCAAACACCTAAAAGAACACAAGGAGATTGGCTATCTTCAACAAGGCATTGACTATCTCAAGGAGCATAAAATAGATATCGACTTGAGCGTAATCGAAGATAAAAAAGAGACTAAAATTACTTGTGGATGTCCTGGCACAGCATCGCGTAGCTTCTCGTTGGCTTCGTCGCCAGTGGCAACAATGAGTGCACAATCGCAACTCACTCACTTCCCAGTGCAGCTCCATTTAGTCAACCCCTCGGCTAGTCACTTTGCAGGTGCAGAGCTATTGCTAGCTGCTGACTGTACTGCTTTTGCTTATGGTGATTTTCATAGCTCACTACTTAGAGGTCGCAAATTGGTGATTGCCTGCCCAAAGCTAGATAGCAACAAAGAGAGCTACATAAACAAGATTGTTACAATGATTGATTCAGCAAAAATAAACACTCTAACAGTGGCAATAATGTCGGTGCCCTGCTGTGGTGGATTGCTGCAAATAGCCAAAATCGCATCTCAGAGAGCTGCTCGTAAAGTACCTGTAAAAGTTATAGTTATAAACACTGAAGGGGCAATAATTAAAGAGGAGTGGATATAATAGGTTTTATTGTTATGACAAGAATAGATCGAGAAAAGCATACAGTGGCGAAGATGATAGAAATATATTGTCGAGACAATCACAAAACTCAAACCATTTGCACAGAGTGTAGTGAACTTTTACAGTATGCCCATTCTCGACTAGAACGTTGTCCTTTTGGTGAGAAGAAAGGGGTTTGTAACAAATGTAAAGTTCATTGCTACAAACCACCTATGCGCTCAAAAATCAGTGAAGTGATGCGCTACTCAGGCAAAAGGATGATGCTCTACTCTCCCTCTGCTGCCCTATGGCACTTGTGGAGGATGTTAAAATTATAAAAATCACATACGCGAGAGCAGAATTTTGATTAACTTTGCACAAAGTGCCACTAAAAAAAATGCAATAAATATTATGCTTACAGATTTCAGACTCTTGGTATTCTTAACAGTTGCTCGAACTTTAAGTTTTACAAAGGCGGCAGCCATCCTTAACGTATCACAACCTGCCATATCTAAACATATCAAGGAGTTGGAGTCTGATTTTGGAGAACCTCTCTTCTATCGCAAGGGTAACTCCATTTCGCTTACATCAAAGGGTAAATCTATAATTCCTTTTATTGAAAATATCATAGAGGGGTATAACGCACTAAGCGACACTATCAACAGAGAGGATATTAACTTTGAGGGAGTGCTACACATTGGAGCTTCTACCACAATTGCTCAATACGTCCTGCCTGAGATTATGGCGCAATTCAATCGCCAATATCCCAATATTCGCATCTCCCTAATCAATGCAAATAGCGAAGAGGTGGTTAGAATGTTGCAGCGCAAAGAGATTGAAATAGCATTTATAGAGGGCGATACCACCTCTAATTCGGTGCACTACACACCATTTGCTGCTGATAAAATTGTTTTAGTCTCAACATCTCACTCTACAAACAAGCTAAAAATCGAAAATATTGAACACTTACCACTTGTTATTCGCGAGGAGGGATCAGGCACTTTGTCTGTAGTTCTATCTGCTCTTAGAGAGAGGGGAATATCTCGTAAAAAGCTAAATATCAAAATGCAGTTAGGAAGTAGCGGAGCTATCATACGATATATTCGCTCATCTAAAGATTACGCATTTGTATCAATACGCATAGCTGATGAATTTATCGAGCGCAAAGAACTAACAATTGTCGAAGTGGAGGGATTAAATATTACTCGACAATTTAGATATGCCGAACTTCATGGCACAAACAACCGACTAGCAAACATATTCAAGAGGTTCTGCACCACTTATTATAACCAATAGTTATTGAATATAAAAATTTGTGTCTTGTTTTTGGAATAACAAGCCTCTATCTTTGCATCGCAAACAACAAATTATTTAGCTATGCAAACAGTACAATCATTCAAATCTAGCAACCTCACCTTTCAATATCGCAAGGTTGCATTTATCGCCATCGCTATAGTGTGTGCCACACCATACATGTCAGCACCAATAGCATTAGTCACAGGATTTCTTTTCACTCTCATATTTGGTCACCCTATGCCACACTTTGCCAGCAAGACAACATCATGGTTATTAAAAGCCTCGGTTGTTGGTATTGGCTTTGGGATGAATGCAGCAGAGGCAATAACTGCTGGCAGAGAGGGTATTGGACTAACACTATGCTCAATTACTATTGTTTTGAGTGTTGGTTATCTACTAGGTCGAACATTAAAACTAAATAGACGTATGGCACACCTAATCTCATCAGGAACTGCAATATGCGGAGGAAGTGCAATTGCTGCGGTTGCCCCTGCAATAGAGGCTAAAGAGGAGGAGATTTCGATTTCTCTAGGAGTAATATTCTTACTTAACTCCATTGCATTAATTATTTTCCCCATAATGGGACACTACTTTGAACTTTCACAACATCAATTTGGACTATGGAGTGCTATTGCAATCCACGATACAAGTTCAGTAGTTGGTGCAGCAGCAACTTACGGCGAAGAGGCCCTCAAAGTCGCAACAACCGTAAAACTAACTAGAGCACTCTGGATTATCCCAACATCAATACTTTCAATAATCCTATTCCGCTCTGAAAACAGAAAAATCTCAATCCCATGGTTTATATTTCTCTTTATAGGAGCTATGCTTTTAAATAGCTTTTTTGAGATAACACCCATCGCCACCAATATCTACAATCTTTCAAAAAGCACTCTAGTAGTAACACTCTTTTTAATAGGCTCAGGAATATCAATCAAAGCACTAAAAACCACAGGTATAAAACCCATAATTCTAGGAGTTAGCTTATGGGCAATAATCTCCACTTTATCACTACTAGCTATTATTAATTATTAGGATAAACTATGCAGTAGGATTATTTACAGAGGGGTTCTGTATTTGAAAAGTTCTGCCAAAATTGTATCTTTGCACCGAAAAAATATATAATTAAAAGAATGAAAATTTTATGCGGTTTATTTGCCTTGATTTTAATAGCAGCATGTAGTACAAGCCAACCTAACGAAGGTGAAAAAAGAGAACTCAGCTTTAGCAATGAGCAGTTTTATGATGAAGAGGGTAATTTTCTACCCGAAAGAGCCAAAGATGCTATTATCGAAATGTTAGAATATCACAACTATCCTACATTTGAATCTTTAAGAGATAGAATTTGGGTTACAGACTACAATAAAGGCAATTATGCAGAGTTGGGTCTTGCATCTATAACATTTATCAATGACACAAAGGATAAATACATGTTAATGGATATCTTTTTGCTACCAGGTCAGATGCTAGGCGAACATATGCACTTTGCAGCAGAAGGTAATCCTGCTAAAATGGAGGGATGGTTAGTGCGTCATGGCAAGAGTTATATCGTTGGCATTGGCGAAGATAACATGTCACAATTTCCTCAGGTGGTTGTTCCATCAATGCACTGGAATGGCAATGTTACAGCTCGAAATATCACAGAAGCAAATGTTGGCGACTTCGTTCAACTAGTTGAAGTGGAATCACCGCACTGGCAACTTGCAGGTAATGAAGGAGCTGTTATTACTGAAGTAGCAAATGTTCACACTGGTTCTGGCGTTCTTCGCTCTGACCCTGAGATGAACTAACAAAGATTACAGATATTTCTCTACATCTCGAATATCACTTTTTGGCGAAGCCAAAAATAGGAATAGATTTTATTTCGTTGTCATACCGAAGGTATGAAACATAAGAAATAAAATCTATTCCTACAAGCATGAGCTTTAGCTCATGTAAGTGAAAACCGCTAAGAAAAACGCTAAGAATAACGAATCAAGCTGAATTCTTTATTGGTGGATTTAGTCATCAATGTTATTTTTTATAATCTGTCACTAGATCAATCAAATGGTGAGATACTCTTTCTCCCGTTTGAGTTGGTAAGATTATATCGTACTCATATTCCCACCAGAAGATTCGCTTAAATCCATTTTCATCAAACCACTTCAATTTATTATTTATTGTTTCATGGTTTTCAATAGCGATAAAATCCGTTTTATCAGGTGAGAAGAAGTAATTTACTTGCGCCACACTATCATAATTAGCTTCCCAACCACTATCTATTAACTCTAAGGCCTTATTATAGCTTATATAACTTCCGCATTTTTTCAATCCGCCCTTCTCTTGGCTATTTTCACCTGGAGATAATCCACGATAAATAAAACCGTAATTTGCCAAACCTACAGAGATTTTATCTTTATCAAATACTGACGCCCAGTACTCCACATCTTTCATTATAACATCCATAGGGGTATTATGACTTGGAATACTTCCCCAGTTACCACCACCGATATCGTAACACATCAAATTGAACCAATCTACATCTTTGCTCACCTCTGCTGCTAACTCTGGAGAGTATTTTTGCCATGAATGGAGAGCTGAAGCCAACAACTTATGCTCATTAGGATACCTTTCATCTAGGCGCATACGAATATTACGCATCAAATCAGCATGAAGAGGCAGTGTTACAGTGTGTTCCCAATCTATTTCAATACCATCATATCCATATTTTGACATAAATTGAACCATCATCTCAGCAAATTTATCTTGCGTCTCTTTATTCTCTACAATTGGCAAGAATCCATCATGAGCAAAAGAAAGAAGCACTTTTGTGCCGCTCTTTTGAGCCTCTTTAACAAACAGAGCTACCAACTCTACCCCACTTTTATCTTTGGGATACTCAAACTTTGTCACCATTGAATCAATAATCACATCTAAAGGAAGTGAAAAATCCATATCTTTAAAATTTGGATATGCCATAATATAGAGATACTCAAACGAATCGAAATCTATTGTTTGAATCATCTCCTGGCTCTTAATTCTCGACTTTGCAATGTAAGTAGAGTGTATAAAATCATTGTTTGATGCTTGTGGTGCTTCTGAAACACCTTTGCAACCACTCAATAAAGCCGATGCAACTAACACGGAAAGTAAAAGTTTTTTCATTATTGTAATATTTTTAGTCTTATAACATACAAAATAGAGCAAGTGTGTTGCACTTTAGGCTCGGAATTGAAATTATCAGATATTTACAAAGATACGAAAATATTTACAATTATCAATTTTAGAATCAAGATAAATTCTTAGCGACTTCCACTTTTTGGCGTAGTCAAAAATAGTAATAGATTTTTATTTCATAAGCCATACCTTTAGGTATGAGCTAAAAGAAATAAAAATCTATTACTATAAGGCGTGAGCTTTAGGCACATACGGCGAAAGTCGCCCAGCTAGGCTAAACTAAGCAAAATAAACGTACAACTATTTTGCTGGTTCCCAGTAGCAACGTTTTGGAGAAACTATACTACCATCAGCTTTAAGATCTTTCATTGCTTTATCTACAACTTTACGATCAAGCCCTGATAATTCTACAATTTTACCTGCGTTAAGTGGCTCGCCTGCTGCTGCCATAACTTCTAATACTTTTGTCTTTTCCATTACTCTTTTTTTAAAAAATTTATATTACTAAAATTATATTTATACAAATAATATACCTAGTTCAGTTTGTTAAGCTCATAAAATTTGGCTGATACCAATTTAAAATGAACAGCTCCTAGCAATATTAAAATTCCACACACAGATAGAAGTAGCGTGAAATTAAAATACTCGATTATCACACCTCCAAGAGCTATACCACCACCAATACCTAAATCAAAGAAAGTATAAAATGTAGCATTTGCTGTACCACGACGATTGTGTGGAGCAAGATTTACTAGAAGCGATTGAAATGCTGGATTGACACATCCAAAGCCAATACCTATAGCTACAGACCCTGCAAAGAATAGCCAAGAAACGCTACAGTAAGCAAGTGCAAAATAACCTGCTGCTACCAACACCGCTCCGATAAGAGCTACAGAGATAACTTTATCTTCGTTTATGGCTTTAGCTGAAAGCAATCTAGACACCACTACCCCAGCCGCAAATATCAGAAAGAACAATCCTGGATCACAACTAAAGCTACTCTCTTTACAATAGAGTCCAATAAAATTAGAAAGCGTTCCGTATGAATAGCCAACTAACAACAGCAACAAGATACAAGGCAACCCTTTAACTAGCACGAATCTATCTAAGGATAATGGTTCTTTTTCTGTTTCACACTTAGGGATTTCAAGCGATGGTAGCGATATAGGGAAAATCGAGAGCAATCCTACAAAAGCACAACCAAAAGCGACAAGAAATATCACATTAAAGTCATAATTTGAATAGAGCCAAAATCCTGTCAAAGGACCTAGCGATTGAGCAAAAGTGTAGCTTAAACCAAAATAGCCAATTCCTTCTCCACGTCTTTCAGCTGGCATAACATCAATTGCAATAGTAGATCCGCTAACAGTACTAAGCCCAAATCCAAAACCATGAAGTACACGCAGAAAAACAAAGATTGATATAATTTGAGTTAAAGCGTAACCTGCAAATATTAATGTAAACAAAACATAGCAAGCAATATACAGAGGCTTACGGCTAAACTTATCTACTAAAAACCCTGACACAGGCCTAATTAAAAGTGCTGCTACAGTGTATAGCGCCAATACAACACCAGTTGTTGACTCATCCAAATGCAAATCCTCCATAGCATAAAATGGCAATATTGGAACAAGCATATAGAAAGAGAAGAATATCATCATATTTGATATAAATGCTAAGATATAATTCTTAGTCCAAAGAGGAGCTTTTGATTCTTTCATAATCGTATTATATTTTTTTGAAATTAGGTATTTAAATGCGCGACAAATGTACTAAAAAAAATACCAATTTATCCCAAAATAATAGCAATAATTACAAAAAAAGAACACTACCCCATTTTCACTGGTAAAACGATATAGGGTAACAATATTTATACGCTTTACATACGAGGAGAGAGAACAATCTTAACAATACGCGAGACTACATATATTAAGATTCCATAAATAATTCCAATAAGCGTACCCTTACACCCTGCATAAACAATCGAATAGGAGATATCTCCAGCCAATTGAAGCATTGAAAAAACATTAAACAGACCCAAAAGCGTATTCAATAACCCTGCACAAAGTGCAATACTACCAATATTAGACACCCACCTTGGAACTTTAAATGCAGCTAACAACAAACCCACCAATTCGAGGGTTAGGATAGTCATCCAAAGCACTCCTCCACCAACAAATAATTCGATAATAATTTTAAGATTTAAAGATTAACAATAACTATCTACAACTCTTTATTGCAGCTATACAAAAGTAGCTCTCCTACATATCTCCACCAAATTCATATCCCACTACAGAGGTGTCAAAACCCTAAGTTTAGGGATTTGGAGTTATTATAAAGGGTTATTTATGGATGTGAAAAGAATTATTTGCTATCTTTACAGAAACTACCATTCAACAAAGACCGTATTAAAACATTTTTAACAACTCTATACTTTTCGGTGATGCTATTTATAGTAGCGTTTCTGATATCTGATTTTGGTTATACATACCTCGATTCTGCTATTATATCCTCTCGTAATTCACACAATTGAGGTTTACGCTTAAGTAAAAAGTCAATAGCGTGGTTATATGTCATTCTGTATAGTAGTGTCGAAATTCTACTATCTCCTCTAAATGACGAACTAGATTTATAGAACTTCATAAACACCTCCTGTGTTATATCCTCAGCATCACATGTCGACCCCGTAAGTTTCAAAGCCAAAGCATATACATTACGATGATTCTCTGTAACAACACGTTCGAAATCTTCGTTTGTATACCCTTAGTTCTTTCTATTTTTAAAATTAAGTAGTGACATTATATTGCTTTATATGTTCGTTGTCTTTTAGACGCATTACAAATAAAAAAGTTACAACACTACAAAAATATTATTTTTTTATAACCTTACATAGTTTCTCACGTCAAAAGGGCAAATTAAGTTTAATAACAACTAAAAAAACACAATTATGAGCAATTTAATGCCAATTTTTTTATTCTATTTTATCTACTCATTGTTGATGCGTCTTGCTAAGAACAAAATAGAAAAAACACCTTAAAATTATTGATTGACAACAATCTAATTAACAGTGGAACAAGCGACATCAAGATAAACTTCCTCACATCTGATGAAAACAAATCATCCATTAGCACCCTAACTATAGTATTAGGATTAATGGGGCTTGCTTTTGGAGCTTTATGCGCAGCGTGTATAATAGCAAATTTACAAATAGATATAAGCAATCGCTCCTAATTTATCTTATGTAAATGATGCAATCCAAGTTGGCACACCTGCATTTTTTGCCTCATTGGGTGTTCTAGCTGCTTACATTATTGAGAAGAGAGGTAAGAATGATAAGAAAATTTAATATTTCTATTTACTTAAGATATCCTCTATATAAAATCGTGCTACACCGAAGTATGGCTACACACAAGAGGTAGAGAAAACCATCGTAGTCGAACTAACATCTTAAGTTTAACACTTACAAGCATAGAAGCAAGGCCTACAACTCACTAAAATAGTTAGTTGTAGGCCTTGCTTTGCACTTGCAAGTGTCAAACTCCCGCTTCTGCTCATGCGGTGAAAGTAGCTAAATACTCCACTGCCTTTTGGGATTAAAAATAAAATTACAAAATATTTTTATACCTTTATAAGATATTATTAGGGGCAACTCGAATTTTTAAAATATTATTTTACGTTTGCGTAAGATCTTGTAATTGAAAACTGGTAATTTTTATAGCAGCAAGAGACTATGTGCAACTCCCGTGCCGTGTATACAAATGGCTCGGGCTTGCTTGTCTGCTGCTAAGGTATACCAGTACCTCAATTACGGATTAGTCGAGTCCGTGTCATTTCTTTTTTTATGATAAGACCTAACTCTACGTGAAGCTACACTAAAAAAGAACAGAGCAAACAAGTTAAAAAATTTAAAGCGTTGGCTGCGAAATTAATCCCACTAAAAAAACCAACCTATTATTAAAGGTTGGTTTTTTATGGGCATATCATCAATGATTAGATTTCGATATCTTTACCCTGTTTTAATGCTTCTACATAGTTATCAATTCTTGTTAACTCAGTAGGGATGTCAATTCTCTGAGGACAGTTTGAAATACATTGGCCGCAACCTATACACTTCTTAGCTTGTCTTAGTTTTGGAACAGCCCTATCGTAGCCGACTAAGTACGCTCTACGTGCACTACGATAATTTTCATCGCCTATATCACTAGAAACATTCCCCTCTACAATACACTTATTATAATGTAGTAAAATAGCAGGTATATCAACACCATAAGGACATGGCATACAATATTTACAATCATTACACTCAATAATCGAATAATCATCTAGCAATTCAGCCGTCTTTTGAATAAACTGCTCATCATCCTCGGTCAATGGAACTAGTGGCGACATGGTACGGATATTCTCTTGAAGATGCTCCTTATAAACCATTCCGCTCAACACATTAAACACCATTGGTTTGTAACCAGCAAATCTAAAAGCCCAAGAGGCTACAGTGTTGTCGGGTTCGCGAGTGAGCAACCTCTCTTTAATATAGTCTGGTACACTTGCAAGTCGACCTCCTAGTAGAGGTTCCATTACAACTATAGGAATATCTCTTTTAGCTATCTCGTCATATTGATACTCAGCCGTAATTGTAGTACCGAAGTTGTTTGTTGACTTACGCCAGTCAGAATAATTAAGCTGTATTTGAATAAAATCCCAATGCACACTATCATGCATTGCCAAAATCTCATCAAACGTCTCTTTATTACCATGGAACGACCAACCTAACTTACGAATACGACCAGCTTTACGCTCCTCGATAAGAAAGTCAAGAACTCCATTATTGATATAACGCGCATTGAAATTACTCATACTAGCACCCACATTGTGAAGTAGATAATAGTCGATATAATCAGTTTGTAGCTTTTCGAAAGATTTGTTATACATCTCAACCGCTGCATCAAAACCATAAAAAGATTTATTTGACATTTTGGTTGCGATATAGTAAGAGTCACGAGGGTGACGGCTCAAAGCGTTTCCTGTAGCCTCCTCACTCCAACCTTGACAGTAGATTGGAGATGTATCAAAGTAGTTTACTCCATGCTCAATTGCATAGTCAACAAGCTCGTTAACAGCATCTTGGTCAACTACATTCTCACCTCGTTGAACACCTGATATTGTTGGCCAGCGCATACAGCCATACCCTAAGATGGTTATATCCTCATCTGTTCCTGGCACTTTCTTTTTGGTAATCTCTCCTTTAGGCACATCACCTTGAGACTTACCGCCTCTATTTGAACCAACACTACCTTTACATCCAGGAGTAGAGGCAATGCCGACTGTTGCGGCACTGATTCCTACAATTTTTAAAAAATCACGTCTATTTATATTTTGTCCCATTTTTTTCAATTTTAAATTTTAGATTTCGGTATGTCGATTTTTTCCCTCAACATAGATAGCACTAAACGGTGCAGCAGGACACACATACTCACATGCTCCACAACCAATACAACGCTCAATACTCACAGCAGGAATCATCTTCTGATTGCTTCTATTGCTGCTACTGTTGCTACTTTGTCCGCGCGACTGACCTTGACCGCCACTTTGACCACC
>JAWXTQ010000045.1:0-13854 GCA_044433405.1 Rikenellaceae bacterium
ACACCTCCAATGCCTGATCCGCACATTACACCTTCAACCTCTAGCTCTATTACCTCTATTTGAGGCGATATGTATGTTGTTTCCATTTGTCTAAATTTTATATTTGGAGCGTTACAAACAACCCTATTCTAGAGTTATTGATTTGAATGGTCCGTAAGATTGTAGTGTTGTACCACTTCCACTAGGTGCATTAAACATCTTTGTTGTGGTATTAACAAGCAAGAAGTTATCGCTACCAATGATAAGATCTATCCCCTCTAGTGAGGTTAATCCCTCAAAGGCGTTATAACCAAACTTAGTTAATGCGCTCTCTGTTGCAATAGTTAGAGATGTTAGATTATGACAATTTTCGAAGAATTTATCATAAGAAGAACTTGTTGTTGTAGTTTCTAATTTAGGTAAACTCACTGTTGTTAAATCGTAACAATTTCTAAAAACAGAACCAGCTATATAGTTCACATTCGGAAGAGAGATGTTTAGTAGTGAGGTGTTGTTGTCAAATGCATAGCTATCAATTGTCTCTGCAACAGGAAGTGAAACAGTAACTAGCTCTATGCAGTTTTGAAATGTATAACTATTTATAGCCGCCAAATTAGGTAATTCAATACTCTCTAATGATGAGCAACCTCTAAATGCATAGCCTGATAAAGTTGTTAAGTTTGGAAGATCTACATTTTTTAGTGATGTGCAATCGTCAAAAGCATAATAACAGCTTATTGTTGTTAACATAGGAAGTGATATGCTCTCTAGTGTAGTGCAAGAGTTAAATATACCATATGACGAAGAACTCCCAATTGAAACTAATTTTGGTAAATCGACAGTTTTGAGTTTGCTACAGCCATGAAATGCACCAGCATTAGCATAGTTTAGAAGCGGCAGACTAATAGTTTCAAGACTTGTACATGAACAGAAACTAAGACTTCCAATTGTGGTAACTGATGGTAGTTCAATATTTTTTAGTAAATAGCAGTGATAAAAACTTTGGGTTCCTAAACTCTTTGTGTTTTCAAATTTTATAGTGTTTAAAGATGTACAACCATAAAATGCATAATCGCTAATTGTTTCGATAGTTGAATAATCCATATCACTAATTGATGTGCAGCCATTAAATGCATAAGATTCAATATACTTAGCCTTTGGCATAGTAATGGTTTTAAGTGCAGTACAGCCATAAAATGCATAAGACCCAATTGTAGTCGCCTCTGGCATGTTAGCCTCCTCAAGTAGTACACAACCTGAAAAACCTGAAATACTCAATGCTTTAGGTGCACTAAACGATTTTAATGCGCTACAGTTTTGGAAACAACTTGTTCCTAGTGTTGTAGCCTCAGGGAGGTCGATTGAGCTAATTAAGTTATTGTAGAAAGCGGATTCTCCAATTGTGATAACATTTGGAATACTAACAGAAGATAGATATGTACAACTACTAAAAGCACTTGAGCTAATAGTTGTTACGACTGGGAATGAGATTGCGGTAAGAGAGCTACAACTAGAGAATGCAGATGATCCGATGCTTTTAACTAGAGGAGCTTCAATATAGCTTAAGTTTGATAAGCTACTGAAAGCATAGCTATTTATTATTTCAGCCTTAGGAAGATATATATCTTTTAAATTTGTAATGCCATTAAATGCCCTAGATGTAACTGATACAACATTATCAAAAGAAAGTGTTGTGATGCTTGTACAGCCAGTAAAGATATATGAGCCAATAGATGTGACGTTATCTAGATTAGGAGCTGAAAGTGCGGTGCAAGATTGAAAAGCGTAGTCACCAATAATGTTTAGATTTGGAGTGTAAAGCGTAGAAAGCGCAGTGCAGCTTCTAAAAGCATAAGAGCCTATTGAAGTTACCTCTGGTAGGCTAAGGCGTGTTAAGCCTGTTGTGCTTTTGCCTGATTCGTAAAATGCATAGGTTGGAATAGCGGTTAGATTTACAAAACCGATTGAAATTTCGCGTCCTTGTGCACTAGCAGAGCTGATAGCAGATCTAAGACCAGAGAAGTCGTCTGTAGAGGCGTATTTGTCATATATAACCCACTCGTCATTGTCAGTAGGGAATAATTTTTCGCCAAAATCAGCTAATCGAGTGTAGGCAACATCGCTACCATAACTTTCGTCGTCGCTATCGCCCCACTCATTGATGATGCTTGATAGGGTTACTTCGTTTGCTTCAACATCCCAGTTGAAAACATACTGCTTGCCTGATACAAACTCGGTATCTTCGATTGGTGTCCAAGTGTATTGGCGATCGCCGATAGTGAATGTAGCAAGAAGTTTGTTTGCAGCTGATGTTTGAGGAGCAATGATTAATTTATAACCAATATTGCTATTTTCGCCTGCAGTTATATCAACATCGCTACCAGTGGCAGTGTAAGTGCCCTCACTAAGGTTGCAAGTCGCTTCGTTTTTTGCAGAGAATACCATTGTACCACCCTCAAATGAAGATGTTGAGATAATATTAATTACAATGCTACTCATGCGATGATAGAAAGATAGTTCTGGTGTGTTTTCGTGAACAGCTTCTGTTTTAGATACTATCAAATCGCTAAGATCGTAATCTTCATCGTTAGTTTGGTCGATAGCCGATGCAAAAGTAAATGTTGAAGAGGTGGTAGTTGCAGGATAAACAGCTGCAAATACAAGCTCTTGATCTGATGAAGAGTAGGTAATTGGCGTAGTACTTGTGAATTCATAGCCATTGTAGCTATATTTTACTGCTGATGCAAATTCGGTTGATCCGTCGAATGCATACACGTCAATTTCGTCGTTAAGCTCAAAAACACCCGATGCAACACGTGTTGATGCGTTAATTGTTGATGTAAATGATACTGATTCTGTATCAGTTGTTGTCTCTACGACACTCTCGGTTGGGTTCTCTACATGCTTATCACAAGCCATTAATGATATTAATGCAAAAAGAGAAAGGTAGATTTTTTTCATTTTTTTTAAGTTTATATAAAACACGTTAATTAGTATTCTATAGTTAATAAATTAAGTTTGGTTTTATCTGCCTCTGATTTTTTTGCATAAAAAAACGTGGACAGTACTTTTATTTGTTTTCTTGAGGTCTTAGACTACCTTAACTATCAAATAACTGAGTAAAGCCCACGGTAGAACCGTGAGCGTTTACACTTTACTCTTGATAGTTGCTGAAATTGTCTAAGTTTCAAGAAACAAGATATAAAGCTAACGCTTATATGTAATTTTGCACTATTTTAGAACAATATATTTATTCTAGTGTGTGCTGATGGTGTAAAAATATCTCTATTTTATCATAGGCATGTAATATTTAGTGATGCTGCAAAGTTATATATTTTTTTTAATTTCGCAACATCACCTTAAAATAATTCTATTTTGTCAACTCTTGAGCCTTTTTTAGCGCTTTTGAGATGTGTGAGAAGATAAATTCTTCACCTACTTCTTTGTCGAATCCTGCTTTTTTGAAGTAGTTGTGTACGTTTTGGGTTACTCCGCTTAAAATAATTTGGATTCCCTCTTTTTGTGAACGTTTTACAAGTGAACGTAGGTTGTGCAGTCCTGTTGAGTCCATAAATGGCACTTTGCGCATTCTGATTATGCGGATTTTGTTGTTACGCTTGCCTAAATCGCGATCTACTTCGTCAAGCTTGCTCGCCAATCCAAAGAAGAAAGGACCGTCGATTTCGTAAACTTCAACACCTTTAGGAATATCTATTTGCTCTATGTTTGCTAACATTGCTAGTTCGTCACTTTCGGTGTTAGCAATATTCTCATCGGTTGAAATGGTAATGCTAGAAGTTTCTGATATACGTCTTACAAATAGTAAGAAAGCTAGGCCAATACCCACTTCGATAGCTATTGTTAGGTCGATAATAACTGTTAGTGAGAATGTGATAAGTAGTATTATTACATCTGTAGTATCGCCTTTTAAAAGATACTTAAATGTGCGCCATTCACTCATGTTGTAGGCTACGATAATCAAAATTGCAGCTAGACACGAGAGTGGAATATATACTGCATAGGGCATTAAAAAGAGAAAAATAAGCAGCAATACAACAGCGTGAATTATACCTGTTACTGGTGTTTTGCCTCCGTTGTTGATGCTAGTCATTGTACGCGCAATTGCACCAGTTGCAGGGATGCCACCAAAGAAAGGAGTTACAATGTTTGCAATACCTTGGCCAATAAGTTCGGTGTTTGAGTTGTGTTTTTTGCCTGTTACACCATCAGCAACCATTGCTGCTAAGAGCGATTCGATAGCGCAAAGAAGTGCTATTGTGAATGCAGGCTTGATAAGTGCTTGTATTGTGCTTATTGATAGCTCTGGAAGTTGCGGTTTTGGCATTGTAATGCCTCCTGCAAGCTCAGGGAATTTTGTTCCGATAGTTGCAACTTCAATGCCAGCAAACTCTCTAAGAGCAACTGCCGCTAGTGTGCCTACAATAATTGCAATCAGCGAACCTGGAATTTTACGCGACACCTTTGGCCAAAAGATAATCATCAATAAACATGCAGCACTTAGCACTGTTTCGGTGATGTTGATAGTGTTGAAGTGGGTAAGATAGACTCCCCATTGGCTGATAAATTCGCTAGGAACGCTCTCTATGCTTAGACCAAAGAAATCTTTTATCTGAGTTGAGAATATTACCACTGCAATACCACTAGTAAATCCTACTACAATAGGGTAGGGAATGAATTTGATGATTCCGCCAATTTTTAGCACTCCCATAAGCACAAGTATGATTCCCGCTAGAAAAGTTGCAATTATAAGCCCCGACATGCCGTATTGTGCAACTATACCGTAGACAATTACAATAAATGCACCTGTTGGTCCACCAATTAGAAAGTGAGAACCTCCAAAAAAAGAGACTAAAAAACCTGCAACGACCGCAGTTATTAATCCTTGCTGAGGAGTCACGCCACTAGCTATACCAAATGCAATGGCTAGCGGTAGGGCAACAATACCAACAATAATACCGGCAATTAAGTCGGACGTAAATAGCTCTTTAGAGTAGTTTCCTTTTTTGAACAACTCAAAAAGCTTGGGTTGAAACAACCCAGACAGACGATTTTTCATTATAATTAAGATTGAAATTTTGAATTTTAAACGCCGCAAAGATATAATTTTTTGCTCCAAAAATAGTATAAATCGAATAAAAAATTAGAGTTGTATTAACTCTTTATTTGATATATCTTTGCAGTTTCAAAAACAAACAATGAATAATATAAATAAAGAGGAGTTTCTTGCAACAAAGCCAATGTTGCCACTAATATTAAGAATGGCCATTCCTGGGGTTGTTGCACAGCTTATAAACCTACTATATAATGTGGTTGATAGAATATTTATAGGCCATATCCCCGATATTGGAACTAATGCACTTGCAGGTGTTGGCGTAACGGCATCTATAATTATGGTTATCACTGGCTTTTCGATGATGGTTGGGATGGGTGGAGCACCACTAGCCTCAATTGCCCTAGGGAAAGGAGATTACAAAAAAGCTGGTCTTTTTTTGGGTAATGGCACAACGCTATTAATTCTATTTGCACTATTGTGTTCACTGCTTACATACCTATTTATGGAGCCTATATTGCTCCTTTCAGGTGCTTCAGAACATACGCTTCCTTATGGCACTAACTACCTATCTATTTATCTTCTCGGAACTCCATTTGTGCTGCTATCACTTGGGTTAAACTCGTTTATTACGCTACAAGGTCGACCAACAGTTGCGATGATTGCGGTAGCGATTGGCGCAGCGATAAATATTGTTTTAGACTATGTATTTATCTCCGTCTATGGGTTTGGAGTTGCAGGAGCAGCCTCAGCAACTGTGATTTCGCAAGGCTTTAGTGCACTATGGACTGTAGGGTTTTTGCTCTCTAAAAAAGCCTCTTTACCAATTAAAATAGAGAGCATGAAATTAAATAAAAGGGTAGTGGTATCTACGCTTTCGCTGGGAGTGTCACCTTTTATAATGTCAATTACTGAGGCTATTGTAGGTTTTGTGTTAGGTGCATCGCTTAGGGTTTATGGCGATATTCATCTTAGTTCGATGGCTATAATGCAGAGTGCTCTGATGTTTGCAAACACGCCAATTACTGGATTTGCACAGGGATTTATGCCCATTATGAGTTTTAATCTAGGTCGTGGAAATAGTCAGCGAATTAAGGAGTGTTTTAAAATATCTTTAGTAATAGTTGCAACGTTTAATCTTGTATTAGTGCTATCAATGATTCTGTTGCCTGAGTATGTAGCGTTGATATTTACATCCGATCCCGAACTTATTGCTAATGTTGGTGAGGTGATGCCTGTGTTTTTTATAGGCATGACCCTATTTGGTATTCAAAGGGTGTGTCAAAGTTCGTTTATTGCGCTTGGTCAAGTGAAAATTTCGATTTTTATTGCGCTTTTGCGTAAAATTATATTGTTAGTTCCACTTGCGCTACTTTTACCATTACTTTGGGGCGTTTGGGGCATCTATCTCTCTGAGGCGATATCTGACAGCGTGGCAGCTATATGTTGTATAACCATTTTTATCATCGTTTTTCCAAAGATATTATCAAAAAAAGCGTAGAGATAAAGTTAAATACTATTTTATTATCATATTATTAATGTTATATTAATATTAATTGCTTATATTTGTGGCATAAAAAATACAAAAAATGAGATTTATTTCCAATTTATTTGTGATTACTCTATTGTCAGTAGTCACAATATCTTGCCAAAATAGCAATGCAAAAAGTATTACAACTGCTAATGGCAATGTGTTAATGGGCAGTGCACCAAAGTATGTGTTCTATTTTATTGGTGATGGTATGGCTGCGCCTCAGGTTCAACTTGGAGATGCTGCGCTTAAATCGTCAGCGTTTAGAGAAAACTACGCAAATTTAACCTCCTTGACTGACAAGAGAGAATCGCTATATATCAAAACATTGAATATTACTGGTTTAGCTACAACGCATGCCGACAACAGATATATCACCGATTCAGCTGCCGCAGGTACAGCACTTGCAACTGGTTCAAAAACAGATGTGGGTTATATTTCACAACTACCTAGCGGCGATAACATAAAAACTATCGCCGAACGAGCAAAAGAGAAGGGTATGAAGGTGGGAATAGTTTCGAGCGTAAGTATCGACCATGCTACTCCTGCATGTTTTTATGCTCATGAGCCTAGTAGAAGTAATTATGCTAACATTTCATCTCAAGTGCTCACTTCAGGTTTTGATTATTTTGCTGGTGGCTCTCCAAGATGGGATTCTAGAGCTAGTAGCGAAGATAGCAATAATGCAAAGGCGTATGCAGATTTTAAACAGAGTGCCGAGAAAATAGGCTTCAAATATGTTACTAAAAAAGCTGAATTTGATGCAATTGGAAGTGGCGAAACTAGCCCAGTAATTGCAACTTTGGATATGCTAGCAAACAGACAATACTCTGGTGATGGTTTCTCATTACCCTACACAATCGACCTTGCAAAACAATCGAGCGATGATAATAAAATTTCGTTAGCTCAATTTACTCAAAAGGGTATAGATTTGCTATATGGTGAAGCAGGCTTCTTTATGATGGTTGAAGGTGGAAAAATCGACTGGGTTTGCCATGCTAACGATGCAGCAAGTATCGCATACGAGGTAGTCGCTTTTGATGAGGCGATTGGTGTAGCTCTTAAATTTGCAGCTGAGCACCCTGATGAAACGCTAATTGTTGTTACTGGCGACCACGACTGTGGTGGATTAAGTATTGGCTTTGGTGGTACAGGTTATACTACAGCTTTTGAGCTTCTTGCTAATGCTAAATCATCTTATCTTGAGTTCTCAAATAGAGTCTCACGTAGAATTAAATCTGGCGACTCGTTCGAAAAATTGCTTGACTATGCTTGTCAACAATATGGATTCACTTACGATAAAGTGACAAGCAAAGATGCAACCTATATATCTTCAACTGAATTGTCAAATTACGAAATCGAAAAGCTAAGAACAGCATACAATGACGCAAAATCGCCATCAAAAAGAGAAGCAAAGAGAATTGCAATCGACTATGGTGGTTATAATCCATTTACTGTTGCGTGTATACACCTTCTAAACAACAAAGCGGGTATTGGGTTTAGTAGCTTTACTCACACCGCAGTTCCAGTAATGGTGTTTGCACACGGGGCACGCGAAGATATTTTTAGTGGCTATTACGATAATACCGATATAGCTAAAAAAATAATTGATGCTGCCGAATTGTAGTATAGTTGAATGAAAAAAAGTAGAGAGTTATATTTCATTGTGATTGTTGCAATTGCTATTGTGATAATATACTTTCTGCCTACTGGTTATGAGAATCCCTCTATGACCGAGAATATTCTATATGAAAAGGCTAGAGTAGTTAGTGTAGATAATAGTGATTTAGAGTCAATCTCAGTGGTTACTCTTGGAACTCAAAAATTAGAACTGCAAATTCTATCAGGCAAGTTTAAAAGAGAGAGAGTCTCGGCAATTAACGAGCTACTTGGCGATAAACGTCGCGACAAAATCTTTGCTGAAAATGATAAAGTTTTGAGCGTTATCAGAGTTGGTGGTAGTGGAGATGAGATTGTGCAGGTTCGAGCAGATGAATTTTACAGGCAAGATGTAGAGTTGCTACTGCTTTTTATATTTGTGGCCTTCTTGATTATCGTTGCTGGCAGAACTGGGCTTAAAGCTGCACTCTCATTTCTGTTTACAGCCCTCTCTTTTTGGAAATTATTGATTCCCGCACTGCTTAATGGTTACTCTCCGATAGCTGTTTCTATTGGAGTGGTGTTTATGACAACTCTAGTTATTATTCTGCTTGTTGGAGGTGTCTCTCGAAAAGGGTTTGTTGCCCTTGCTGGGGCAATGTCAGGTGTTGTGATTACTGCAGCATTAGCGATGTTGTTTGGCCACTATTTTAAGATTCCTGGCACCATTCAAGACTATTCAGATGCACTGCTTTATTCAGGATTTGCGGAGCTAGACTTTTCGCAGATGTTTATCTCATGTATCTTTATATCGTCGGCTGGTGCGGTTATGGATATTGCAATGGATATTGCAGCCTCGCAAGACGAACTCACAAAACAAGCACCTCATCTTACGCGTGGTGAAGTGATTAAATCGGGATTAAATATTGCATCACCTGTGATTGGTAGCATGACAACAACTCTTTTATTTGCCTATTCAGGTAGCTTTTTGTTGGCATTTATGGCATTTATGGCGCAAGGAGTGCCGATGGTGAGCATTGTAAATAGAGGCTTTATTTCAGCCGAGATATTACACACGATGGTGGGTAGCTTTGGTTTGGTGTTAGTTGCTCCATTTACAGCGATAATTGGAGGGTATGTTTACAAGTAATAAGTTGTAACATTAGCTCATCTTCATAGCCATTACACGTTTTATTCCACTCTTTTTTTATTCCAATTATTTGAAAACCTAGTTTTTTAAATAATGCTAAACTAGCTTGATTGTGTGAGCCGATATTGCAATATATTTGATGTAAAAGCAGAGTGCTGAAACAGTAGTCAACAAGCAGCGACATTGCTTCAAATGCAGATCCTTTTGAGCGGTTGTTAGAATCAAAAATAATTATACCAACGCCAGCGCGCTTGTTATGGGCATCAAAATCAAAAATATCGACAGCACCTATAGCCAAACCCTCTCTTTCGATTATCAATCTTAGTTGACCACTTTGGTAGATATCGGTAAAAGCAGTGTCGATAAATTTACGCAAAATATGGCGTGAAAATGGGACTGTAGTCCCACTTACACGCCACACCTTCTTATCGTTCTCATATTGGTAGAGAGTGTCTAAATCTTCTACCTCCATGGCTCTTAATGATACTAAATTACTCATCCAAAGGACGCATATTTGTAAATACGTTTGTTACATCCTCATCATCCTCGAATTTTTCGATTAGTTTTTCGATTGATGCGCGTTGCTCTTCGTTAACATCTTTGTAGTCATTAGAAACTCTGATAAACTCACCACTGATAATCTCAATGTGGTTTTCTTCAAGATATTTTTGCATAGCACCGTAAGATTCAAAAGGACCTGAAAGCACGATTTCTGCCTCATCCTCCTCGATTTCGTCACATCCACAATCTATAAGTTCAAGCTCTAGCTCTTCGATATCCATTCCATCTTTAGGAGTGATACGGAACACACATTTTCTTTCGAAGATAAAATCAAGACATCCACTAGTTCCTAGCGAACCGCCCGATTTGTTGAAATAACTGCGTACATTTGCTACGGTACGTGTGTTATTGTCGGTAGCAGTCTCAACTAGTACTGCAACTCCAAATGGTGCATAACCTTCGTATACTACCTCTTTATAGTTTTCTGTATCTTTGCTTAAAGCGCGTTTGATTGCTCTTTCAACATTCTCTTTAGGCATGTTTTCTGACTTAGCATTTTGCATCAAAACTCTAAGTCGAGTGTTTGAACTTGGGTCGCCACCACCTGCTTTTACTGCGATTGCAATCTCTTTACCAATTTTAGTAAACACTCTGGCCATGTTGCCCCAACGTTTCATTTTTCGCGCTTTGCGATATTCAAAAGCTCTTCCCATTGCTATTTTAGTTATTTATTTTTTGATTGTTTTTGTTTTTTAACAGCTGCAAAGATAATAAAATATTCTATTGTTGTTATCTTACCACTCATTAATAGTTTCGACTATTAGTTTTGCCCACTCACTATACCCCTCTTGTGATAGGTGTATTAAGTCGTCGTTATACAATTTTGCTATCGGCCATCTCTCAGAATTGGCAAAATTATCACAAGGATCGACAAATTTTACGCGCTCATCAAATGAGGTGTTGTGAAGGAGCTCTATTATTGAGCAAAATATCTGGTTTCGATCTTGTGATGCGCCAGTAGGGAGCATTCCGAAGAGAATAATTTTTGAATCGCTAAACTCTTTAAGTGCCGCCTCGGTGATAGCCATAATTCCCTCATATACCGATTGAGCATCGTCGCCAGTGTTGTTAACTCCAATTGCAATTGTTACATATTTTGGATGACAAGAGTTATACTCTCCATTTTCTATACGCCAAAGTAGGTGTGATGTTCTATCGCCTGAAATACCTGCTGATTCCCAAGTATAATCGCCAAATATCTGGGTTAATTCGCTATTGGTGCTACATGAGCCTACAAGTTTACGACTGTACGCAAATCCTTGAGTAATAGAGTTGCCAAGCATTAGTATATCGACTTTCTCACTTTTGAGAGTTGCTGTTATGTCGCGAGCAACTTGATTCCAGTCAGCATTTTTTAACCAACCTGCACCACTAGAGCGAAACTCATTGCCACGTAAGGGTTTGGCTGCTAAGTTTTCACAAACATCCTCGCTTTTTAATACAAATTTAAGTATTGATTCAGGTGTCGACTCCGCTGAGGCAAAAAAACCAATTCCCTCATTTAATGCTCTTCTTGTGTCACCATCAAATTCTATAGCTCTATTTAGATTCTCCTTTGAGTACTCCATGACAACCAATTCGCCATTGTTGCTGTACTCAATTAGAGGTGTTGAGTTTAGTCCTGCTTGAGTTAGCTTTTTGAATAAGTTATTCCATAATTGGCTTTCTGAAGTGGCTTTATCAACCTTGCAATATGCTATATGAAAACCAAGCTCTAATAGTTTGCAATCGAGTTGTGGTGTCTCTCCAAAACCTCTAACGCGCAGAATCCATGAATGTTTAGAGTTGGAGTATTTTGGTTGAATAACTTTGAAATTAATCCCACCGTCGTTAAACTCTGCCCCCTTAAAGCCGTAGAAGTTAAGCTCACTGCCTGTAGTTAGCTCATTAAAGATATCAAACTTCTCATCTTTAGAGTATGATACTAGACGATATAAGTTTTGAGCAATAATGCCAGCACCGCGCGATGAGGGGTGTAGTTGGTCAGGCAGCAGCGAGGAGTCGTAGTTTACTCCAAATAGCGAGTAGCCATCAAATATCTCTAGATTGTTGGTGTATGCCAGTTCTCTAACAAGTGGTGAGATTATGTTGACAATTCGAGAATTCGAAATTTGAGTTTCATCGTCGAAGTAACACCTAACAGGAGTTATAAGAATTATTCGTGGATTGTTTTTTAGTGCTTTATAAGAGTCGATAATAGCTTGACAACTGCTGATAAAATTGTCGATTTTTTGGATGTTATTAGCCTTAGAGTCGTTAGTGCCGAGTTTTAAAAACACAATATTAGGCTCAAACTCTAGCGATGCTTTATATTGAGGAGTCGTGATATATGGATAATCGCCATTAGAGAGTGCTGTTGTTGAGTTACCTCCAAAATTTTGCACCTCATAACAATCCCCTAGATAGGTTTGGAGCTGCGCAGGATATGAATTTTCTTCTCTATTGTTGATTCCCATTCCAAAAGTTATGCTGTTGCCAACGCATGCAACACGGCACCTCTCTTGACCAAACGATAAAGAGCTAGCAAGCCCCAAGAAAAGGCATAGACATGTAGATTTCATTTTAAAATTTTATTATTTAGTTGCAAAAGTAAACATTATTTATTGAGATATGTATTTTTTAGGTGTTATGCCACTATATTTTTTGAAATATTGCGAAAAATAGGAGCTATTAGGGAAGTTATAAAGCTCCGAAATTTGATATATTGTCATATCCCCACGTTGTAGATCAATTTTTAAGTTAGCAATTACACAATCTACTATCCAACCAGTTGCGCTGTGGCCTGTCACCTGCTTGACAATCTTTGATAGATGTGTAGCGGTGATATGTTGGCAAGAGGCGTAATATTCAAGTTTTCGCTGTTTTTTATAGTCTTGGAAAAGTTGAAGTAGGAACTTATCAAATATTACCTCTGATCTGTTTCTATATACTGGCGATATTGGAGTACGTTTGCTATACACTGCTAATACCTCAAAAATGATTATCTGTCCAATATTTTTGTTAATTTCATCGCAAAATGGATGTATTGGCTCAGTAATGCTATTAAGAAACAGCTCACTAAGCGATACTATTTTGGTAGCCTCATTAGCAGTTAGCGACATACATGGGTTCTCTATAACATTTGCATAGTGCAACATTTTGTTATCAATTGGGGTGTTAATAAGAAAATCAATATCTACACCAATCATTAACCCCTCAAAATCCTCACTCGAATCACAAAGTCTGACTACTGAATAGGGAAATGCTATGCAGATATTATGCTCTCTCAAATGATACTGTTTTGAATTGATAATTATCTCACTACTGCCTTTTGTACACACAATAAAACCTCCCGATTCGATTACTATAGGCATCACCATATTTTTGTATGTTTGGTGAGAAATTAACTTGTTGATATAGTTAAAATTTTTTGGCATAATATTAAATTTTAGATAAAAACTACCTTTGTATAGTGCAAAAATAGTAAAAATATCGCAATTTGAACATTTTTACTCTTAAAAAGGACTTTTAATTTGTATGGTATAGCACTAATTTTGCACTCGAATTATAATATCAAGAATAATATTTATGGTAATGAGGAAAAAATCAATCGTATTTTTAATGTTAGCCTTTGCGTTAACATCGTGTAAACAGAGCCAAACAGAGTCGCTGAAATCCACTTTTAGAAGTGTTAAATGGACAGAAGTTTTGCCATCTTCATCAAATAATCAAGAGTATGTTTTGCCTGCAAAGGTGGAGGCTGCACAAGATGTTAATTTATCATTTAGAGTGGCAGGTGTAATCGAAAAATATAGTGGCAAAAATGGTGCTTACGTAAAAAAAGGTGATACATTAGTGTATATGGATAACAGAGATTACCTTTTGCAATATAGTGCAACTAAAGCTGAATATGATGCAATATCTGGTGAGGCTAATAGAGTGATTGCACTCTATAAAGATGGTAGTGTGTCTGAGAACGACTAC
>JAWXTQ010000046.1:0-13834 GCA_044433405.1 Rikenellaceae bacterium
TAACCACAACCTCGTGATATTAGATGGTGCAAAAGTAACCTTTGGCGATAATGTTTTCATCGCCCCAAATTGCGGATTCTACACCGCTACTCACCCGACCAATAGCGAGGAGCGTAACAAGGGCTTAGAGTTCGCCAAGCCAATAACAATAGGTAATAATGTTTGGATAGGCGCTGGAGTGTCAGTACTCCCAGGAATCGAGATTGGCGATAACTGCGTCGTCGGAGCAGGCAGCGTAGTGGTGAAATCAATCCCCTCTAACTCCATCGCTGTAGGTAATCCTTGCAGGGTTATCAAGAGCGTATAACCTTGTAATGCCCTTGAAATAAATAGTGGTATTGGGATGACAAAACAAAAAAACAGAAAGTAAAATCCGCCCCAACAAAATCGAAAAAGTTAAAATAAAATCATTACCTTTGTGAATTAACACCTAATTAACCTTAAATGCAAATTATGCAAAATGAAAGGCTTGACACTCTAGTGACGAAAAATGGAGAGCATCCATCAAACAGCATAAAATGAATTGGGTGAACCTATTCGACAATCAAAACACTAGTAGCAAATATGCTATTGAAAGCTTCCCTACAAAGATTTTGGTTAATCCAGAGGGCATAATTAAACATATAAAGTCTGGTGAATCACAAGAGTATTATGATGAAATAATCAAAATCATAGATATCAAAATGATTAATGAGTAAATTTCTTCATGAGTTAACCAGACATCAATGATATGGAATGATTTTTGTTATCCCTATTTTTAACATTAACATTCTGTATAAAGATGAAAAAAACTATCATTCCACTTATTGCATCTGCATTGATTTTCGCTTGTAACTCTCCAAAAGTAAAAGTAGTACAAGAGATCGAGAAAGATATACTTCGAGCTGAAGTACTTGAAAATCTGACCCCCGATTCTGTAATTACACTACTTAAAATCGGCAATCAAAATTTTTTATCAAAGTCAATGATATTAAGAGATCCACTATCTCAGCTATCACTATCAGCTGAGATAGGGCAAGCTCCAATGGCAGTAATCCTCTCGTGCATAGATTCGCGCGTTCCCGTAGAGACTATCTTCGACATGGGACTAGCAGATATTTTCGTAGCCAGAGTTGCAGGTAATGTTGTAAACGACGACATGCTAGCCAGTATGGAATACGCCTGCAAATATGTAGGCAGCAAGCTAGTTGTTGTATTAGGTCACGAATCATGCGGTGCAGTAAATGCAGCTTGTGCAGGGCTAGAGGATGGAAACTTAACAGAATTAATGGCAAAAATCCAACCAGCAGTCAAACTCACAGAAGCCGAAGGAGGAGATCCATTCTCAAAAGAGTTCCAAAGCCGAGCAGTAGCCCACAATGTAGATATCATGGTAGAGAATGTACGTAAAAACAGCGAAATACTCGCCAAACTAGAAGAAGATGGCAAAATCAAAATCATAGGCGGTATCTTCAACATAAACACTGGAGAGGTTAAATTCAACAATTAACAAAATTCATTACGAAGATTATCTCCTAAAATATTTAGGCTCAAGCTGAATAGTCGCTAAGCACTCCACTAAGTATTCAGCTTGATCCAATTTTATAGCTTAATTTTAACGCTTTCAAGTTTTTAGCGACATTTCCAAAACGTGATTAACATCGATAACGCAATCACCAAAATCTTCTAATATTCTACCTTTTTTCGCTCTAACTCACGTAAGGGTTAACCCAATCGTTACTATCTCTTCTCCTTCAAAGGCATTAAGATAGGCATCAAGAAGAGCAGTGCTAATATTGAAAATAACAACCCACCCATTGCACCGATTGCAAAGGAGAACCAAAATTGCTCTTTTGCACCATCTATTAAGAATGGAACTAATCCTAAGACTGTTGAGATTATGGTAAGAAGTACGGCTATGATTTTATGATTGTATGCTCTCACATACACCCTTACTTTGCTACTTTTTACATGATATTTGGATGAATTATTATACTCATTTATAATATATATGGCTGCATTCACTACAAGTCCACTAAGCAGAACTAGCGATGCAAATCCCCCAGTTCCAAAATTGACTCCTGAGAAATAGAAGGTTAAGAAAGTGCCTATAAATGAAATAGGTATCAGCGAGATAATCACTAACGGCTTTAATATGGACTCAAATAGAATTGAACACACAAAGAATATTATAGCAACAATGAGCAGTAGCAACCAATATTGCGAATCTTGATTGGTGTAATATCCATAAATAGGGCTCTCTGATTTAAATCCTAGAGGCAAGATGGTATTAAACTCCAGAATAGTCTCTTTAACATATTTATTTTTCATCTCATAAGAGCCCAAATAGTTAAACGCAACCTTCATGCTATACTCTTGGTTCACTTTTTCGATAGATGTTCGAGCTTTGCGCTTTCCGATGGAACTAAGATCGGAGTACTTAATGGCAATATCACCCACATCAACATAGCTATTAAACAGACTCCACACGTCAAATTTATCTCTTTCAGAAGAGGCAACAATTATATTGCTAGTCAACATACTAGAGTTACCTTTCTCTACAGTAAATGTATTAACCATATTATTCAAAGCTGAATAACCACTTTGCAAGTCGAGATCATAAAAGGCCACCTTTTCCATATCATACTTGATATACATCTCCTCCGAATCTTCAGCTGCACTATACCACGAACTGGTAGTAGACTCAATATCAACGTCAGTTACACGTCTATTGTTTTTTAATATTTCACATAGTTGCTCGGCTATACCATACAATCTATCATAGTTGTAGCCTGAAAGTATGATTCTATCTGCTCTATAACCAATATTGAGAGAGTTACTAAAACCTTTCTCACTTACTCCATAAGTACTCCAATCGACACCACCCACTAACACAGCGGTATTTATCACCTCATTTTCCAACAAGTAAGGAAACGCTGTCTCAACAGCTTCATCGGTGAAGTAGACATCAATATTGGCAGTTCTTCCATTGATTTTCGTAACAAAACGTTCAATTTCGTCATACTTTAGCAGCAAATTCTCGATAGTAACAACCTTATCATTCACCTGGGCTGCGCTTCCTCCCTGCGGCATTTGGGCTTTTATGTGAAGCTCCATTTTACCTTTTTCTTGTGCGCGCCATCGTGATACTGACTTACTACTAAAAAGACGCAGTGCACCACCTAAAGCACACTCTAAAGGCTGTTTTATTTTTTGCTGATATAAGCTACCTCCAATGGTCTTATTATAAAAATCAGTCATCTTCTGCTCAAATTGCGTTTGCGATGAATCATCTGTGGTTTTAATTTTAGAGGGAAGCAGATGCACAGGCAAGCCAAATGCCAATACCATCAATGTAATGTATATCCATTTGCGCTTTTGAGTAAAGGTGATATAACGAATATAAAAACTACTAAATTTAACAATCATTCGACGCGTTGCAACCGTTCTTTTAGCCTCCTTACTTTGATATTTATACTTTTCAATAAGAGCTGGTACAAACAGAAGCGAAACAACCAGAGAAACAGAGAGATTAATGATAATCACCGCTGAAAAATCGGATAAATCTTTACGTATATCCTCTGGCATGAAAAATATAATTACAAGAGAGCCGATAGTGGTTAGTAGGGCTGCCAATATAGCTAGAAACACCTTTCGATTTCGGTAGTAGCTGTAGTGGTCAACCATCACAATAGAGGTGTCGATAACAATACCAAAAGCTACTGCTATACCTGCTAACGAAAATATGTGCAACTCTATATCGAATATGTAGTATAGTATCACTGCAATTAAGAGATTCGAGATAAGCGTAATAGCAATTATTGAGAGATATCTAAAACTTCTACTCACAATCCACACAAACAGCAACAAAATAACAAACGACAGAAAAGTACGCCTTTTTAGCTTTTCCAACTCTGCTTTTATCGCCTCCGCAGCATCATGAGTTAACTCAACATAGTAATTATCAATAAGATTATCTTTAAGGCTCTCAATCTTTCCACGCACTTTCTCCGACATTGAAATTAGGTTGGCATCATCCTCAACATAAACATTAAGATAAACCGTATTCATTCCATTAATACGATAGTAGTTATTTAACTCCTGCTCTTTGAAATTCATCGTTGCAATGCTTCCTAGGTAGATAATCTTACCTTCGATATTAGCCACTTCGATTTTACTAATATCTGGAGCCATTTTAGAGGTTTCAAGGTTAAGAGTGATACGGGATATCTCTCCCGTAACCTTATCAAAATGCTCAACATCACCAATTATATAGGAGCGACCAATAAAGTTCTTCAAACTCGACACTATGTCATCTCCCTTCAAACCATACTGGTTTAAAGCAACTGGATCGTAAGTTACCTCTAGATATTGAGGCGCACCACCACTAATAGTCACATGCGAAACTTGTGGTATCTGCATAATGTATGGCTCGATATTTTCTATAGCATACTCTTGAATCTGCTCCTGATTCATATCGGCATTAATACAATAATTCAAAACAAGCTTAGATTCAGAATTATCTGAGGCCACATTACCACCACTTATATAGGGCGAAACACCATCTGGCAATTTTCCATCTAACTGCTTAAGCAAAGAGGATATCTCAAAGCGCGTAGAAGACACATTGACCCCCTTTTTAAGAGTCACAGCAACGCTTCCACTCCCCACATTAGATTTAGAAGAGACACTCTCTACCCCCTTAACCGAAGATACAAACCCCTCAATTTTAGAGGTAACCTCTTGCTCGATAAGCCTTGGCGATGCTCCACTCCACGCGAAATTAACATTTATGGTTTTGCCCTCAGTTTGCGAAGGATAGTGGCTAACATTGATTGTTGGTATCAATGCAGCTCCCATTATGGTAAAAATCACCATAATCAACATCAACGAAAAGGAGGAAACCCTATCGAGGAAACTTAAGCTATCTGTTGTTTTGTTATTTAACTTCATAATCTACTTGCGTTTACGATATATGGTGTAGTATGCCATTGGAATAAACACCAAACTCACTATACTACCCACAGTCATACCAACAATAATTGACAACGACAAAGGATATTGCAAATCAGAACCCATATCAACTCTTTTCAAAAATGGCACAAGAGCAAGAATTGTAGTTAATGAGGTCATTATAATAGGCTTTAACCTGCTGTGACCACCCACAAACACCGCACGTATAGTTGACATTCCCTCTTTTCGCAGACGATTTATTGTATCAACCTTCAATATTGAGTCATTAATGATAATACCACTCATAACCACTATACCAATTAGCGACATAAGATTCAAACTCTCGCCCATAAACCAGAGTACAAGCATCACCCAAAATAGGTCGATTACAATCTCAGATAGAATAATCACTGGTTGAACTATACTCTCAAACTGAGCCGCTAGAATAAAGTACAACAGAGCAATAGCAACAATCAGGATAATCATTAGCTCTGCTACCGTTTCACGACTTGAAAAATAACCACCTGTGAAATTTGCATAATAGACATCATCTTGCTTAAGTATCTGCTCTATTTGCTCAATTGCATTCTCCACATTATCATCATCAGTAACAATAACCATTGGATAGTAGTCGCCAGCGCGACCAGAGAATAGACGCTTAAAGTCTTCGCCTTTCACCTCTTTAATAAGCAATCTTAGAGGAATCTCCTGACCGTCAGAGTTGGTCACTTTGCCCGACAAAATATCGGAGCTCTGCACATTTGACTCACCAGTTGTCACTGGAATTGAGTATGCACCTTGACTGATACTGAAGAGCTCGTTTGCACTTATAAGGCTACGCAATTTCACATTTATTTGGTTAAACTCAACATTATAGAGAGTCATTGCCTCAATATCTGCAATATATCTAATATTCTGTTCCTTTACAACTGGCGCAATAAAGATAGAAGATGTTTGACTAAGAATAAGATCTGTTACCTTTTCAACATCAGCTACCGTAAGGTTTTGACCATTACGTTTTTTCAGCTCTGCCACAAGGTTATCTTCATTTTCAGAGAATATCATATCAAAAATATTACCTGAGACCGAAAACTCCACCACTCCCTGAGGGTAGTGAGCAGCCATATACTCCTCGATACTATTTTGCACTTTCGAAAGAGCTTTATCATTTTCGGTTTTGATGTACACCACACTCTCAGAGATTGTAATATCCTTGGTATGTGGCATTAGAAATTGTTGTGTACCAACCATTGATGTAGATTGCTCCACTTGGTCAGCTACAACGCTCAACAACTCAGCAACTCGCTTATCATTCTCCTCTAGAGATATACCGCTATTCCAATCAATAGTCATAAGAGCATCATCATGAGAGATGTGTGGCAAACGAGATTTATCCACTTCTAAATAGACAAAATAAGCCGCAGGGATAGTAGCTAGAAAGAATACTAACATCACCCCTCTACGTCGAAGAGTAAATTTCAATAACCACTCATAAGGCTTATAGTAGTTAAACGAGGTTAAACGCGCTAAGAATTTATTTTCAGAATCAGAAGATTGGTTTTTATATAGTTGATAAAAATAGACAGGCAGCACCAACACCGACACCATAAGCGATGAAAATAGAGCCACCGTAACAGCCATAGCTTGATCATAAAATAGCGAACCTACCACACCACTAAGGAATATAAGAGGTAAAAACACAGAACATGTTGTAAGCACCGAGCTTAACATCGGCGTAAACACCTCACCCACAGCCTTTACAACGGCATCTTTAAGCGACATTCCCTGCTGCCATCGCTGCATTATATTGTCAATCACGATTATGGAGTTATCAACCATCATCCCCACACCGAGCACAAGCCCCGACAAGGAGATTATATTGATTGTTATCCCCACTAACTTAAACACCAACAGAGTAACAATAAGTGCTAGAGGTATAGTCACAATAATAAGCAGTGGTGAGCGAAAATCTTTCATAAAGAAGAATATAATCACACACGCCAAAAAAGCACCCATCAAAAGACTATTCCTAAGATTATTAATTGAGTAGGTCAATAGTTTTGTTTGGTCACGAGTAATCTCAAACTCAATATTTGGATATTCTTTCTCAAAATCTTCTATCAATATATTCATACTCTCTTGAAGAGTCTCCATTTTTGAGTCACTCTGTTTGATAATAGCCATTGAGATGCTATTCTCTCTTCTGTTACGCACAAGCCCTTGACGAGTGGCAGGCTGCTCAATCACCTCACAAAGGTCCTTCAACTGAAACACACGTCCATTGTGATTTACATATATATTCTCGATATCCTCTTTGCTAGTTATGCTATAATCAAAGTGAATCGAGTAGCGATAAAGGCCATCTTTGATACTTAAAGCTCCAAGCGACACATTATTACGCTCAATAGCACTCTCCAAGAAACTAATATCTACCCCCATTGAGGTAAGCTTCTTGTTGTCGGGTATTATCAAGAGCTCAGGTGTCACCACCCCACTTATATCAACCATTGCAACATCTTTCTGCTGCTCAATACGCTTTGCAATCACCTCACGAGCAAAATCGCCCAACTCCGTAAAGAGGCTACCAGCCTCATAAAGCACACTAGTATCAGCAGGATTGGCATTTTTCACAGTCAGATTAAGATAGAATACTGGAATATTTGTAGCACTACCCTTTAACACCTTAGGTCGATCAATATCGGTCATCAGCGACATAACCCTATCGACTTTCTCATTTACCTCAATAAAAGCAATATCAATATCACTACCTGGCTCGAAGGTCATAAACACATTTCCCACATCACTTCGCGACTGACTTGTAATGGTTTTAAGCTCATTAACTTGCGATAGTTGGTTTTTGATTGTTTTTACATCTACATCAATCTCCCTAACAGAAGCACCAGGATTGCTAATTTGCACTGTAATCTGCGGCACATCTATATCTGGCATCAGCGACACTGGCAAATAGCTCACTGCAACAAATCCCAATACAATAACTGCTATTACACTCATGGTTACAGCAATCGGGCGGTCTAATAATTTTCTAATCATTTTTCTAAGATTTTCAGTGAGGTTTTAAACTATCTTGCCTCTACTTTTGTTCCATCAGCAAGATTTAGATTACCAGAGGTGATAATAATATCATCTTCAGATATAGTTGTCTCTTTTTTGGCATTTCCAGTAATTACATGAGAGTTGATATTAGACATAGCAATATCTATATATGTCCATACAGCTTTACCCTCGATTAGTCTAAATACTACAAAGTATCCATCTCTCGAAACCACTGCATCTTTAGGCACAACAAATAGATTTTCTATGTCGCGCTCAACAATTAGCTTCATATTCATCCCCTCAACCAATCCTCCGTCGCTGTTTTTCATTCTTGCTCTAATTTGAACTTGACCTTCATCATCGACAAAAGGATTTATCTCTGTAATAACACCCTGATACTCTCTCGAATCATCAACAAACAACGAAGCTTTAATAACCTGACCTCGCTGCACCTCAAATATTTCGGCCTCCAACAAGTTAAACTCTACATCAAAATAGGAGTTGTCGATAATGGTACAAAACTGCTCTCCGCTAGGTTGCTCATGTTTTTTGCAATCCAAATTTGCTATCACTCCTGAAAATGGTGCATATAGGTAGCAATTATCAAGATTTCGTTTTGCCTCCTCTAGAGTATAAAGAGAGCTATTATAACCTGAGCTCATTTTACTATTTCGAAGAACTACATCAGGCACATTTATCGTATCAGAATCATAACCTTGTCCAATAAGATTGTCAATAAGACTAAAATATGACATCTCTAAATCTTGCTCCGCTTTACTAACACTGTTACGAGCCTCACGAGTATCTATAACTGCAATCAAATCGCCCTTTTCGACCCAGCTACCGTTAATTGCATTAATCTGGCTCACCTCGCCATTAGCTAAAAAATTAAGATTACTCTTTTCGACAGCTCGAAGTTTTCCGTTACAGGTTATTTGCTTACTAAAAACACCCTTTCTTAGATGTATTGTATCGACATTAGTGATACGCTCTTTAACTTCAGCCTTAGACATCGACTCATTGTTGGTCTCTTTTTTTGATGCACCACATGAAGCAACAAGTAGAGCTAGAGATACTATTATTATTTTATTTAAATTATTCATATGTAAAACAGTGATTAATGGTTGATTATTTATCATTACATTTAAAGCAATGCGTTTTTATATTAGTTTATCAAATTCCGTTGAAATATCTTTATTCTTTATGTAGTCAAACAGTGATAGCTTTTGTATTTCGAAATAGGCATTCCAAAAGGTGCTTAACTGAGTAATATACGAAGCATTTGCACTATCTTTCTCCTCAAGAGCGGTGTTGAGCTCGGTTACAGTGACTGCGCCAGTTTCAAAACGCTTTGTAGTTATCAGGTAACGCTCATTGGCTATATCACGCGCACGTACTGAGTTAATACACTGGTCAATCTGACTATTAAACTGCATCACCTTAACCCTGATATCTTGCACAAACTCCAACTCGGCCTGCTCTATCTGAGTTATGACTAGCTGCTCCTCAACCTCTGCCATCTTCACCTTTCCTCTACTCATTCCCCAATCATAAATAGGCATTGAAAAACTCAACCCAACAATCTCTCTATCTTTAAGAGATGTGTATGCCGAATAAAAATCTGAAGCCGATTGCGATAAACCTAGGTTTAAACCAAAATTAATCTGCATTCCTCTATCAGCCTTTGCACTAGCCACACTCATCTCGGCATATATAAGATCCAGCTCTTGCGATATTTTATGAGCTGAGTTTACAAGTGCTCTATCTAACACTTTATCAAAATCCAGAACAATATTTGGTATGTCAGCAGGAGCTATAAACTCTATCTCCTCTCTATCCTCCTCGGCAATACCTAAATATATAGAGAAGGCAAATTTAGCAATATCCAAGTTGAGTTTGTAGGTATCAATCGACATCTTTGCATTAATCATAGCTAGTTCAAGCTGCAATAACTCACTCTTAGTAATACTACTTATATCAAAACGCTTTTGTGCAATCTCATAAAGACGTTTTGTGTCATCGTAGTTATCTACTGCTTTATCATAGTTGTTTTGGGCTGAAAGCACAGCGAAGAAATAGTTAGTAACCGTAATCGTTATCTGCTCGATAGTCTCCAGATACTCCCTTTTTGACACCTCATATTCTCGAGGAGAAGTCTCCTTCTGCCACTTTAGGGTGTTAAATCCTCGTATAGGCTGTGAGTACGTAATACTTAGTGGATTTGTTGTGTAAATTTGGTTGTTATAGTCAAACTGATCTAGGCGCACCAAATCAGTACTTAACGATACAGTACCACCTGTAAGTGCAATATTTTGATCTATAGAGATGCCAATACTATTAGTCAAAGAGTTATTGGCAACATAAGATATCTCACCAGTATCGGTATTACGCACCTCTACAAGCGAACGGTCATAACTTCCTATTGAGCTATACATATTAAGCGAAGGCAAAAACTGAGCTTTATACGAGCGATAAACCCAGTAAGCCGAAAGATAAGATAGTTGTGCCATCTGTGCGGAAGGCGAATAGTCTCTCGCAACTGCAATTGCCTGCTCTAATGTCATGCTGTTGCTTTGATATCGCTGTTGGGCGTGCAAAGTAGAGACCAAAAGAATCATAGGCACTAATAGGTACTTTTTTATCATAGTTTTACGTTTTGGTTAAAAAATCATTTTCATCAATGGGTGGTGCAAAACAAACGACTTACTTATACAACAATTTTCAGCCTCAATTACACTTAACAATTGATTATTTTATCAACTATTCATACAATTAATTATTCTATATCGCAAATGTAATAAAAAATCTCTAATCAAACATAACAAAAACATAACAAAAACAAACCAACTTAATTATATTTTTATTACAAATCTATCTCAAACAAGCTAACTACCAGTTTAGCAAAACAATAAATACTTCAATAACTCAATATTCTATCTAAAATTAGTACAAAGATTTTTGCTAAGCGATTGATTTTTTTTACAAAATATATCATTGGCCTCTGTTTTTTTACACTTTTTAAGCTTTAGACGTGCAGCCACAAGAAAAGGTTACAATAACTATTACACCATTTTTCATATCACCAACACACCTTAAATTTAAAGAAAACTTAAAATACCTAAACTTAGCTATTTCATAATTTAAATTTTTATGTTTATTTTGCACTCTTAAAAACGTTGTAAATAATGAAGAGACTGTCGGAGTTAAAGGATGGCGATGTTGCTATCATCACCAATATTGTTAGTAGTGGAGAGTACACTAAAAGGCTTATAGAGATGGGCTTTGTAAATGGTCGCACAATTACTGTTGTAAAAAACGCACCCTTAAAAGACCCAATTGAATATGACCTTATGGGGTATAGCATCTCATTACGACGCAAAGAGGCACAGCAAATAGAGGTTATTTTAGAGTCCGAATTAAGAGATAACGAGAAACTAAAATCATCTTTTGACGATTTCTCACCTAAACTTAGCACCGATTTTGGGAAAAAATCTTCTCGCTCTAACGACACCATCAACGTTGCACTAGTTGGCAACCCTAACTGCGGAAAAACATCTCTTTTTAACTATATATCTGGACTAAAAGAGCATGTTGGCAACTACTCTGGCGTAACAGTAGACATCAAAGAGGCCACCATAAAACACAACGGTTACAACATCAAAATCACCGACCTTCCTGGGGTGTACTCTATTTCGGCATACTCTCCCGAAGAAAAAATTGTAAAAAAAGAGCTCTCTCTCAACAAGTACGACTATATCATAAATGTTATTGATTCAACACTCTTAGAGAGAAACCTATACCTAACAACTCAACTTATGGATATGGCTTGTCACATGGTTATTTCACTCAACATGTATGACGAGCTGCAAGGTTTAGGCGACAAATTCAACCACGAGCTACTTGGCAAAATGCTTGACATTCCGCTTATTCCAACAAATGCACGCAGTGGAGAGGGGGTAAGCAATTTACTAGATATGATTGTCGCAAAATACTCTAACGAGCTACCACACACACATGTTGAAAGCAACTTAGGAATATTTATAGAAGATAGATTATCTAAACTTTCAAACAAAATAGAGTCTCTAAAACTAGAAACTCACTTACCAAAACGTTTTGTTGCGATAGGATTAATTTGTGGAGACACATCTTATATTGAAAACACAGATGACTCACTCATCAAGCTAAGCAATACATTAGCACAAGAAATAGATGCCGAATATAGCAAAAACAGCATACAAGCACTAGCTGACGCTAGATATGGATATATCTCAGGGGCACTTAAAGAGACATTAACTGTCGAAAGTGAGAGAAGCAAGCAATCGAGAGATATCGACTCTGTTTTGACTCACAAGTTTTGGGGATTTCCCATCTTTTTGGCAATGATATGGCTAATGTTCTACGTAACATTTACAGTAGGGGCATACCCGATGGATTGGATTGATGCAGGTGTAGGGTTATTAAGTGACTACCTAAATAGTGCTATTAACGATGGAGCTATCAAAGATCTTGTTGTTGATGGAATCATAGGTGGTGTTGGAAGTGTAATTATATTTCTACCTAACATACTTATCCTGTTTCTTTTTATATCCATTCTTGAAGATACTGGCTACATGTCTAGGGCTGCGTTTATAATGGATCGCATGATGCACCGAATTGGGCTTCATGGCAAATCTTTCGTGCCACTTATCATGGGATTTGGATGTAATGTGCCTGCAATCATGGCAACTCGCATTATTGAAGATAAAAACAACCGACTTCTAACAACACTTATCGTGCCTTTCATGTCGTGTAGTGCACGTTTGCCTGTTTATATCCTACTTATTGGAGCTTTCTTCCCATCATACCCTAGTTTGGTATTAATGGGACTATATCTACTAGGAATTATAATGGCTATATTAACATCCGTTATTCTAAAGAAATTCTACTTCAAGGGTGCAGATCACCCATTTGTTATGGAGTTGCCTCCATACCGAATGCCACTTATGCGAAACACCATAAAGCACATGTGGAACAAGAGTGGACAATATCTTAAAAAAATGGGAGGAATAATATTGGTTGGTGCAGTGGTAATATGGGCACTTGGCTACTACCCTTCTCGTCAAGATAGCTACCTTGAAAGAATAGGACACACTATCGAACCAACAATCGCACCTCTAGGTTTTGACTGGAAGATGGGCGTGTCGTTAATCTCTGGCGTTGCAGCTAAGGAGATTGTAATTAGCACACTGGGCGTATTACACAACATTGAAGATAGCGAAGACGATCAAGAGACTGAAACAAAACTTAAAGAGCAACTTCATAGAGACGTATACTCGAGTGGAAAACACAAGGGAGAGAAAATATTCACTACCCCAACAACACTCTCGTTTTTGGTGTTTGTATTGCTATATTTCCCCTGCCTTGCCGTAATCGCAGCAATAAAACGAGAATCAGGATCATGGAAATGGGCAATATTCTCACTATTCTACACCACCGCAATCGCATGGATTACAAGCTTTATTGTTTATAATGTAGCTCGATATTTCGTAGGGTAAATACAGGGTTTCTAAGGCGGGTTTCACCGCATGAGCTAAAGCTCACGCTTGTAGTAATAGATTTTATTTCTTATGTTTCATACCTAAAGGTATGACAACGAAATAAAATCTATTCCTATTTTTGGCTACGCCAAAAAGTGAAAACCGAAGCGTACCAAAGTCTATCTAAAAAAGAAGAAGAGGCCTATGCTTCTTTTCTGAAGAAGCACGCGCGTGACATCCCTGAACTATTTTTAGAAGCTTGGCTACCGCCAACCATCCAAAAACAGCCCATGAATGCCCCGCGCTGGTAAGAAAACCTTCGTCGCTACCGC
>JAWXTQ010000047.1:0-13473 GCA_044433405.1 Rikenellaceae bacterium
CCCATATCGTTGGAGACCTATGACTTTTGAACATAATGGCAAAACATACCTTAACGAACGTGCAATAGCAACACAACAAACTGGTTGGTGGATGATGGGGCAAATTCGCGACTTTTTACCAGATCAAGTAGGTGGTATTCTTTGGTTTGGAGTTGACGATGCTGCAACATCTTGTTTAACACCAATATATGTTTGCACAACAGAGGTTCCAGAATCTCTTTTAGAGGGCAATGGTCACATGACTCAATACTCTCCAACTGCTGCATTTTGGATTTTCAACCGCGTTGCACAATTTGCATATTTACGTTACAATACAATCTACCCTGACATAAAAGAGGCGTTTGATACTCATGAGAATAACGCTATTGAGCATATAAAAGCTATAGACAAAACAGCAGTTGAACTATTAAAAACATCTGAGAGCAGTGCAATTGATTATCTAACTAGCTACTCGGTTCAAACAGCACAAGATATGTTTAACAAATGGTGTAATTTGGATCGCTATTTGATGGTTAAATATATTGACGGCAACGTAAAACAAGAGGACGAAAACGGATTTATTGATAACGGATTTGGCAAAAACATCCCAGTATCGCCTAACACTCCTGGATATAGTGACAATTGGAAGAAGGCGGTAGCAGATGAAACTGGCAAGAAGTTAATTTCAAAATAGGGAACACCTAACACTTTTAGGGCAAAAAAATGGCAGCTAACAAAGAGATAATAATTGAGGGTGCAAGGGTTCACAACCTAAAAAACATCTCTCTAAAGATTAAACATGGTGAGTTTACGGTAATAACAGGGTTATCAGGCAGCGGCAAATCGTCGCTTGCCTTCGATACCCTATTTGCCGAGGGTCAACGCAGATACGTTGAATCACTATCATCTTATGCTCGCCAATTCTTAGGAAGAATGAGCAAACCTGAAGTTGATAAAATCTCGGGGCTTGCCCCATCAATTGCTATTGAACAGAAGGTTACAGCTCGCTCTCCACGCTCAACAGTGGGCACATCAACAGAGATATATGACTATCTAAAGCTGTTTTTTGCTCGCGCAGGAAAAGTATACTCACCAATTAGCGGAGAGGAGGTGAAAAGCTATGATGCCGCTGCGGTAGCAAGTTTCATTATTGAGAGCCTTGCAAACAAACGCATTGTAATATGTGGCAAAGTTGATTTCGACTCAGAGAGCAACTTGATTGAGAAATTAGTATGGCTAGGAAGTGACGGACACACGCGCTTTTTTTGCGGCAACAACTACGTCGACATCAAAGATCTTATGGGCTCAATAACAAAATATATTAACAATGATATATATGTTGTTATTGACAGAATTGTGGCTCGCAACGACGATGATACTTTCTCGCGTCTTAGCGACTCGACCGAGAATTGCTACCAAAATTTTGATAATAGAGTCACTATTATTTCTGAGCCACAAACTCCCAATCAGAAGATACACAACCTCTCAAACTACTTTGAGATTGACGGAATTAGCTTCGAAACTCCTACTGAGCACCTATTTAGCTTTAATAGCCCAATTGGAGCATGCCCAGTATGCAACGGCTACGGCAAAATCACAGGTATTGACGAGAACTTAGTTGTTCCTGACAAAAACAAAACTCTATATGAAGATGCTATAATGCCATGGAGAGGCGAAACCATGCGCAAATGGAAAGAGGCTGTTATTAACAGTTGTGAGGAGAGTGGTTTTCCTATCCACAAACCCTATAAAGAGCTATCTGCCAAACATAGAGAATGGCTCTGGAAAGGGTGCAATTTCTTTCATGGCATTGATGATTTTTTCGCAATGCTCGAAAGAGAGAAGTACAAAATTCAATATAGAGTTATCATATCAAGATACACTGGCAAGCGTATTTGCCCCGAATGCAACGGAGCAAGGGTACGAAAAGAGGCGCTTTATGTTAAGATTGGCGGATATGATATCGCCCAACTAACAACAATGCCTGCAAACAAGCTCCTAAATACGTTGAATAACTTAACACTCGACGAGTATCAAAAAGAGCTATCTCAACGCATTCTAAAGGAGATTACATCACGTGTAGAGACGCTTTGCAACGTTGGGTTAGAGTATTTAAATCTCGATAGACTATCAAACACACTTTCAGGAGGCGAAAGCCAACGAATCAACCTAGCCACATCAATAGGCAGCCCACTAGTGGGGTCAATGTATATTCTTGACGAACCTAGCATTGGGCTTCATCCTCGCGACACAGCGCGACTAATTGGGGTGCTAAAAAGCCTACGCGATCTAGGCAATAGCGTAATTGTTGTTGAACATGACGAAGAGATTATTGCATCAGCCGACCATATTATTGACATTGGACCTCTTGCAGGCGAACAGGGTGGAGAGGTAGTCTTTGAAGGCAGCCTTAAAAAATTGCTAAAAAGCGGAAAAAGCTTAACAGCAGCCTATATGCAGGGCAAGGAGTCGATTAAAAGAGAAGCCCAGGTACGCAAACTTAGCAAATTTATAAAGATTGTCGAAGCTTTTGAAAATAATCTTAAAAACATAACTGTATCAATCCCTCTAAACGCAATGAGCGTTGTTACTGGAGTGAGTGGCAGTGGCAAATCGTCACTCGTAAAGGGAATATTATTTCCTGCGCTCAATCGCCATTTCAACGGCACTGGCCACGTTACAAACAAATTTAAAGAGGTGTGTGGCGACTTAAAGCTACTCAAAGGGGTGGAGATGATAGACCAAAACCCTATAGGTCGCTCCTCTCGCTCAAATCCAGTAACCTATATCAAGGCTTACGATGAGATACGAAAGCTCTACTCGTCACAACACGCAGCTAAGATTGGAGGATTCTCTCCATCGTATTTCTCATTTAACATTGCAGGCGGACGTTGCGACGCATGTGAGGGCGAAGGGGTTATCCGCGTGGATATGCAATTTATGGCCGACATCGAGATGGTTTGCGAAGAGTGTGGCGGACGACGATTTAAAGACGAAATTTTACAAATTAAATATCGCAATAAATCAATAGACGAAGTACTCAATATGAGCGTTAACGAGGCTATTGAGTTTTTTGGCCAAGACGACAACAACACAGCACGAAAAATAGTAGAAAAGCTTACTACACTACAAAACGTAGGATTAGGATATGTTAAACTAGGACAATCATCCTCAACCCTATCGGGCGGAGAGAGTCAACGCGTCAAACTTGCCTACTTCCTACTAAAAGAGGGCAATGAGCCGCTAATTTTCATATTCGACGAACCAACAACTGGGCTTCATTTTCACGACATCAAAAAGCTACTATCATGTTTTGATGCACTTATCAACAAAGGACACACAATAGTGGTCGTTGAGCATAACATGGAGGTAGTTAAATGTGCTGATTACATTATTGACCTAGGAAAAGAGGGTGGAGATAATGGCGGAGAGCTAATCTTCGAAGGAACGCTAGAAGATTTCAAACAATCCCAAAACGGCTATACTGTGAAATATCTTTAGGTGTCTGAGAGCTATTTTTAGAAAAAAAACCACGCGCTAGACTACTATGAGCCATTTTTATCTTCCTGGCTATCGCCAGTTCGCTAAAAAAGACTCCTAGTAGCCTAGCACTGGTAAAAAAACCTTCGTCGCTGATGCTCCTCGGGCTCACTTTTTGGCGTAGCCAAAAATAGTAATAGGTTTTGTTTCGTTGTCATACCTTTAGGTATGAACATAAGAAATAAAAATCTATTGTTACAAGCGTGAGCGTTAGCTCATGCGGTGAAAATCGCCTAAGCCTAACTATAACCTAACTAAGCCTAACTATACCTAACTAAGCCAAAACAAAACCCCTACTAATCAACTCTCACCAACTCCACGAATATTGGATTATGGTCGCTTAATGTGTTTAGAGGACTATTGTATGATACCACCTCAAAACTATCGGAGACTAGGATATAATCAATCTTTAATAATTTGCGTAATAGGTTATAGCTATAGGCGTAACCACTTCCTTTCTTGGCAAACGTATCATTTAGAGTACCCTTTACCTTGTTAAAGGTATAAGAGAATGGAACATCGTTAAAATCTCCACACACAATCACATCTTTGTAAGGCGATTGCTCAATCTCGATTGCGATAGAGTCGGCTTGTGCAGCACGCAAGAGGGCGTTTTCTCTAAATTTAACAAACGCCTCTTTAAACTCTGAGTAGTGTCTCTCCTCTAATCCTTCGTTGTTTGAGAGAAATTCACGCTCCTCTTTGGTAATTGTATTTGACTTTAGGTGCATGTTAAACACCCTAACAGTGTCTGATTTAATCACTATATCAGAGCGCATATAGCCTGTTGATTTAGCTAAATCAAACTTATCTACCGTCTCGATAATTGGATATTTAGAGTAAATTGCTAGACACATTCGCGCCGCTGTTTTACTCTCCTGTATATTAGAATAGGGATAATCTTTTAAGGTTGCATTTATTAAATCGAAATTCTTCTTTGCCTTTACAAACTCCTGCATAAATATTATTTGAGGCTTCTCGTTAGTTATGAAATTCAATATTGAGTCAGCCACATTTTGAGAAGTAGAGTCTTGAAGAAGTCGAACATTATAGGTTGCAATTTTAAGAACTCTCTTCTGCTCAACATACTCTTTCTTTATTGGATAATTTATAATCGAGGTAATATTATAGAAACTAACTATCAAGACAACTAGAGGCAACAGTGCTAAAGGCCTAAATCTTATTATATTTACCAACATCATTACAAACGACATTAGCACAAATAGAGGTGCTAGCAATGACATATAGGGAAGCCAATCAAACTCTATAGAACTAACTCTTGACGAAATAAAAGCAAGCACTAAACCTACAGAGGACAAAATTGTAACCGCAAAGTTTAGAAAGGTAAATATTGCTTTATAAGAAGTTTTCATTTCTTTTGGTAATTTTAAATTTATCGACTCTATTATAAATAGTTAATCAACCTCTCTACAGAGGTTGCACGTGAACCTTTTAGGAGAATATCATAGTTTTGAACTCTCTCCAACTCTCTACTATCAATCAAGCTCTCAACGCTATCAAACCACTTGGTATCGCTCTCTTTAGCCGCTTGTTTAAAGTGCTCACCAATCAAAATAGCCTCCAAACTCAAATCAACAAGGGTGTCAACCAATTTAGCATGTTCTACACCACTGAAACTTCCAAGCTCATGCATTTGACCCAATATACAGATTGACCTACTTTGTGAGTGTTTAGCAAAATTCTCTATAGCGACAAGCATACTCGAAGGATTGGCATTATAAGCATCTACAACAACTCTGTTTGTTGCTGTTTTAACAAGCTGTGAGCGCATATTGCTTGGGATATACCCCTCAATAGCACTCTTTATTTGAGATGGCAAAAGCTTAAAATATTGCGCAACTGCTATTGCCGCAGTAATATTATGAATATTGTATGAGCCTATTAAGTTTGAAGTAATGGTTAACTCCTCATACTCAAACACCACTCCATCTGAGAGGCTATCGCTCTCTCTCTGGCAAACGATTGACTCATCATAAGCCACAACCTGCATATCTGCTCTTGCCCTCACCATCTCTGACAAGTATGGAAGCGAGGTGTTGTAAAATAGTGTTTTGTTGTTGTTTTTGAGGTAGTCGTATAACTCCCCTTTAGCCTTTACTATGCCATCAACTCCTCCAAACTCACCTATATGAGCACGTCCAATATTGGTAATTAGGCCAAAATCAGGTTGCGAAAGAGTTACCAAAAATTTGATTTCACCTATATGATTGGCACCATGCTCTACAATTGCTATTTCGTCACTCTCTTTTATCGAAAGCAACGTCAATGGCACACCAATATGATTATTGAAATTACCCTTAGTGTAAGCAACGCTATACTTTTGTGATAAGATTGCAACCATCAATTCTTTAGTCGTGGTTTTGCCGTTAGAGCCAGTTATAGCAACAACTTTGCAATTTAACTGCTCACGATGGTGTGCTGCAAGCCTCTGCAACGCCTCTAAAGTGTCATGATATAGGGCTACTCTACTATCTTTTATATCCTTGCGTGAAGTCACAACGCATGTTGCTCCACTCTCAAGAACCTCTTCAACAAAGCCATTAGCATCAAATCTATCGCCTTTAAGAGCAAAAAACATAACCTTAAAGCCCTCATTCACTTTGCTAGCCACCTGCCTACTATCGGTTAGTATCAAGTCACACTCTTTGAACATCACATATAGATGTTCTATTGTAATATCGTAAATATCTTGCATAAACCAGCCAATTACGCATTAAAAAATAAGCTCATCGCATAAAAGTAAATTTCGCACGATGAGCCAATCTATTCTATCTAGAAATTTTAATATCTTTAATTCGAAGTTGAGGTTTAACCTCTCCTCTATAACTATTCTCAACTAGCCAGTAGCTAATATCAAACATCTTTCCATACAACACAACTGGCGCAAAACGCGACTGCCCAAAAGCTATTGCCGATATTGGCACTGAGCTAGTAGAGTCAATAATGTCAAGTTTTAGATGCTCTAACTCTCTACCTACTACCCTACCATGTCCAAAGTCTGAAACAGCTCTAGTTCTGAATATTGGAGCAGGATTGCCTGGGCCAAATGGTTGGAATTTGCAGAGTGTATCTCTGAAATGGGCATTAATATCACCTAGACACAAATCTGTATCAATCTCGATTTTTGGTATCAACGAATCATCACAAATGTGCTGCTCAACATACTCTTCAAAACGACGCTTAAATTGGTCAATATTCTCAGGAAGCATTGTCAAGCCTGCGGCATACGTATGACCTCCAAAACTCTCCAAAATATCGGCACATGATTCGATAGCTTGATATAAATCAAATCCTGGAACACTTCGAGCCGATCCAGTAATAAACCCATTCGACATAGTCAAAACAACTGTAGGTCGATAATATCGCTCAATTAAACGCGAAGCAACAATACCTACAACTCCCTTCACCCAATCAGGGTTATAGAGAACTGTACATTTAGCCTCATTCATCAAATCTTGATGCTCTAAGATACGATGAGCCTCGATAGTAATGGTGCGATCAATCTCTTTTCTGTCGTTATTGTTGGTGTCAATGATATTTCCATATTTTGCAGCACGCTCGTCAGTATTTGAGATTAACAGACGAACAGCATTATTGCCACCCGAATTTTTTGCGCTATCCTCATCAAACTCTAACTCCATTCTACCAGCTGCATTTATGCGAGGTCCTATTTTAAACACTATATCGTCGATAGTGATATTGTGTCGCTCCAAACCACATATTTTGATTATTGACAACAAACCTCTACTGGGATTACAGTTCAAACACTTCAACCCATAATAGGCCAAAACCCTATTTTCACCAGTAACTGGAACAATATCTGAAGCTATAGATACAACTACTAAATCGAGTAGACACTCCACCTTTTCGAATGGAATATTGTTTTTCAAACTATAAGCATGCACCAACTTAAATCCCACTCCACAGCCAGAAAGCTCCTTAAAGGGGTAGGGACAATCACTTCGTTTGCTATTTAAGACTGCTACTGCATCAGGAATAGTATCACCTGGGAGGTGGTGATCGCAAATAATAAAATCAACCCCTTTGCTATTTGCATAGTCAACCTTATCCATGGCCTTAATTCCACAATCCAAGGCAATTATCAACGCATAACCGTTATCACAAGCATAATCGACTGCTTTTACCGATATCCCATAACCCTCGCTATAGCGATCAGGAATATAGAACGACACCTGCTCGTGCCCTATTGAGCTTAAGAATTTATAGACTAAAGCAACCGCAGTAGTACCATCTACATCATAGTCGCCATAGATTAAAATCTTCTCCTGCCTGTTAATAGCTTTCTCTATCCTCTCCACGGCAACATCCATATCTTTGATAAGGAATGGGTCGTGCAAATCATTCAGAGTAGGCGAAAAGAAACTCAACGCCTCTTCTTTGGTTTTTATACCCCTCTGCAACAATAAGTTAGCCAAAACAGCAGGAATTCCCAAGGCTTTAGAAAGCCTTTGTGTCTCCTCCTTGTCCGCATTGGGAAGGAGAATCCACTTTTTCTCTGCTATCATATATTATATTTTTATTTCTTATTTTCTCATCAATAACGCACTGAACTCACTAAAATAAAGCTCTTTAACACGTTGAAAATCGACCTCTTTACCCAACAATTGTTTAAGTGAAGTCACTCCCTTGTCGCAAAATCCGCAAGGGTTTATATAATTAAAATAGTCCAAATCAGTATTGACATTGAGCGCAAAACCGTGCATAGTAATGTAGCGCGAAGCTTTTACTCCTATTGCACAAATTTTCTTCTCCATCGACTGAGTATTAACCCAGACACCTGTTTTACCCTCAACTCTAAAAGAGTCAATACCAAAAGCAGAAACAGTATTAATCACCGCCTGCTCAATCAAATCAATATAACCTTTGAGAGATAAGTCATAGTTTTGCAATCTCAATATTGGGTAGCCAACCAATTGACCATACCCATGATAGGTTATATCTCCACCACGATCTGTCTTAAAGAAGGTGGCATTTATAGTTTTTAGGAAGGCTTCATCAACTAGTAGGTTGTTAAAATGACCACTCTTCCCAAGTGTGTATACGTGTGGATGCTCACAATATATCAAAAAGTCATCGCCTTTATAGTCTAAAGCTGAAAGAGTGGCAAAAATCTCCTTTTGGAAATCCCACGCCTCCTTATACTCAATCACTCCTTTGTCTATTAAAGATATACTACTTTGCATCTATATATTATTTAAAGTATCTTCTTTTTATCAATGTTTACCGCCAAATCAGCTAGGTAAGAGGAGCGCACCAAAGGTGATGAAAACACACTTTTAAAACCAATCTCCTCAGCCCAAACCCTGTAAGTTTCAAAGATCTCAGGCTCAACATAACGATCTACCTCTAAATGCTTTTTTGTTGGCTGAAGGTACTGTCCAATAGTAACGATTCTACAACCATTAGCATATAAATCTCGAAGAGTTTGGTGTACCTCCTCATCACTCTCTCCTACTCCTACCATCAAACCACTCTTAACAAGCAACCCTTTTGAAGCAAAATAGCTCAACACAGCCATCGACTTAGCGTAAGAGGCTCTCGAACGCACTTGCGGAGTAACACTCTCAACAGTCTCTATATTGTGACCAAAAATATCAGCACCGCAGCTCACTGCAATCTCCAACAAACTCTCTTTAGCATCAAAATCGGGCAACAAAAGCTCGATTGTTGTATTAGGATTCATCTCTCTAATCTGCTCCACACACTCAACCCAATGGCCAACACCGCCATCAGGCAAATCGTCTCTATCAACTGAAGTTATAACGCAATGTTTTAAACTCATCAACTTCACCGAACGAGCAAGCTTTACAGCCTCATTTTTATCTATCTCTAATGGTCGTCCGCTTTTAGTGGCACAAAATTTACAACTTCGTGTGCAAATATCGCCTAAAATCATAAAAGTGGCCGTTCCCCTATTCCAACACTCATTCATGTGTGGACATTTTCCACTACTACAAATTGTATGCAGATTATTATCCTCAACCACTCTCTTAACGAAAGCGAACTCAGGGTTATTCTCAATTTTAATCTTCAACCAATCAGGCTTTTTTCTGCGTACAATCTCCATTATTATAAAATATAATTACATTGTTGCAAAATTAATAAAAAATATTTAACTTTCGACATAATAGTATGTATTTATTTTAGTTTTTAAAATCGATTCTGTATAATATAGTATTTTGGCGTCGCAAAATCTTAATACACAATAATTTGGTAACTCAAAAAAATATTGTAAGTTTGTAACATATTTTAATAAAATAATTTTAACCAACATGAATTACACCAAAATAGAATCAGCCCATCATTATATCATAAATTTAACCAAACAGCTCTCCGAAAAACAACTTATGATATTCATTGCCATTATTATCGGTTTTGTAGCTGCAGCAGCAGCATATATCTTCGAAGAGAGCGTTACTGCCATCCGAAATATGGTAGAATCGGTGACCGAAGAGCGTTCGAGCTTCAACTTGCTATACCTTATCATGCCTTTGATTGGCATTATTTTGGTTACAATATTCACCCAAAAAATATTAAAAGACAATATTGGCCACGGAGTGACAAAAATTCTTCACTGCATAACCCACAAACGCTCATTCATCAAGCCTCACCACACATTTGCATCAATTATAGGTGGAGCTACAACAATTGGATTTGGAGGTTCGGTTGGCCCTGAAGCACCAATAGTTATGACTGGCGCGGCTGTTGGGTCGAACATTGCACGCTTCTTTAGAATGAACTACCGCAATACCACAATACTTTTAGGATGTGGCGCTGCAGCGGCACTTGCAGGAATATTCAAAGCCCCAATCACTGGAGTTATTTTTGTTTTAGAGGTGTTAATGCTCAATATCTCTATGGGTTCACTCGTACCAATACTCATAGCTGCTGTTACTTCAGCATCAATCATCTACTTTATGCACGGTTTTGACCCAGTATTTCAAGTAGAACTAACCAGTGCTGATATCGAGGTTAACCACCTTCCATACTACGCTATTCTCGCAGCATTATGCGGAATGGCAGCATGCTATCTGATCTACACAAGCTCGAAAATAGAGGCTTACTTCCATAAAATCGACAAACAGTACAAAAAATGGCTACTCGGAGGCTCACTGATTGGTATTCTGATTATGTTGCTACCTCCGCTATATGGTCAAGGCTACAACTCTATAACATCGCTTATTAAAAACGATATGAGCAGCCTTTTCAACAACACTCCCTACTACGCTTATCGCGATAATGTGTGGGTTGTACTGGCATTTGTAGCCGCAACAATGATGTTTAAATCAATAGCTATGGCACTCACTAACGCCGCAGGGGGTGCAGGGGGTGCATTTGCACCATCACTATTTCTGGGTGCTTTTACTGGCTTCTTCACAGCTACTCTTCTAAATGAACTACTTGGATTATCACTTCCTGTTATGCCATTTACGCTCGTTGGCATGGCTGGGGTAATGTCGGGAGCTATGGATTCACCTCTCACCGCCATGTTCCTGATAGCTGAGATAACTGGAGGATATAGGCTATTTCTCCCTCTAATGCTCGTATCGGCACTATCATTTGCAATATGTTACTATTTTATGCCATACTCTGTGTACACTAGAGAACTTGCATTAAAAGGCGACACAGCATCTCTCTCAAAAGATAGAACAATGCTATTTATCAACATTGAAAACATGGTAGAAACCGACTTTACTGCCGTAAAAATAGACGATCGCCTGCGCCAACTAGCAGAGGCTGTAAGCAAAAGCAACCGAAATATCTTCCCTGTTTTGAACAACAAAAATGAGATAGAGGGGTATGTAACACTAGACGATATAAGAGGTGATATGTTCCTAACACAGTATTATGACAAACGACGTGTATTTGAATATATGACTGTACTACCAGCAATCGTAAAACTATCCGATCCAATACCTTCAATACTAGAAAAATTCGACAAAAGCGGAGCATGGAGCCTCCCAGTAGTAAGCGAAGATAACAAATATATGGGTTTCATATCTAAATCCAAATTATTCTCCGAATACCGCAAAGAGCTTAGCAGAGATTAATCTCGCAACATAGAGTGGTATTTTGATAATTAATTAATAATTATCGGCGTTAATCATTATCCTTATGCTCGAATATTGCGAAGCCACACATCACCTACAAGAGTATCCCCAGCGAACGAAAGTGAGCCCGAGGAGCGGTAGCGACGAAGGTTTTTTTACCAGCGATAGGCTGCTAGGAGTCTTTTTTAGCGAATTGGCGTTAAGCCAAGAGGCTAAAAATGGCTCATAGTAGTCTAGCGCGTGGTTTTTTTTCTAAAAAAAACTTAAACACAATTCTTCTTTTTTTGATAGGCTCTGGTACGCCTCGGTTTTCACTTTTTGGCGCAGCCAAAAATAGCAATAGTTTTTTATTTCGTTGTCATACCAAAGGTATGAAACATAAGAAATAAAAAACTATTGCTACAAGCGTGAGCTTTAGCTCATGCGGTGAAAACCGCCAAGAAACCGCTAAAAAACCGCGCACAAGAAACCGCTAAAAACCCATCACAATCCACAATACAATCACTCCGAATCAGACAAATATTTCGATGTCAAACACTCAATCATATCATCACTATCATCGCCATCTGGAATTACCTCATAAGGAGTTAACTCCTTTAGAAATTGATCTATTAATGCAGCCTTATCATCTTTCTCTACGTAATAGACATTGTCAATATCTCCATGAATTTCAATATAATCGTACCTTGTTTGATCGAGTATATTACCTCTAACATCAACATAAAAAACCTTCTGATTGAATGGTTTAATACTATTATCATTAATTTCAATGGCTGTAAATATAGAGTCTGATAATGCTAATAGATAATCAAATTTTGGCTGAAGAATTACATTCCCCTCAACGTCAATAATCCCATATTTTTCGCTTCTTTTGATTGTATTGGGGTTTCCATCGCTAGTTGTAGTGGCATCACCTCTAGAGAATGCACCATAATTAGCACCTGTAAACTCACCATCTATATAGCCAATATAACTCCCTCCTAAATAATCTAAAGAGCCAAATTCGATAGGAACAACAACTTCTCCATCAAGATTTATATATCCAAAATGGCCTTTCTCATTGATAGGTATAGGCGTTTAGACCACCCAATCTACAGGTTATTATACAGCCGTTTTGGCTCATTTTGAACCATCCTAACTATGAGGTTATCGAATATAACCCCCATATTTGTCCGTCTATTGCACCTGTAATGATACTCGTCAAGGTATCCTTGCCACTCATCTGTAATAACTTTCGCTTCTTTTGAGATATGGTCATCAAAGAATGGCTTAAAAGACTTGCTTGACGCATTGGGTATAACACGGGCATAAGCTCGCCCCATACCATTGCTACCATCCTCCTTTTTCACAATCTCGACAGCAACTACTACCAAACGTTTCTTGCCTCGTTGCCGACCTCTCACGCCCTCTTCCTCTCCGCCAACAAAGAACCCATCTACGTAAACCATCTCATTTATAGGGTATTGAAGAGAGTTTTTCATCGCTTGTTGAATCTTCCATTTAAATGCCCAACAAGTCTTTTGGCGGAGTTCAAACTCTGCCGACAGCTCCAGTGATGACATTCCTTTCTTCTTGGTTGCTATCTTGAATGCAATATGAAATGCGATTAACAGCGAGAATTTACACTTGTCAAACATAGTTCCAGCGGTTGGACTCTCGTCGTATTTGCATCTCATGCACCTGCGTGAATGTGGTTTTGATCCACGATAATATTTCGTATGACCACATTTGCGGCATACATAACCATCCGCCCACTTAACATCTGCCAAGTAATTATAACAATCGTCGTCGCTCTGAAAATAGCGATTGAATTTGATCGAGTTCACTCCTATAAATTTATTTTCTCTACCCATTCTGCAAA
>JAWXTQ010000048.1:0-13347 GCA_044433405.1 Rikenellaceae bacterium
AGAAGTTAAGAAGCCTACTTCCTGACCAGTGGACACAATAATAAACAGAACAAAACCTCGATAGTTATCATACTGCTATCGAGGTTTTACTTACAATACGGCATTGCGGAGACGGTTACCTTTTTTTGATAGGCTCTGGTACGCTTCGGCTTTCACTTTTTTGGCTGCGCCAAAAAATAGCAATAGATTTTTATTTCGTTACCATACCTTCAGGTATGAGTATAAGAAATAAAAATCTATTGCTATAGGGTATGAGCTTTAGCTCATGTAAGTGAAAGTCGCTAAACAAAATCGCTAAGCACTCCACCGATTTTTCGTATTGACCCCCAAAGTGGGCGGCAGAGCGAATTTGCAGGAGTTAATCTGACCTATAGAATCAACATTGCATCACCATAAGTTCCAAATCTATAACCTTCGTTTTTGGCTAATTCATACATCTCCATGGTTAAATCATAACCTGCAAATGCAGAAACCATAATTAGCTGCGTTGACAATGGAAGATGGAAGTTTGTAATCATGCTATCTGCCACCGAAAAATTATATGGAGGTATGATAAATTTATTTGTCCAACCCTCGTATGGTTTTAAAAGTCCATTTGTCGTTACTGAACTCTCAATTGCACGCATTACTGTTGTACCTACAGCACAAATTTTACGGCCATTTTCTTTAGTTTTATTAACTAAATCTGCACACTCAGGGGTGATAAACATCTGCTCGGAGTCCATTTTATGTTTAGTTAAATCCTCAACATCTATGTTTCTGAAATTACCTAAACCAACATGCAATGTCACCTCAGCTCTATTTACACCTTTGATTTCTAGGCGTTTAAGAAGATGGCGACTAAAATGAGTACCCGCAGTAGGAGCTGCAACTGCACCCTCTTGTGAAGCAAATACTGTTTGATAACGCTCTGCATCCATTGGTTCGATAGTCGATCTAACCCAACGAGGAAGAGGCGTTTCACCAAGACTAAACAGTAGTTTTTTAAACTCCTCATGCTCTCCATCAAACAAGAATTTCAATGTTCTACCACGCGAAGTTGTATTGTCAATTACCTCAGCAATAAGCGAATCATCATCACCAAAATATAGCTTATTACCAATTCTAATTTTTCGCGCAGGATCAACGAGTACATCCCAGAAACGTTGCTCACGATTTAACTCACGAAGCAAGAAAATCTCAATTTCAGCACCAGTTTTTTCTTTGTTACCATAAAGTCTAGCAGGAAAAACTCGTGTATTATTATAGATAAACGTATCACCATCCTTGAAATAGTTAATTACATCTTTAAATATTTTATGTTCAACTTTACCAGTTTTACGATCTAATACCAACAATCTTGACTCATCACGTTCGTCAGTTGGATAAGGAGCAATCATTTCTTTGGTAAAATTGTACTTGTATTGAGATAGTTTCATAAGTAATATTTTTAAATAATTTTTATTTTTATAATTGATCTTTGTGAGTCGCCTCACTGATGATGTTAGTCACCTCCTCTACGCTTAAGCACTCTTGAAGAGTGAAATCACCATTTTTGCTACGTACTAACCCTGATAAATGCGCTCCACTAGAGAGTTTTACACCCAAATCACGGGCAAAAGCTCGTATATATGTTCCTTTGCTACAGCTAATTTTCACTGTAATTTTTGGCATTTCAACGCTAAGTAGCTCTATATCATAGATTGTAATTAACGCTTTACGCATTTCAACCTCCTCGCCCTTTCGCGCATACTCATAGGCTCTTTTGCCATCAATCAACTTAGCAGAGAAGATTGGGGGGACTTGCAACTGCTCACCTACAAATGAGCTCAAAGCCTCTCTAATCATCTGCTCGGTTATATGAGCTATTGGATAGGTAGCATCAATCTCCTTTTCCATGTCGCAGCAAGGGGTTGTTGCACCTAAACACACTTCAGCAATGTACTCTTTGCGCTGGGCTTGGATAGATTCGGCTTGCTTGGTTGCCTTTCCAATACACACCACCAAAATACCAGTAGCTAAAGGGTCTAAAGTACCTGCATGGCCAATTTTTATTTTTTTATAGCCTCTATTCTTTAAACAATTTTTGATTTTACGAACCACATCCGCAGATGTCCATCTATAGGGTTTGTCGATTGGTATTGCAATACCAGCCTCAAAATTTGTAGAAGCAGAAAGGTTTATTTTCATCTATCAGCTTTAGTTATTATGCAATTAATGAATAGATTACAGTAGAGACACCCACCAAAGCACAATATATAGCGAAATAGTATAATTTGCCGTTTTGAACAATTCTAATCATCAATTTACACGCTAATGCACCTGACAAAAACGAGCTAACAAAACCAGTTAACAATATACTCAATGGCAATGAATCATTAAAATCACCACCTATTGTGTCTAGGAAAGTAATTCCTAAAATTGGAATCAACACCATTAAAAACGAGAATCTAGCAACCTCTTCTCTCTTAACTCCTAAGATTAAACCTGTTGAGATTGTCGAACCTGAACGCGACAAGCCTGGCAAAACAGCTAACGCTTGCGCTAATCCAATCCAAAAAGCATTTTTGTAGGTTAATCCTTTGATTCTTGGTTTTGCTCTATCTGAAAACCAAAGCAATACAGATGTCAAAAGAAGCGAACAACCAACAATTATTAAACTTCCTCCAAATAGCGACTCAACCTTATCTTTTAATGTCAATCCAACGACCAGAACTGGTATCATCGAGATTAATATTTTCAACATAAATTGAGTATCCTCATTCATCTCAAATTTGAATACAGATTTGATAATTCGGATAATATCCTTCCAAAACACAACAATTGTGCTTAATACTGTTCCTGCATGCACAACTATAGTAAAAGAGAGATTACTCTCTGAATTAACCCCTAAGATGTGGCTCATAATCTCAAGGTGTCCGCTACTACTAACTGGCAAAAACTCTGTTAAGCCTTGTAGTAGCCCCATTAAAATGGCTTGTAATGTGTTCATTTATAAATTATTTATCGGTTTTAGGACGTTTCAAAATAGCGTAAATACCAAATACAAAACCTCCAACAATAACTATTGGAGCCAAAGTAATACGCCTAAAACTGAATAGCTCAGCTTCGTTAAATTGGGTAGGATCATCACTGCCCCCACCTATCATAAGTAGTAGCCCTATAAATACTACCACAATCGACACTACCAAATAGAGATAATTTTTCTCTGTTAGTGCCATTTTTTCTCTTTTATTTTTATTCTCTTCCATATTCATATATTAATTTCTAATAGGTATACAACTCGTTATTTTTTTTGTGCAACTGTTTGTTTATAGCAATTGCTGTACAAATCACAGAAATCATAATTCCTGTAATCATCACAGCTACAAATATCATCCCTCCTGCCAATAACTCATCTTCGGTCATTGCAGCTATAGAGGTCACACCTCTGTTAATACCAACTAACGTCACAACAAAGAAAAGCGATGCTACTAACGATGCTATAAATCCCTGTTTTATGGCATCCCATAAAAATGGACGACATATAAACGCATCGGTTGCACCTATAAGCTTCATGCTTTTTATCAAGAACCTCTTTGAGTGAATAGTTAGCTTTATTGCGTTATTAATAAGCAATATAGAAATCACCAATAGCGTAATTAAAAACGAATATAGCATAAATTTTATTTTATACACATGTCCTAGCACCTGATCAACTACTCGCTGAGAATGCAACACTTCATCCACAATAACATTAGTGGCCAAAGATTTAGAGAGTTGAGCAATTTTTTCATTAGTGATATTATCTCCACTAAAACAGATATCTATCGAGGCAGGCAATGGATTTTCGTCGATAAATAGAGTAAAATCCTCACCAGTAGCCTTTTTATATATCTCAGCAGCCTTATCTTTAGATGTAAACTCTATTGTTTCTATATATTTATCCTCCTTTAGCTCTGCAATCAAACCATCTATTTCGCTCTGCTTTATTCCCTCCTTAATAAGCACACTTATTTGAATCTGATTTACGATAGTTGTTGTTGCACTCTCGACCACATAACCGAGCGTACACACCACCAATAGTAGAAACAGAACCAGTGATATGCTAAATGTTGAAATAAAATATTTATGCTTTACCTTACTCACTACGATACTTTTTATAACTTAATAATATGGCACTTACAGCAAAAGTCAACAATAACACCAATGAGCTAGCCACTGTTATACCCTTCATTAAAGCAAATTTTGGAGCTGCAAATTTAAACTCTATCACATGTTCTCCACTTGGAACAACCAAACCTCTAAGAATATAGTTTGCTCTAAAATAGGGAACTTCCTCTCCATCAATATAGGCTGTCCAACCATCTTTGTAGTATGTTTCTGAGAATATTACAGCGTTTGCAGTTGCACTATTTGAACGATAAGCAACACTATTAGCTTTAGAATCGGTTAGCACAATAGTTGACAGTGAATCGCTAACGCTCATACCCTCTAACAAATGCTTCTCAGAGGCATCAACTACTGCCGATTTGCGCAAATCTATTTGACCTAACGCTGCAATCTCATCATTGGCATTGTCAGTATAGAGGATAGAATCAACAAACCACGCATTACCGAAAGCTTGATTGTTAAGCTGAACTTGAAGCTCGTCGTTATCACCGCTAACAATAAAATATTTTGTGTTTAACATGTTATACACATCCATATTCATCTTCGAAAGATACTTATCAATAATATCTTGGTAGCGTTGCATCTTTGCTGCATGATATCCACCTACAGATTTATGATAATATGAGGTAAAAGCATCATTAAACATTGATGTGGCTAGATTTGCAACCCTAAAGTTAGGATCATTGTCTTTCAAAATCTCTAAATTGGCACTTGTTGGTTTGATTGCGATTGCCTCTTTTTTAGGTATAAAATGGTCGTGATTTAAAAAACGCAAATCAACACCAATCATATCAATCATAACCGCCACAATCAACAAGCTAATTGCAACATTTTTCTTAATCTTTTCATAAGCAAACGCCCACACTATAGCAGCAGTTGATAGAACAAAGAAAAGTGAACGAAGGGCATCACTCTTCATCATCGACTCTCGCTCGCTAATCATTGCAGAGATAACATCATTTGGCAGCCCTAGCCTAGTATCACTATCTGAGATAAAATCGAAGAGTGAACCACCAAAAATTATTAAAATCAATAAGATACCACCAACAATATACAAACTACGTTTAAGCGATTTTAGCACCTCCTCTTTAGTCACCTCTTTAGAATAAACTTTCTGTAGTGCTAATAATGCAAGCAGTGGCATACTCCACTGTATAATAACAAGTATCATTGACACTGTTCTAAACTTGCTATACAAAGGCACATAGTCGATAAAGATATCGGTAAACCACATCATATATTTACCCCACGCCAGAAATAGAGCCAGCAGAGAGACTGATGCCAACCACATTTTAATCCACCCCTTGACGATAAAGAGTCCAAATACAAATAAGAACACTATTACAGCACCCACATAAACCGCCCCAGAGGTAAACGGTTGCGGCCCCCAATAACTAGGTATTTGAGTTGCAATTGAATAAGCACCATAAGGTTTCAAGGATTGAGCGACCTCTCCATCTTTTGCAAAACCTGAACTTGAGCTCTCACCCATTAGGTTTGGAACAAGCAGATTTAAACTTTCCATCTTGCCATAACTCCAAGCGGTTATATAATCTTTATCTAACCCCTTTGTTTGCTCACTGGTGCTACCCTCTTGTTTTAACTCGCTTTTACCGCGCATTGAGTCTTTCGTGTAGTTGCTAATATACCAAAGCTGCACGCTATTTGCACCAAAAGCCAAAGCAGCAACAACAATCAACGCTCCGCAGCGCGCCCAAAATGATGGGAATCTATTTTGTTTATAGAAGTTAACCCCCTCAAATATAGCAAGAGCCAACAACACAAAAAAGAAGTAGTATGTAATTTGAGGATGAGATGTGCTGATTTCGATGGCAGCAAATATACCAGTTAAAGATGCACCGAGCCAAATATTTTTTCTAAAGGTAAGATAAACAGAACCAATAAGTGGAGCAATATAGGCTAAAGCCATAAGTTTTGTAATGTGACCCGCCTCATATATTATCATAAAATAGGAGGATAAGCCATAAGCAACACCGCCGAGCAGAGCTAGATAGGGAGTAACCCCAAAACACAATAACATAAAATAAAACCCAGCCATCATCACAAAATAGAAAGCCGCAGGCGTACCCAGGAAGTAGAGTTTGTCCGCTAGGATTTTAATATACCTACCCTCATAATTCATATCAATAAGATACGCTGGCATACCAGAGAACATATTAGGCGCCCACTGTGGATGCTCACCATACTCCTCAATATGCTCAGTTATACCCCCTTTCATGCCGTTATATTGGACGTTATCACTTTGACGTACATCTTTTCCCTCAAATTGAGGAGCAAAATAGATGGCAGAAGTAATAGCAAAAAAAAGTAGCGCTACTACGTGTGGTATATATTTTTTTATTCTATTCATATTCAGATATGTGCATAATTATCAATCTGCAAATATACAACCTTTTCTGAAATAATAAAAATTAGAATTAAAATAATGACGATAATAGTTAATGACGATAATAATTATTGAGGTGGCGTTTTTTACTTCACCTATTGAGCATCAAGACAATCTTTTTGTTTTTATTAAAATAATTTCGTAAGTTTGTAGTGCTAGGAGTCTTTTTTTGCGAATTGGCGTTAAGCCAAGAAGATAAAAATGGCTCATAGTAGTCTAGCGCGTGGTTTTTCTTCTAAAAAACTTAAACACAATTCTTCTTTTTTTGATAGACTCTGGTACGTCTCGGCTTTCACTTTTTTGGCATAGCCAAAAATAGGAATAGTTTTTATTTCGTTGTCATACCGAAGGTATGAAACATAAGAAATAAAAACTATTCCTACAAGCGTGAGCTTTAGCTCATGTAAGTGAAAGTCGCTAAGCAAACAGAATCACCACACACTCCTAACTACGATACACTCCGTCAGCACTACCAGGAAATAGGCAATTACTAACAGTGTAATCCCCACCACATGTACATTGCGTTCCACTAGAGCCATTAGGATTACGGCAGTTTCCTGATTTATAATATTTACAATAATAACGCCCTCCTGACACTTCTGAAGAGCTATCACTTGAGCCACCTTCACCACCATATTTTGCACCCAGGGCATCAGCACCACTACCTAGAAATATGAATAACGCTGCTACAATCAACACCCCTATTGCAATGACAAGATAGACCACTGCTGTAACAACGCACAATGCAAAATGGTAGAACATAAACGAAAATGCAATAGCGACAATTGTATGCAAAAAAAACAACACTATAAAGGTGAATTTATTACCCGCAGCTATAACGCCTTTAACAAACAATATAACAAGCGATACTCCCAGAGCCCACCAAACTCCTTGACCTTGGCAATCCCATATCCATGTAATCAACATCCATGCTATTACAGCCATAACCCAAGCTATCGAACTAAAGGTAATAATATCATCATCAAAAGGCTCTTTATTCTCCTCCACCTCTTTAAATTTGCATATCTCTGCCATGGTAAAAGGCAATAGATATCCTACAATTCCATAGAACGACACAACAAGAAGAGCAAAGAGGGCGAAATTCAACACAGACTGCCAAAAGCCCACAAAAATAGTTGAACAAAACCACGTTTGATAATAACTAGTAAAACAATAATCTATAATAAAAAAGCTTAGCGCAGCAAAAGGGAGAGGAATTGCTATTAACGTAAAAATTTTAACAACTTGTGTTTTATCTTTAAATATAAACAAAAACAAAACAATAAAGAGCACAAGGGCAATTGCCACAATAAAAATTGTTTTTAAATCATCTGCACTATCACTAGCGGTAAGCATCTCTTGATAATCAAACTCACCTTTAGCATTTATAGGGGCATTAGTTACTTTATTACCGTCAATAGTTCCGAGAGCATCTCCTATCAATGCTGTTTGATATTTACTAGTTCTAATCTCTGCCTTGATCATAACCAAATCGCCCTCTTGCAGAGTTGCCATTGTCTCTTTTGTAGTTTCATCAATAACAACTACATTATCTTCTTGTACATAGTAAGGCATATAGTGATTACACGATACCAACGCTAACATTGATACGACGAATGTCAATAAAATCTTTTTCATTATTCTATATTTTTCAAGTTAAAAAAACCTTGAAAGTGCACATTTGTACTTTCAAGGTTTTAGGTTAAAAAGAATTTATAATTTTTCTTGCTTTTATAAGCATTTCACTAGGTGTTATTCCATCTTTAAAATTTTGTAATTCAAATGTTGATAACACATCAGTTATTTTTTTGAGTCCACTTTGGTTGTTTGACTTTTCAAACTCTTCTCTTAGCTGCGCTATTTTCTCGAACGATTCAATACCGTCAACCAATTTTTCAAAACGCACTGACGAACGTTGTGGATATACTAAATAGCAATCTCCTGCTTGGAAAGTTCTAAAACGGGTATCAAGAAGTGGCTCTAAAGTGTAACTATTATATGCCCAACGTAGATAGCCGTCATAACCTTTAGCTGCAGCAAACCATCCAATCCAATCCGACTCAGCAGCAGGAGAGAATGTAAACATGTTAGGATACTCTTGAGCACAACATGTATAGTAAGTTGTTACTCTGCCTTGCTCTTTACGTTTTTTGAAAACCTCATCAGTAAAGATATTATCAGAAGCCATACAATAGTCATACAACTCATCTTCGATTTCTGGGTGATTGCCTCCTGCAAGCGACACTTTAAACTCTGGATCTGCCTCCTTGATAATTGCAAAAGCGTTCATCATATCAGAAGTTGCACGCTCGTCCATTGCTATTACACTTCTCTCAAACCAACCCTTTTCACGAAGGTGTTTAGAGAGTGAAGAGAGCATTGAAACCCACATCTCACGATATATTTTAGAATCTGTAGTTGTTTTAATCTCTTGCATTGAGTTTGTCTGCTGATCATAATATTTAAATGACATCGACCATGGAATCATCGAATAACATGCAATTTGCTTGTCGATACCGATACCAATCATATACTCAACCCATGTATCGAAGATTGTGTAATCAAACATCCAAGTTCCATCAATCTTACGAATCCACGTAATCATTGTCTCGAAATAATCTTCAGTCTGGCCACCCCAAGGCTTATGCATAATAGATGTAGTAATCACTTTTTGTCCTGCATCACGCAATCTCTCATATTGAGGACGCATATACTCTAGATGTTGTGGTGAAAATGGAGCATATCCACCATAACGAGCCTCAGCAAATGGATTTTGCCAAAAATCTAAATGGAATTTCCAATCTGCTACCTGTGTTAATTCACGATTCAAAACCTTAACATTCAGCTCTAAATCAGCAATTTTCACATCACCATTTTTAACAGTCAACACACCTTTATAATTCCCTGCTTGTGCACTATATGGCAATTTCACACTCACCCAAATTGGTCGCACGCTCATTTCATCCATCTCTAACTCTTTAGCGAACGGATCAATAACATCAGCAATTAACGATGGAGAGTAGCTCTCTAACTCATCCTCGCTGCGTTTACCACAACCTGCCAACATATCAGACATCACATAACGAACAAACGAAGCTTGAGCCTCAATCTCGCCATTAGAACCTTTAAGTGTAGATATTGTAAAATTAAGATTTTCAACTCTCTCTTTACTCCAAACTACCACTTGAGTTGAAACGTTTTCACCTTTCCAACCAACTAGACTCTCTTTTGTTTTGATTGTTTTGATTGCAGGTAGCACCTCTTTAGAGTAGCGATCATCATTATTAGCCCACGAAGCTTTCACCCCTTTTACTTTAGCCCACTCTGTAGGATTTGGCTTGTTAGGGTTTTCTAGCTCCTGATAAAACTCTTTTGGGAATCGCTCATTACCTGTTGATTCACCCCACTGCGTTGTTTGTGCAATCAACTGAGTCGACACAAGCAATGATGCTGTTAATAATATCTTCTTCATATAAAAATAGGATTAATTTATTTTATTATTAGTTGTATAATTTTGCTATGAATATATCCATGGTTTGAAGTTCTTCTTTTAGTTTTATCAAATCACTTAAAGATATTGTACCAACCATAAATTTATAATCTTCGCTCCAATAACGCTCGCTAATATCTTTAAATTTAAACTTCAAAATATCAGTATCATCATTATATCGAACATAAAGTTTTAAATCCCAGTCAGTTGTATAACTCATCTTGCGATAGAGATTAAGCTTCTTATATTCGTATTTGTAGTCATGGCCACGCGCAGTAATATCGCTGAGCACCGACGAACCAGTTGGATGACCACCTGCACCACGTCCAAACATAAACTGTTTGTCGTAGAATTGTCCTTTAATCACTACTCCATTAAACTCATCTTCAACGCTGTAGATATACTTATCTGGTGGCACAAAACATGGTAATACCTGCATTGTAATCTCATTATCTGAGATTTTAGAAACATCGGCAAGTAATTTAATTCTCAATCCCTTTTCACGCGCATACTTTATATCATACTCAGATAGTCGCGAAATGCCATAATTTAGAGCATTATCTGGATGTACGTAAGTTCCAAAAGCGTGAACTGTAATAATGATAAGCTTAAATAGAGAGTCGTAACCCTCAACATCAAAGGTTGGATTACTCTCTGCAAAACCCAAATCTTGCGCCTCTTTAAGTGCGGCACTATAGGTTTTGTTTTCGTTAAATATCTTAGAGAGAATAAAGTTTGACGATCCATTCAAGATACCTTTTACCGACAGAAGCAAATCGTTATCATAATACTCCTCAAGGTTGCGAATAACTGGTATACTACCGCAAGACGAGGCATCATAAAGAAGCGCAGTGTTGTGTGTTTTTTGAAGCTCAATCAACTCAGGAAGATTGTATGCTAACATCTTTTTATTGCCTGAAACCACTGCAATATTGCTCTGCAATGCACGTTTTACAATTTTATACGACTCATCTGCATCGTCAATAAGCTCTACTATTAGGTTTATTTCGGGATTATTAAAAATATCGTCTGCATCGTATGTAAAATAGCTATCGTCTAAATTACGTTTTTTATTTCTACTTTTCACGCATATCTTCACAATCTCAGCATGCGCATTTGCAGCTTGAGCTAAAACAGCGTTCAACCCCTCACCAACTACTCCATAGCCAAATAGGCCAATTTTAATTTTACTCATATATGTTCGGTTTTTTTAATTGTTTTCTAAAAAATTCGTAATTATTGTATTTAATTTTTCACTCTCAACCAAAAAGCCATCATGTCCAAATTTTGATTCGATAATATGGAGTGATGAACCTTTAATGTGACTGTGCATAAACGTGTGGTTAGATATTGGATATATAATGTCGCTAGAGATTGCAATTAGTGCAACTTTAGAGGTAATAGAGGCTAAAGCTACCTCTAAAGAGGCTCTTCCTCGAGCAAGATTATGCGAATCAATCAACTCGGTAAGTCGATAGTAAGAGTAGGCATTAAAACGCGTAACTAGCTTACTACCCTGATAACGTTGATAACTAGAGGCTCTGAAATCGGATGTTTTGTTAACATCAATATCTTGCTCACTTTGGGTAGCAATATAGCCACTTCGCGAACGATAGCTCAAAAGTGCTAACGACCTAGCAGCAGACATCCCCTTAAAGCCAGCCTCATCTCGAAGCTCTCCATAAGTTGCATCACTCTCAATAGCCATTCGTTGCGACTCATTAAACGCCACAACCCACGCATCAGCTCTTGCTGCTGAGGCGATAATTACGGCTTTCTCTGCAAAATTAGGCTGACTAATAATCCACTCTCCAACCTGAAATCCTCCAATTGAACTACCAATAAGAGCTTTAACTTTTTTTATCCCCAACGCTCTAGCTAAAAGCTGATGCGCCTTAACAACATCCTTGATGGTGATGCGCGGAAAAGCACCATAGTAAGGCTTCTGAGTGTGTGGATTGATAGAAAGAGGGCCAGTTGTTCCATAGTGCGAACCCAATATATTGGCACATATAATAAAGTTCTTCTCGGGATCTAAGAACTTTCCTTTCTCAACCGTTCCTGGCCACCACGAATCAACCTCTGAATTTGCAGTCAGAGCATGACATACCCAGATGATATTATTCATCTTTTCGTTTAGATAACCATAGGTATGGTAAGTAATGGTTAATTCGGGGAGCACTTCGCCACTCTCCAACTCAAACCTCTTATTGTAGTTAAATTGGTGTTGTGCCACTATTTTATATTTTTAAAACCATTTTCAAAATCAGCAATAATATCATCTATATGCTCTATACCTGCAGAGATTCTAAGCAGTGTTGGCAACACTCCTGCCGCCTCTTGCTCGCTATCTGAAAGCTGACTATGAGTTGTTGCTGAAGGTTGTATAATCAATGTTTTGGTATCTCCCACATTTGCCACGTGTGAAACTAACTCTAAAGAATCTACAAATTTTTCGGTATCCTCTTTACCGCCCTTTAACACAACTGAAAGCACACAACCAAATCCATTTTGGAGATATTTAACTCCATTTTTATAGTTAGGATCACTCTCTAAACCTGGATAAATCACTCTCTCAACCTTTGGATGTGACTCAAAATATTTAGCAAGTTTAAGGCTATTTTCGGCCTCGCGTTCAACTCTCAAAGATAGAGTCTCAAGACCCAAAATAAATTGATGTGAGTTGTAAGGCGATACGCAAGCACCTAAATCTCTCAATCCCTCGATTCTACACTTAACAATAAACGACAACTGTCCGAAAGCTTCAAATAACTTCAATCCATGATACCCTTCAGATGGCTCAGTAAATTGAGGGAACTTACCATTACCCCAATTATAACTACCTCCCTCGATAATTACACCCCCCATAGAGGTGCCATGACCGCCTATCCATTTTGTAGCCGACTCAATAACTATGTCAGCACCATATTTGATAGGAGCACATAGATAACCGCCACAACCAAAAGTGTTATCCACAATTAAAGGTATATCATATTTTTTAGCTAGTGCAGAGAGCTTCTCAAAATCTGGAATCACAAATGTAGGATTTCCTATTGTTTCGACATATAAAGCTTTAGTGTTTTTGTCGATTAACTTCTCCATATCTTCAGCCTCTGCCGATACTGCAAAGCGACTCTCAATACCCCAATTTTTAAATGTCACCTTAAATTGATTAAAGCTACCTCCGTATAAAAATGGCGAAGTTACAAAATTATCACCTTGCTTCATTATTGTAGTAATAGTAACTAGTTGAGCAGCATGACCTGACGATGTTGCTACAGCGGCTAAACCACCCTCCAATGCAGCCATACGCTGTTCA
>JAWXTQ010000049.1:0-13323 GCA_044433405.1 Rikenellaceae bacterium
CACCGCGGAGCTGGCATGGAAGGCATGGAGGGTGGTATGCCCCCTATGGGAATGCAAGAGGGTCGTGGCATGGAAGGTGGCATGCAACATGGTCAAGAGATGGGTCAAGCTCCAGGTGGCATGGGCGGTGGCGGTGGCATAGGTCGCGGATCATCAGCAGGCTCTTCACTACAATGGGTTCCATGTACAATAACTTATGATGGCAGAGATTGGTATAAAGTAGGTATGCGTTTCAAAGGAAACTCTAGTCTTATGAAAACAGCTAGAGAGGGAAGCAAGAAGCTATCTATCAAACTTGACTTTGACCAGTATGAAAATGAATATCCAGAGCTTAAGAACCAACGTTTTTATGGATTCAAACAGCTTAACCTAAGCAATAACTGCAATGACGCATCACTATTACGCGAAAAAATAACTACAGACCTATATCGCGAATTTGGCATAGTAGCTGCACACACTTCTCACTATGAATTGTATGTAGATTATGGCGAAGGAGCTCAGTTATTTGGGGTTTACACTCTAGTTGAAGAGGTAGATGATAGTGTTATTGGTAACGCCTTTAGCGATGATTCAGGTAATCTATATAAACCTGAAGAGAGAGCTGGTTCATTTGCAGAGGGTACTTTCAATGAGGAGCAATTCTACCTAAAAACCAACAAGAAAAAGGCAGATTACAGCGATGTACGCGCTCTTTACGACATTATAAATAGCGAAGAACGCACAACAAACCAAAAAGCGTGGAAGAAAAAACTAGAAAAAGTATTTGATGTAGATGTGTTCCTAAAATGGTTAGCAGCCAATACAGCGGTACAAAACTGGGACACTTATGGTCACATGGCTCACAACTACTTCTTATATACAAATCCCAAAACAGGCAAAATAACATGGATATCTTGGGATCATAATGAGGCACTGCAAGGAGGTATGAGAGCTTACGAAGCGGGTCAACTAAGCAGCGTAGCTGCTACATGGCCACTAATTTCATACATCATAACTGTAGACGAATACAAAGCTAAGTTTGACAAATATTTAAAAGAGTTCACAGAGAACATATTCTACCCATCTAAGATGATTGCAACATACGAAGATTACTACAACCTTCTAAAAGATTACGCAGACAAGAGCGATATCGGCACATCATTTTCAAGGAATGGATTGCAATTTGATCAAGCAATAGAACAGCTTAAGTTGCATGTGGTAAGTCGCAGAACAGCAATCACAGATTACCTAGAGAGCAAGTAGTTTTATCTAGCGGTTTTGTTTGGCGGTTTTCACCACATGAGCTTCAGCTCATGCGGTGAAAACCGTTAAGTCAACCTTAACCAGACCCCAAAGCTAGATAACATTGAAATGGTGAAGTGCATAAGCTATACCATTCTCATCTACAGTTTTGGTAACATAATCCGCAGCGTTTTTAACATCTTCGCGTGCATTTCCCATTGCTATGCCAATAGCGGCATGTTTTAGCATAGTTATGTCGTTTCCACCATCACCAAACGCCATTGTTTCGCTAAGCTCTATACCAAAATGCTCTATCATTTTATCTATTCCTAGCTGTTTGGTATTACCTTTTGCACCTACGTCGGCAAATTGATCTATCCATCTAACAATTTCACAATTTTGCAGCTGTTTTGAGAGTACCAATTCATCTTCGAAGCTAATAAATGGAGATAGCTGATATGTATCTAACTCTAGAGCCTCCTCTAATGATACAGTTGGAAGTCTATCAACATGGAGTTGATCGTAAAACATACTTGTAAATTGCGTTGTCTCGTTGTAGACAACAGCTTTATGTTCTCCAACAAAGACACATGTACAATCTTTGGCTTCACAAAATTTTGCAATCTCCCTCACATCCTGCTTTGGGATTGGATTTTTAAACAAAACTTTGTCTGCAACACTACAACATGAGCCATTCATTGTGATATAGCCATCTATCAATCCTAGGGTTTGGATCTCTGTAAGATTATTAATAAATGAGTGGTGGCGACCTGTGGCAATAAAAATTTTTATCCCCTTAGCCTTCACCTGCACAAGTGCATCAATCGTTGAGGCTGGAATTTTATGAGTCTCTAGGCTAACTAGCGTCCCATCTATATCCAGAAAAATGGCTTTTATCATAGCAATATAAAAAATTAAGTGACAAAAATATTTTATCGGCAGCAAAATTAGCCATTTTTTTTGGAACTGCGCTATCTTGCTGCTATGTTTATACAAATTTCATATTCCGAGAAAATAAACTATCTAACGCTAGTTTTTGGTAATGTAGAGTTTAATAACTAATTTTGTGCCACAAACAGTTAACAAACAAACCGATATGAATAATATGGTAATTAATATTGTACCCTTTATATTTACACTTCTGCTGATTTTTACTTTCATTACGGGAGTAATTACACTACTCACTAGCGTAGAAAACACATATCAGCGCAACTCTCTCATATATCTGATATGTGTATGGGTGGGGTTGATAGGATTAATTGCACGTCGTCAGCTCATAGTCTATTATAATACAGAAGTTATCGAAGGTTATTTAAACAATGGACTAATTCTTGGGGGATGATAGGCGTATTATCTCTAGTAATATATGGAGCATCTGTGCTTTTCCATAAGAGATTTAATTGGAAGCGAATACTATTATTTATGCTTCCAGCAATCATAACTGTTGTTATAAATTTCACATTGAATACATACGAGGGAATTGCAGCAAACCATTTCTACCCCACTCTTATTGACTTTTTGGAAAACATCAGCACTCATGGGTTAATTAGCCGAATTGTAATGTTTGCTATACAAATAGCCTATATTGCAATTTTGATATACAACATTATCCACCTAGTGCCAATCTACAACAAATACTTTGAAGAGACTCAATCAGAGGATAGATACAACATGAACTGGCTATACGGTTATATCGCATCTATCTGCGCAATTAGTGTAGCATACCTTGTGTTGGTATTTAGAATCTCATATTTCACTCAAATATTTTTCTCACTAGTGATTACTATATCATTTGTTATTTTAATCGCATCAAACGGATTGTACAAACACTTTCCAAATCTAGATGAAATAAGATTAAGGTGGAGTTTTAGAAAAGGATGGATAAAATGGGAAAAAGAAGATGCCCCTGTGGTGTGTGCCCAAACACATGATCAGATGTGCGAAAAGATAGCAACATGGATGAGAGAAGAGCGACCCTACATCTACACTCAGTTTTCAATGAGCGACATACTAAAGCAATTTCCAGAACTAAACGGAAGAACGCTAGTTGAGACATTTGCCCGTCGAAACTACACATTCCAATCATACGTGCGCGAAGTGCGTATAAACGAAGCAATAAGAATAATGGATGAAAGCATAGTGCCTCTTAGATTTAACGAAGTGTACCACAAAGTTGGCTTTAGTCACTACTCATCTTTCTCACGCGCATTCACCGCAGTAAAAGGGCTTTCGCCATCAAATTACACATCAAATAGATAGAAATTACAACAATAAATAGGTTAAAATTTTGGTAGTTACAAAATTTTAACTACATTTGTGCCAGTTTTTGCGGAAGTAGCTCAGTTGGTAGAGCATTAGCCTTCCAAGCTAAGGGTCGCGAGTTCGAACCTCGTCTTCCGCTCAAGTTTGCTGATGTAGCTCAGGGGTAGAGTACTTCCTTGGTAAGGAAGGGGTCACGAGTTCAATTCTCGTCATCAGCTCAAAGTCAAGGATTAAACACTCTTCAACACATCTACAATAGTTGCGTACGACAAAGGATAATAGCTCTCAATTATCTCTACTTCAATCCATTTTATTTCAGTTATACCCTCTTCTACTTGAGGTGTTAAGGTAGAGTCGTCTTTACACACCATCTCATACCACGCCGTCTCTTTAATAATCCATTTACCGCGAAGCTCATAGAGATGAAAGGTGGTGCAAATTTTTTCAGCTACACTCTCTACTATCACTCCACACTCCTCTTCTACCTCGCGCACTGCACACTCCTTGCTATCTTCACCCTCCTCTCTCTTTCCTTTAGGGAGATCCCAAAATCCGTTACGATAAATCATTAATCTATCGCCACGGCTGTTTTTAACCACTCCACCATCGGCATATATTGGCACAAAAATACGTTTCATCATCTCTACTAACGACTGAGAGTCTATATCAGTAACCTTGATTATATCGAATGATTGAAACAATTCTATCACTTTTTGGGGTGAAGTTAATACCTCAGATTTTTTTTCTACGATATTAAATAGATTTTTATTATATTTGTACTCTGATGATGAAGAGATAATAAATTTATTATTAAAAAATATTTTAATTTCCATAATAGTATGATTAATAAAATAGCGCGCGAAGTTGCAGAAACGCTACTGCAAATTAAAGCAATAAAATTGAATCCCACAAATCATTTTACTTGGGCTTCTGGTTGGAACTCTCCAATTTATTGTGACAACAGAAAAATATTATCTTACCCTACAGCTAGAAAGTTGGTTAGTCAAAGTTTCGCCCAAACAATCGAAGAACTTTATCCTGAAGCAGATGTGATTGCTGGTGTTGCTACTGGTGCAATTGCTCATGGTGTTTTAGTTGCAGAGAGCATGCAAAAACCATTTATATACGTAAGAAGCGCTCCAAAAAGCCATGGCATGGCCAATCAAGTAGAGGGAGAGATAACTCCTGGAGCTAAAGTTGTTGTGGTTGAAGATTTGGTTTCAACAGGCGGAAGCAGCTTAAACGCAGTGGAAGCACTAAGAAATGCAGGATACGAAGTTTTAGGTATGGTGGCTATCTTCACCTATGGCTTTAACACTGCTGCAGAGAATTTTGATGCTGCGGGCGTAAAACTCACAACCCTTAGCAACTACCCTACTATGATTGAAGTTGCAACTGAGCAGGAGTATATCAATCAATCTGATATCGAAACTCTAAAAGAGTGGCGTAAGTCACCTCAAACCTGGAAGAAATAGGTGTTATGGTAGAGTATATTAGCAACCAAGAGAGAATAACAAAGCCAGATTACATTATTTATAACGCCCTTTCTGACTTCAACAATTTTACACCTATCTTAAAAGATAAAGTTGAGGGATGGTGTGTTGAAGGAGAGACCTGTTCATTTAAAGTTAGCGGCTTTAACGTTAAACTCTCGATTGTTGACAAACAACAAAACAAGAGTATAAAACTTACTGGCGTTGATATTCCTTTTGAGTTCTATTTTTGGATTCAGCTCAAGGGTGTCGCACCTGACGATACACGTATGCGCCTAGTGGTTCATGCAAAACTTAATGCAATGATGAAGATGATGGTTGGCAAGAAGCTCCAAAAAGGCATTAACGAGATGGCCTCGCAAATTGCTACAGCATTCAACCAAACACCATACTAGATATCCATCAAACAAACACACATTAAGAGCAATGTTTTGACAGAGAAACATTGCTCAAATATATCTTAATTATAACCATAAAGCCTTTGAAGGGCAACAAAACGAGATGAAAAAATTATTATTTACTCTCTCTACAGCATTGGTAGTATGCAGCTGTGGAACTGGCGAAAAGCCAACAATAAGTGGTACATTGACTGGAACATACAATGATACCATTATTTTTAACACTATCGACCTTACAACAGGAGCAAAATCGGCAGATACTATAGCTCTTGACAATGGCAAATTCGAATTCTACGCTCTAGATAACTCATCTGTGAAACTAGGATACCTACAGGCTAAGCCATCATCTGTAAAAAATAGCGATGGTTCGATTGCTACCTACTCAATGAGAGCAATATCATTTCCTATAGCTCCTGATGAGCATGTTGTATTGGAGGGAACATTCGAAGAGTACACAATGTCTGGTTCAAACCTATACAAGAAGATAGCTGAATATCAAACATCAGTAGATCCACTAGTTGCCGAGCAGAGCGAAATCAACCGCAAACTTCGAGCTCTAAATGCTGAGTCAGATCCTCAAGAGAGAGAAGATCTTCAAGCTTCATTGCAAGAGGTAAATAAAAATCTAAACTCAAAAACAGTTGAATATATCACCAACAACCCTAACGAGGGTGCATCTCTATACATTACAGCTAGAGTTGACACTTATGAGCTAAAAGAGCTTTTACCTCTATTTACTGAGGAGCTAAAAAGCGGTGTTTACGGCAATTTATATAATGAGGTTGAGAGAAGATACAAAAATCAAGTAGCTAAAGACGAAGCAATTGCAAGAGTTCAACCGGGCCAAGTAGCTCCTGACTTTACACTACTAGATGTAAATGGCAAAGAGATATCACTTTCATCGCTACGTGGCAAATATGTAGTTATCGACTTCTGGGGAAGCTGGTGCGGATGGTGCATCAAGGGATTCCCTGAGATGAAAAAGATGTATTCTAAATACAAAAACAAACTAGAAATCCTAGGTGTAGCATGTAGAGACACTCAAGAAGCGTGGGAGGGAGCTTTAAAAGAGCAAAAACTTCCATGGAAGAATGTTATAAACAGCACTGAAGAGGGTGAAGATATCTCAGTAATTTATTCTGTATCGGGATTCCCTACAAAGGTGATTATAGACCCTAAAGGTGTTATCGTAGAGACTGTATTAGGCGAACGCCCAGAGTTTTATACCACTATTGATAGCTTAATGAAATAAGCTAAGCGATGGTGTGATTAATTCTTAGCGGTTTTCACCGCATGAGCTAAAGCTCACGCCCCGTAGTAATAGATTTTTATTTCTTATACTCATACCTAAAGGTATGGTAACGAAATAAAAATCTATTCCTATTTTTGGCTACGCCAAAAAGTGAAAACCGAGGCGTACCAAAGCTTATCAAGATAAGAGGAAGAGCTGTTGTTGACGCTTCTTTCACAATAAGCTCGCAAAGGGCATTCATGAAGGTGGTGTATAGCTTCGCGATAATCGCCGATAATCATTAATAATTATCAGCGTTAATCATTATTATTATTCCTATGCTCGGATATAGCGAAGCAAGAAACACCGCTACATGAAAATACCCAGCGAACGCTAGTGAGCCCGAGGAGCGGTAGCGACGAAGGTTTTTTTACCAGTGGTAGGCTGCTAGGAGTCTTTTTTAGCGAACTGGCGATAGCCAGGAAGCTAAAAATGGCTCATAGTAGTCTAGCGCGTGGTTTTTTTCTAAAAAAAACTTAAGCACAATTCTTCTTTTTTTGACAGGCTTTGGTACGCCTCGGCTTTCACTTTTTGGCGTAGCCAAAAATAGGAATAGGTTTTTATTTCGTTGTCATACCGAAGGTATGAACATAAGAAATAAAAACCTATTCCTACAAGCATGAACCAAAGCTCATGCGGTGAAAGCCGCTAAGCTAAGCTAAACTAAACCTATTTGCTAGAAACTTTCTCTAACCATTTTAGCATTACTAACATCATTATCATTGAAAGCAAACAAACCGAAACAAAGATTAACCAAGTTGCTGACATTGACATGCTTTTGTAGAATGTTGCACCTAGAATTAACGCTAAGTTACCAACTGCTGTTGCAATTAACCAACCTGCTTGCATAACTCCTTGAAGTTGTGGAGGAGCTACTTTAGATACGAATGATAATCCAAGAGGAGATATAAATAGCTCAGCTACTGTAAGGATGAAGTATGTTCCAACCAACAACCAAGGTGTTACATCAGGAGTATAACCTTGAAGGGCTGCTTCAGCTCTAGTTGGAAGACCAATTGAACCTAGAGACATTAACACAAATGCAAGAGCTGCAATCAACATACCTATTGCAATTTTCTTAGGAGTTGAAGGCTCTTTACCTTTAGCTCTAAGCCATGCAAAAATTGCAATAATCACAGGAGTAAGGAACACCACGAAGAATGGATTGATAGATTGGAATAGCTCCACACCTACCATATTAACGAAGCCTAAATTTATATTAACACTACTAACATCTGTGTAGTCTTTAGCAAAGAATGTAAGAGTTAATCCATTTTGGTGGAAAGAGAACCAGAAGAAGATAACAACACAATAAACAGCGATAAGCGCCATGATACGTTGTTTAATCTCTTTAGCATCCATTTTAACATCATCGCCACTAACAGCTGCTTTAATATTAGCTGAAGGATCTGGAAACTTGCTTTTGTTTACTAAGAAAATAACGATAGAAATAACCATTGCAACAATGGCTGCATTGTAAGCGTAGTGGAAACCTTCTGTAAAGATGTTTAGATATTGAGCTGCAAACTCGAGGTAGTTGCTACCAGTGTAGCCAACCTCTTTTGCCACCTCAGCAAATGACTCTAATCCCTCTGTTCCGCCCGACTCAATTAGCTTATTACTAAGGTCAGGAAGGTTTTGATTGTATTGGAAACCCGCTTTCTCAACCCACCAGTTACGTATTGCTACCGCAGTAGGAGGAGCGAAGATTGCACCAATATTGATAAACATATAGAATATAGAGAAACCCTCATCGCGAAGATTTGAATATTTAGGATTATCATACATTTGGCCTACTAACGCCTGTAGATTACCTTTAAACAAACCATTACCTAAAGCGATAACAAATAGAGCAGCACATGTGTAGAACAACATAAGGCTGTAATTGTCTTTAGGAACTGGAGTTGGCGATGTTACTGAAAGCAAAGCATAACCTACTGCCATCATTACAAGACCTGAGAAGATCGTTGCCTTGTATTTTTTAGTTTTGTCGGCAATAATACCCCCAACTAGTGAAAGAGCATAGATACCAGCAAAGAAGATAGAGTAGATTGTTGAAGCTCCCTCTTCGTCTAGATTAAATTTGGTTTGCAAAAATAGCACAAGAATTGCCATCATTGTGTAGAAGCCATAACGCTCGCCCATATTGGCCAGCGATGCTCCAATCAAACCTTTCGGATGTTTTTTAAACATAATTGTTTTATTTTAAGTTAATATTCTTTAAAAACTCTGCATTTTACAAAAGTATAACTTTTTTTTGAATTTTGGAAACGAAACTCAATTTTTACGCTCATAAACTAAAAAACAGCGTGCGTTTCACTGTTCTAAATCGAGCAGACTTTAACAAAAGATTTGCTTGTTTAACAAATTATTATTACTTTTATGCAGAATATTTAGTCGTTTAATTTTAAAATTCAGCAAAAATGAACAACGTCAATTCAATTAAAATCTTAGAGCTTGATGATTGGTTAACAAAATGGTCAGACCAACTAAAAAATCGCTACATTAAATACAGAAGTCACTTAACGCAAATAGTTGATAATTGTGATTCTTTAACTTCATACGCAAATGGTTATCTCTATTATGGGCTTAACTACTCGCCACAAGAGAAGGGGTGGTGGTTTAGAGAGTGGCTACCTTGCGCTAAGGATGTTTTTATTTTTGGCGATTTCAACCATTGGAACCGCACAGAATTTCGCCTTACAAGAAATGGTGAAAGTTGGGAGATATTCTTCCCTGACTCTGAATTTGCAAATCGAATAGTTCATGAGGGGCTATTTAAGCTCTACATTCATGGAGATAATGGCTTCTTCGAGAGGCTACCAGCCTACGCAAAAAGAGTTGTTGAGGATGTTGAAACTCACAATTTCTCAGCACAAGTTTGGCAACCCAAAGAGCAATTTAAGTGGAGTGATGCAGAGTTTAAATCCTCTGCAATTACAAATCCAATCATATATGAATCGCATATAGGAATGGCAACTGAGCAGCCACGAGTTGGATTATACAGAAAATTCACACGCGATATATTGCCACGCATCAAGGAGTTGGGCTACAATGCGGTGCAGCTAATGGCTGTTGCTGAACACCCCTACTACGGAAGCTTTGGATATCACGTATCAAACTTTTTTGCACCATCTTCACGCTACGGTACTCCCGAAGAGTTCAAAGAGCTTGTCGACAAGGCGCACTCGCTAGGGTTAACTGTGATTATGGATATCGTACACTCACACTATGTTAAAAATTTCAATGAGGGACTAAACGAACTTGACGGCAGCAAATTCCACTACTCCGTGGAGGGCGAAGCGGGCAATCAACCCTACTGGGATTCAAAAAATTTCGACTATAACAAAGGAGGTGTTGAACACTTCTTGCTCTCAAACATTAAATATTGGATGGAGGAGTATCATATTGATGGATTCCGCTTTGACGGAGTAACCTCAATGATATACTCCCACCACGGCTATAAAGATAATTTCCAAGATTCCGATTTCTTTAGCGACGAGGTTAATGGTGATGCTATATGCTACTTAACACTCGCTAACACTCTTATTCATGAGCTTAACCCTGACGCGATTTCGATTGCTGAAGATGTTAGTGGAATGCCAGGAATGACAGTTTCGGCAGCCGACGGAGGTATAGGTTTTGATTTTAGGTTAGCTATGGCAGTTCCTGACTTTTGGATTGAGTACCTAGAGGACAAAAAGGATGAAGATTGGAATATTTGGCAGATGTGGAATCAAATGACCAATCGTCTACCATACGTCAAGAGCATTGGCTACGCTGAGTCGCACGACCAAGCAATGGTTGGCGATAAAAGCATCGCTTTTAGGCTGATGGACAAAGAGATGTATTGGAATATGGCAATTGATAGCGAGAATGTTATAATAGATAGAGGCATTGCCCTACATAAGATGATACGTCTATTTACCATCACCACTGCAGGCCAAGGCTACCTAAACTTTATGGGTAACGAATTTGGACATCCTCAATGGATTGACTTCCCACGTGAGGGAAACGGCTATAGCTATGAGTTTGCACGCCGTCAATGGTCGCTCGCTACAGACGAAAATTTAAGATATAAATATCTAGAGCGTTTCGACAAGTCAATGCTTGAATTGGTAGGCGAGCACGATCTGCTTTCAGAGTTGTATCCATACATATATTTGATGGACGAAGCCAACAAGAGCATGGTTTACTCACTCAAAGATGTGCTATTTGTGATAAACTGGAGCAATGAGTCGATTGAAAACTACATACTTCCAGTTCCAGAGGCAGGAAAATATAAAATTGTGCTAAATAGTGATTCCAAAGAGCTAGGTGGTTTTGGACGCATAGAGCAGGATGAGGAGTACTTCTCATTCTCCGAAGTTGGGCAAGATGGAGAGGTGCGCCACTTCATCAGCATATACAATGTTAGCCGCAACGTCCTAGCGTTTGTTTGGCAAAAGTAATAGGTAGTTAACCACAGAAGTGGGCAAAATAAAAAAAATGTGTACTTTTGTGGTTTAAGAAAATTACATTACTATGATCATAGAAAATTTTATATCAGAGATTGCACTTAAAGCAGTTACTGAATTGTATGCAGAGGTTGAGCCAAAGCTTATTCAAGTCTCTCCTACACGCAAAGAGTTTGTTGGAGATTACACCCTAGTAACCTTTCCTTTAACTAGGATTTCAGGCAAAAAACCTGAAGATTGTGGCATTGAGATAGGCGAAAAAATTGTTAACGAGAATAGATACTTTGAGAGCTACAATATAATAAAAGGGTTCTTGAATCTTAAATTATCGGATGAGTTTTGGATTGAGCGTTTTGCTGAAATTAGTCAAAATCCAAAGTTTGGCTACAAAGAGAGTAATGGTCACAATATCATGGTTGAATACTCATCTCCAAACACCAACAAGCCGCTACACCTTGGCCATATTCGCAACAATTTATTAGGATATTCTGTATCTAAAATTCTTGAGGCTAACGGCAATAGTGTGAAGATGGTAAATCTGGTTAACGACAGAGGTATCCATATTTGCAAAAGCATGACAGCATGGATTCTCTTTGGAAACAACGAAACTCCTGCTACTACAGGCATGAAGGGCGACCATCTAGTTGGCAAATATTATGTCTTGTTTGACCAAGCCTACAAAAAGCAGATTGCAGAGCTGATTGAGGGCGGAATGGATAAAGACAGCGCCGCTAAAAATGCCGAAATCATGGTAATGGCATCAGAAATGTTGCGTAAATGGGAGGCTAAAGATAGCTATATCTATGATTTATGGAAAACCATGAACGGATGGGTATATGAAGGATTTGACAAAACATATAAAGCACTAGGCGTTAGCTTTGACAAAGTATACTACGAGTCAGACACCTACCTACTAGGCAAATCACTAGTTGAAGATGGGCTTTCACGAGAGGTATTCTATCGTCGCGAAGATAGCTCGGTATGGATTGATCTAACAGAGGATGGCCTTGATGAGAAACTACTACTTCGTGGTGATGGCACATCTGTTTACATGACACAAGATTTAGGAACAGCACTCGAAAGACATAATGAGTTTGGCTTCGATAAAATGACCTATGTGGTTGGTAATGAGCAAAACTACCATTTTCAAGTTTTAAAGCTTATTCTTAAAAAACTAGGCTATGAGTGGGCTGACAACATCTATCACCTCTCATACGGAATGGTTGAGTTGCCTGAAGGCAAGATGAAATCACGTGAAGGAACAGTAGTTGATGCTGACGATTTGATTGAGGGAATGATAGAGACAGCGCGCGAGATGTCGCAAGAGCTAGGAAAACTAGATTCACTAACCTCAGAGGAGGCCGACGAGATTGTTGCTACTATTGGCACTGGTGCACTAAAATATTTTATCTTGAAAGTTGACCCTAGAAAAACAATGCTTTTCGACCCTAAAGAGTCGATTGACTTTAATGGCAACACAGCTCCTTTTATACAGTATACTCATGCACGAATCAAATCGGTTCTTCGCAGAGCTACAGAGCAAGGTATTGTTTTTGACGGAAATATTGAGGTAAGCTCAACATTAGCACCTAAAGAGATTGAAGTAATCAAGCGTTTATACGATTTCCAACGCACACTAACAGAGGCTGGCGACAACATGTCACCATCAATTATTGCTGCCTACTGCTACGAAACAGCAAAAGAGTTTAACCAATACTATCACGATTTCTCTTTCTTAAAAGAGGAGAATGCTGAGGTAAGAGCAAACAGACTACGCATTGCGCAGCAGAGTGCAAAAATCATATCAAATGCTATGTCACTATTAGGAATTAGCGTTCCTGATAGAATGTAAATATTTTATATGAACAACACTCCGTACACTCTACTACAACTACAGCGCGAGGTTAAAGAGCAGATTCGTCGCTCTTTCTCCTCTCGAAAGTGGGTAGTAGCAGAGATTGGCCAGATTAGCAACGCCTCGACTGGTCACTGTTATATGGAGCTAGTTGAACGTAATGATGCAACAGGGCAACTAGCCGCAAAGTGTCAAGCCACAATCTGGCGCAATTCCTATAGCGGAATAGCACATCGCTTTCTCTCTGCAACAGGTAGCAAGCTAATTGGCGGAATGAAGATTTTAGCCCTTGTAGAGGTTAGTCATCATGAGCTATACGGCTTATCGCTCAATATCTCTGACATTG
>JAWXTQ010000050.1:0-13030 GCA_044433405.1 Rikenellaceae bacterium
TTAGAACGCAAAATTTATCGTGTCGATGGTGTGAATAGAGAGTTGATTGATGAAAATACTAAGTTGAAAGTAGGCGATGGCATTGTAGTTTGTTATGATATTATAAACCCTACTACTCGTAGCTTTGTAGAGTTAAGAGCTTTACGAACTGGAGCACTACAGCCTAATGTCAATAACTCAGGCTACACATTAGGTCGCTATCGTGAGGTTAAATCGGATGAGATAGTCTACTACTTCTATCAGCTGCCAGAGGGTCACACCACTATAGAGGAGAATTTCACCGTTTGGTTCGAGGGAAGTTATAGCGATGGCTATGCAACTATTGGATCGCTATTTAACCCTTCAGGCAAGAGTAATTCGTGTTCAGGGGTGTTGGTTGTGGCGGATTAGTAGTCTTTGTTAGGCTTGGCTTTGTTTTGTTTGGTCTACCCAAAACAAAGTTAAGCCTAAGTAAATATTAATCGAAAAACTTGCCAACCTTTTGTATAGCACTTGGTAGTGAGAATACTACAACTCTATCGTATGCTTTTATCTCTAGGCTTCCTTGTCCGATAAATACGTTTGAGCCCCTTACAACCCCTCCGATTAGTGCGTTGCGTGGGAAATCAATTTCGCTAATTTTGCCTTTGGTGATAGTGCTACCTGGTTTAGCGATAAACTCCATAACCTCAGCATCACATCCGTTTAGGCATTTTATTGCTTGCACGTCGGTATCCATAGTGAAGCGAAATATGTTGCTGGCTGTGATTAGTTTTTCGTTGATTATTGTGTCAACGCCCATGCTTTCGGCTAGTGATATGTAGTTTATGTTTTCAATCTCAGCAATTACCCTCTTAACTCCAAGTCGCTTAGCTAGCATTGCTGTTAGTATGTTTGTTTCAGAGCGGCCAGTTACAGCAATAAACGCATCCATTTCGTCGAGTTGCTCTTGAATCATCACCTCTGTTTTACGTCCATCTTCGTTAATTACTAATGTGTTGTCGAGTATTTCGGCTAGTTTTTTAGCCTTTTCAGAGTTGTAATCTACCAACTTAACATTTACTTTGTCCTGAAGCTGCATTGCTACTTTTTGCCCAATCTTGCCACCTCCGACAATCATTATATTTTTAATATCTACGCCAGTGCGACCTGAGTAGCCCATAACTTCATTAATGTAGTTGCTTGCAGTTACAACATAGATGGTGTCACCTTCGCGAAAATATTCACCCCTCTTAGGGATGATTGTGATATCGTTACGCGAGATTGCAACAGTCCTGTAGCTAGGTTTGTCACTATCGCTAGCAACATCCTCAAGAGTTCTATCAACTAGTTGGGATGAAGAGTCGAGCTTAATTACTATCATTGACAATTTGTCGCCAGCAAAGGTTACATACTCTGTGCTTCGTGAGTTAATAAGCAATTCGACAACCTCGTTGGCTGCAACTTTTTCAGGATAGAAAAGAAAGTCTATCCCCATGGCAATAAACATCTCTTTATTTAGCGGTATTAGATACTCTTCGTTGTCGATTCGTGCGATAGTTTTTTTTGCACCTAATCGCTTTGCTAGAGTTGCAGCAATGATGTTTTTGCTCTCGTCAGGAGATACGGCAATAAACAGATTTGCTCCTCTTACGCCTGCTGCTTCAAGTGTTTTAAACTTTGTTATCTCACCAACCATTACAGAAATATCTGCCGAACTAGCGACGTCCTCAACGCGCTTAATATCCTCATCAATCACTGTAATATCGTGATATTCATTGCTTAACATATTGGCAAGGTGGCTTCCTACTTCACCTGCACCTGCGATTATTATTTTCATTAACTCTTGGTTTTCGGTTCTTAATCAGGGCAAAAATAGCTAAAGTTTTTGATATTTTGATAAAAAAACTCATAAATTATCAACTGTGCCTTTATGTGCTAATTAGTTGCCTCGTTTTTGAGAATAGGTTTGTTATAAGATTTAAAAATTTGTAACTTTGTAGCAAAATATATTAATATTAACAGGAGCGTGTAATTGCTCCCAATTTTTTAAAATGCAGAGAATAAGAGTAACAAAAGAGTTCTCCTTTGAGATGGCTCATGCCTTGAGTAATTATGATGGCCACTGTCGTCATGTACACGGACATTCATACAAACTTTTCGTAACGGTTATAGGTGTGCCTATATCGGACGTAAATCATCCAAAACTGGGTATGGTTATAGATTTTGGAGAGTTAAAAAAGATAGTTAACAGCGAGATAATAGAGAGATATGATCACGCCCTTGTGCTGGCTGAGAACGATAAAACCAAAGCCATATATGAGATGTTAGAGTCGAATTTTGGAAAGGTAAAACTGGTTGATTACCAGCCTACTTGTGAGAATATGATTTCGCGTTTTGCCACCGCAATAAGCACAAAGTTGCCATCAAACGTGGAGCTTCACTCCTTGAAGTTACACGAAACAGCAACCTCTTACGCCCAATGGTTCGCAGAAGATAATGTTCTTGAAATAAAAAAATAATTGATGGAAAAACTATATTTAATTGACGCATACGCCCTAATTTTTAAATTCTATTATGCTTTTATTTCGCGCCCAATGCGAAATAACGAGGGATTAAACACCTCTCCGATATTTGGATTTACCAAGTTTATTAACGATTTGATATCAAATGAGCGACCTAGCTATCTAGGTGTTGCTTTTGATACTGCGGGGGGTAATTTCCGACATGAGCTATATCCCTTGTATAAAGCTAATAGAGGTGAAACCCCAGAGGATATTATTGCTGCAACACCTCATATTAAGCGTATTTTGCGCGCAATGCAGATTCCAGTATTAGAGATGAAAGGGTATGAAGCTGATGATATTATCGGTACAATTGCTAAACGTGCGGCAAAAGATGGATTTGATGTTTATATGGTTACTCCAGATAAAGATTATGGACAGCTTATAGATGATAATATACACATGTATAAACCCTCGAAAAGTGGCTCAGGAATAGACATAGTTGGTAAAGATAAGCTTTGTGAGAACTACGGCATATCTTCTCCTCAATACATTATTGACATCTTAGCCCTATGGGGTGATGCTTCCGACAATATCCCAGGAGTTCCAGGCATTGGCGAAAAGACTGCCATAAAGCTAATCAATGAGTTTGGAGATATTGAACAGATAATAGCAAATAGCGATAAAATCAAAGGTAAGAATGGGCAAAATATTCGCGATAATGTGGAGCAGCTTAGGCTATCTAAACAACTAGCAACAATAGAGATTGATGTACCTATTGCTTATGAGAGCGATAAGTTGCATCTTGACCATCCTGATTATACCAAACTGCGAGAGTTATATCGAGAGATGAATTTTGGATCGTTAATGTCTACGATTGATTTTTGGGAGCGTTGTAGAGGTGTATCTTCTGTAAAAGCTGATGAGAATAGCCCATGTAATCAATCCCAAGCTCAGCAATTAGATCTATTTGGAGAGGTTGTCAGTGAGAGTGGAAGTGCCCAAAAGAGTGATTTACCACCTACACCACAAATTTTAGAGCCAGCTGAGGAGCTTGATTTGTTTAGTGCCATTGGTGAGCAAATTGATGTGAAATTAAGCAACGTTACTACTACCGACCACAAATACACTACAATCACAACAATCCATGATCAGCAAAGCTTAGTTGCAATGTTGATGACTCACTCTATAGTGGCATTCGATACAGAAACTACCGATTTAGACCCCTTAAATGCTAGATTGGTTGGTATGTCATTCTCGACAGCTGCCCATGAGGCGTATTATGTGCCTCTAAATGCCGATAATAATGCAATTACACAAGCAACGCTCAATATATTTAGGCCTTTCTTTGAGAGTAATAATATAACAAAGGTGGGGCAAAATATCAAGTATGATATGTTGGTGTTGAACAGCTATGGCGTTGAAGTTAATGGTTTTCTAATCGACACAATGATTGTGCACTATCTTCTGGATAGTGATTCGCGACACGGTATGGACTTTTTGTCAGAGAAGTATCTTAAATATGAGCCTATCCCAATAAGCGATTTAATAGGTAAGGGTAGTAAGCAGATAACTATGGATAAAGTTGATGTTAACATAGTCTCTCAGTATGCATGTGAGGATGCAGATGTTACCTATCAACTCTACGAAATATTGTGGAAAGAGTTGCTATTTAGTGGTATGGAGAGGCTTTATAGAGAGATTGAAGAGCCGTTAATTAGAGTTTTGGCAAGTATGGAGTTTAAGGGTGTTGCACTCGATACCGATGCGCTTAATAGTTATGCTATCGAGCTTACTGAGGAGCTTAATGTTATTGAGAGCAAGATTTACGAAATTGCAACATACAAGGTCAATATAAACTCCCCAAAACAGCTGGGTGAGTTGCTTTTCGAACAGCTTAAGATAGATGATAAGCCTAAAAGAACCAAGACAAAACAGTATAAGACCGACGAAGAGTATTTAAGATCACTAGTCTCACGCCATGAGGTGGTAGAGATGATATTAGAGTATCGCTCACTTAAAAAACTATTGTCAACCTATGTTGAGGCACTTCCGTTGCTAGTAAATAGAGCAACAGGTAGAATACACACAACCTACAATCAGGCTGTAGCTTCTACTGGTAGATTAAGCTCGAATAATCCTAATCTTCAAAATATTCCAATTCGCGATGAGCGCGGTAAACACATTAGACGTGCTTTTGTTGCGCAGAACAATGATAGCGTTATACTATCTGCCGATTATAGCCAGGTTGAGTTGCGAATAATGGCTGTGCTTAGTCAGGATGAGAATATGATTGACGCTTTCAACAAAGGAGAGGATATACACACTGCTACTGCCGCAAAAATTTATGGAATTGAAATTGCAGAAGTGACAACAGAGCAGAGACGAAGAGCAAAAACGGCAAATTTCGGAATCATTTATGGTATCTCAGCATTTGGACTCTCACAGCGTTTAGGTATTTCGCGTAAGGAGGCTAATGAGCTTATTGAAGGTTATTTTATGCACTATCCAAAGGTTAAAGAGTATATGGATTCAAGTATCGCCTCTTCGCGTGAGAAGGGTTACTGTACAACTCTCTTTAATCGACGTAAGATGTTAGCCGACATTGGTGCGTCAAATGCAATAGTTAGAGGTTATGCTGAGCGTAATGCAATTAATGCTCCAATTCAAGGTAGTGCAGCCGACATTATAAAAATAGCTATGATTCATGTGAGTGATGCTTTGCATAGTGGTGGCTATGAGTCGTCGCTTATAATGCAGGTTCATGATGAACTTATCTTAGAGGTTAAAAATGATGAATTAGATAGCGTAACTCGTATAGTTGTTGATGCCATGGAGAATGTTGTAGATTTTGCGGTAAAATTAGTGGCAGAGTATGGTGTTGGCCATTCATGGTTAGATGCTCATTAATAGTGGTGAGCTAGAAGATGATTTTTTAGTTATAAAATAAACAGATATTATGATAAAGGTAGCTGGTGTTAAGAAGAGTTTTGGAGTGGTTGAGGTGCTCAAAGGTGTAGATTTGCACATTGAAAAATCTAAAGTTGTTTCGATAATGGGTGCAAGCGGTGCAGGTAAGAGCACACTTCTTCAAATTATTGGAGGTTTGCTTACCCCTGACTCAGGTAAAGTTGAGGTTGATGGGTGGCAAATAGATGAGTTGAGTAGCGATAAAGCGGCTCTGTTTAGAAACAAAAGTATAGGTTTTGTTTTTCAAGCTCACAATCTATTGCCAGAATTTACGGCTTTGGAGAATGTAATGATACCAGCAATGATAGGGGGCATATCACGAAAAGAGAGTGAGCAAAAGGCTATGGCTATGCTAAAACATCTTTCGATGGAGCACCGCGCTGATAATAAACCCTCAGCCCTTTCAGGAGGTGAGGCGCAGCGAGTAGCAATTGCGCGTGCACTAGTAAATTCGCCAAATGTTTTGTTGGCTGATGAGCCTTCAGGCAATCTTGACACTAAAAACCGAGATCAACTTCATAAGCTATTTATGCAACTTCGACAAGATTTAGGCATTACTATTGTGTTTGTAACTCATGATGAGCATCTGGCTTCGATGTCAGATTATATAATCACAATATCGGATGGAGTAATATTGAGCAAAAATAAAAAATAGTTATAATGAGTGTAAATTTAATAGTTATTATAGTGACGGCCATAGTGTCGTATATTAGTTTCTCTAGGCGCGACATCTTCTACGCTTTGTCGCTTTCGCCCTACAATATCACCCATAAGGGGCAGTGGTATCGAATTGTTACGCACGGTTTTGTACACGGTTCGACAACCCATTTGCTTGTGAATATGTTTGTGTTATGGTCGTTTGGCTCTAATGTGGAGCGAATTTTTAACTACATATCACAAGATTCCACTACTGCTTTGATGCTCTATTTGTCTCTCTATATTGGTGCGCTTATATTTTCTTCTGTGTATGATATACAGAAGCAGAAGGATAACTACAACTACAACTCTATAGGTGCTTCGGGTGCAGTCACAGCAGTTGTTTTTACCTCAATATTCTTTTCGCCTTGGAGTAAAATATATCTTTTTGCTATTGTTCCAATCCCTGCTATACTGTTTGGAGTGGGGTATTTGTGGTATGAGAGCTACTTAGCACGTCGCAGCGGAGATAATATAAATCATTATGCCCATATTTTTGGTGCTGTATTTGGGTTTATTTTTCCTATCTTTGTAGATCCAAGTTTATTCACTCAGTTTTTTAGTAAACTATTTAAATTCTAAATGCTATGAAGAAATTTTTTAAAATATTTTTCTTTACGCTATTAACGCTAGTTATATTGATTTTTGGTTCGGCAACGTTTGCTGTAAATACGATTCTTACTCCTGAAAAGGTTACACCGATAATCAACACCGCTCTCGAGGAGTTGATTGATGGAAATAGTAGCGTGTATAGTGTCGATGTGACATTTGTCTCATCTTTCCCCGATTTTAGAATCAAGGTCGATTCGTTGTATATTGGCGACTCATTAGATCATAGACTTTTGAGTTTAGAGAGTTTAGTAGTTGATTTTCAGCCTCTCCCATATATTATGGATAAGGATGTGATTGTTACTAATATCGAGTTTGTCAAGCCTAGAATGACATTATACACCTCTGAAGATGGTACATCTAACCTATCAATATTCAAATACTACTCAGATACCACTGTTGTTGACACATCGCAGGTTGATTCAACTAGCCGTATCAGGCTTAAAGATTATGTGAGGTCAATTGATGTCAAAAATATTGCTATTGATAGTTGTTATTTTAGATCAATTGATAGAACTACCAATTCACGTATCATAGTGGAGGCTCTTTCGCTACAAATAGGGGGCAAATTTTCAGATTCTATTTCCAACCTTACTCTTAGTATGAATACTGGTGATATGAACTACTTTGTCAACAAAACTAACCCTATGAAGAATGTTTCTATAGGGGTAGAGGCAGATATAGTGTTTATACGAGACTCATCGTTGTTGCTTATAAACGATGCTTCTGTGCAGTTTAAAGAGATTTCGTTAAAAGCAGATGGTTCGTTGCGTGGAAATAGAAGAGAGAGAAATTTAACTACCGATTTGCATTTCAATTTAGCCGTAAACTCACTTAAGAACATACTTGAGAAATTACCTGCCAAATATATAGAGCAAGGTCAGGAGTTTAGTGCCAATGGAATGGTTGAGCTAGATGGTACGGTGCAAGGGGTTTACGATAAGCGAAAAGGCAAATATCCTGCCCTTAATGCACTTTTTACTATTTCTGATGGTAATTTTAAGTTTGATAACATGGATTATGGAGTTCAGAAACTAGATATTGCCGCAGATGTATTTATTGATGGTGACTCACTTGATAATTCACATCTAGATGTGACTAAATTTGATATTGTCAGTGATGCGGGTGTAGATATATCTTCAACCCTTAAAGTAAGAGATATTTTCGATAAGGTTGTGGTTGGTTTTGAGTTGAATGCTGATGCTGACATCTCAAAAATTCGAGAAATTCTACCAATTACGGATGCTATCACTATTCAAGGTACAAATCATACCAGAATAAAAGGTAGACTCAACCAAAACATGATTCTCAATCAAAACTATGGAGCAATCCACCTAGAGGGAGAGTCGACATTTACAGATTTGTTGTTGATAGTTGATGGCTCTTTAATGGCCGACTCCCTTGCCAATGACACCTATTTATATGTTGAGATGAGCAGTGGAGTAATTACAGTCGGAAGTGCTGGACGTAGGTCTAAAAACAGCTCTAACGAGCCTAATTTGGCTGGGGAGATGAATTTTACAGGTTTTGGTTTTAAAAACAATCAAGGCATAGAGGCTCAACTCTCAAATGTTGCAATGAACGCAACTACTTATCTGACTAAAGATACCACTCAGGTGATTCCAATAACAGGAGAGATTGTCCTTGATAGACTTACAGCAGTGATGGTTGACACCCTAGATAGCTATATTGGAAGTTCTAAAATCTCTTTTTCGACCAACCCTTCATCTCAAGATAAGACTAAGCCAGTTACTCAGTTATCAATTGAGACACAATCTATTGGGGTTGAGGCTATACCGACTAAAACGGATGCCTATCTTGACGAAGCGACACTTGCGCTCACTTTAACACCCGACTCGACACTTAGTGCTGGCTATCTAATGCAAGGATCGCTAGGATTTAAGGGCTTGGAGGTAGCCAGTGAGTTATTGCCGCTTGATGTTGTTATGAAAAATTCGAGAATTTCATTTGATAATAAGCGTTTTGAACTCACAGGAACAAGAGTTACAATGGGCAATAGCTCAATAGCAGTAACAGGATGGATTGAAAATCTGCTAGGACGAGCGTTTGAGATGAATGAGGATAAACTAGTGTGTAACTTGTCGTTATCATCGCGAAATATTGATTTGACTGAGATATATCTTGCTTCATTGGCAGCTAGTGATTCATTTAGTGCCGATACAACTCAAATCAGGATGGAATTAGAGAGTAATGTGCAAGAGGCTGTACAGCTGTTTAAAGTGCCAGAATTTATCGAGGCTAAGATGAGTGTAGATCTTACAAAAATCTCGTTTGGTCCGTTAGATATTACCAATATCAAGGGTTCGATGGATTTAAATGAGGGTTTAATGTTTTTAGATAAGATGGATTTCCGTGCAGCGGGTTCTGATATGAACATAACTTCTCTTTATAATCCAGTTTCAGACTCACTGGCCTACGTTAGTTTTGATTTAGATGCTAAAGGTATTGTATTATCCGAATTGATTAGGGTAGTGCCATCGGTTGACTCTTTGATGCCAATGTTGAAGTCTGTTGAGGGTGATGTAGATTTTGTCATGGTAGCCCAAACGGAGCTAGATAGAAACATGAATATTGTTCTTGAATCCTTAGAGTCAGTAATGCACTTCGACGGTCAAAACTTAGTGTTGATGGACAGTGAGACTTTTGCCGAGCTATCAAAAAAATTAATGTTCAAGAACAAAGACAAAAACTTAATTGACTCACTTGAGATGAATGTTGTAGTGAATAAAGATGGCGTTATAGATGTTCCACCATTCAAGATAATAATGGATCGTTATGAGGCAATCATAGGTGGAACACAGACTGTAGATTATAATACGTTTGATATACAATACTCCTATAACGTTTCTATCATTAAATCTCCACTCATATTTAAAGCAGGTGTAGATATTGTGGGTGATGCTAACGACTTTGAGTTTGATATCACAAAAGCGAAGCTTAAAAATAGTGATTTTGTACAGATTCAATCAGAGGTTGATAGTATAGGTAACTCAATAAGAAAGAATATTGTTATGGATTACCCAATAATAATGCAACAAAAAGAGCTACGTAAAGAAAGAATTAGACGTGATAGCATGATGCAAAATTCTCTACCGCAAATAAAATCACCTACTAGTGAGCAGGCTAAGCCTGAGTCATTGAAAGGTACAGAAGTTGGTGTAACTTCCAATTAGGTTAAAGTATTAGAGTTACCTTGCGTATTTCTAAAGAAATAGGCAAGGTAACTACTGCTGTTAACCGAAAATCTCACGTAGTTCACTATTGCTTAACTCTCCAATCCATTTTTCACCAGTCGAGACAGTCATGTTAGCAAGGTGTCGTTTGCTCTCTATCATCTCATTAATGCGCTCCTCAAAGGTGTCTTTGGTGATAAAGCGATGCACAACGACGTTGCTTTTTTGACCTATGCGATACGCCCTATCAGTTGCTTGTGCTTCTACCGCAGGATTCCACCATAGATCATAATGTATTACATGCGTGGCTGCTGTAAGATTTAGACCAGTTCCAGCAGCCTTAAGTGAGAGAATGAAAATTTTATCATTATTGTTTGATTGAAAACGCTCGACCATCCTTTCTCTTTCCTTTATTGAACACCCACCATGATAGAAGAGTGGGCGCAGTGATAGACGATCTTCGATAATCTTTTCTAGAATATTACCCATCTCTCTAAATTGAGTGAATATCAATACCTTCTCTCCGTTCTGAATGATAGTATCTACAATGTCAAGCAACATTTGTGCTTTTCCTGACATCTCTGCCGAGAACTCTCCATTCTTGATAAATAGTGCTGGATGGTTGCAAATTTGCTTAAGAGCAAGAATCATTTGCAAAATCAAACCTTGGCGTTTAAATAGTGCCTGCTGAGAGTTGTCGTCAATATCTTCAATTGTGTTCATTGCACAGGTGAGTGTCTCGTGATATAAAGCTGATTGCATTGAGGTGAGTCGTGCATATTGGTTCTCCTCTATTTTGTCAGGTAAATCAGAGATGATTGACTTGTCACTTTTTAAACGTCGCAACATAAATGGAGCAGTAATTTTGCGAAAACGTTCTACGCACTCCATATCATTATCTTGTTGGATAGGGCGTGAATACTCAGAATTGAAATTCTTTACCGAACCCAGGTAGCCTTTATTAGTAAAATCCATTATTGACCAAAACTCAGAGAGTCTATTCTCAACAGGCGTTCCACTCATTGCAATGTGTGCATTGGCAGGGATTGAACGCACTGCTTTGCTTTGTGCTGTTACAGAATTTTTTATATTCTGTGCCTCATCAATCACTACTATTTGCCACTTCTTACGCTTTAGAATATCTGTGTCGGACCGCAGAACACCATAACTTGTGAGCATAATATCTGCATCAAAGTCTGAAATCTTGCGTGATGTGCCGTGGTAAATGTGACTTGTGAGTTTTGGTGCAAATCGCTTTAATTCCTTTTGCCAATTGTAGAGTAGCCCCGTTGGTGTAATTACAAGCACTTTGCGTTTGGTAATTGCACCTTCTTCTTTCAGCTTCTGTATAAGAGTTATAACCTGCAATGTTTTTCCGAGTCCCATATCGTCAGCAATAATTGACCCAAAACCAATGCGTAAATTTCGATACATCCACGAGTAGCCTCGCTGTTGATATGGTCGAAGTTGAGCATTAATGGTTGTTGGTAATTCGATATTCTCCTCCTTAGTAAGCTCCCTAATAAGTTCGCGCACCTCATCGCTAATTGTAATTGGCGCACCTTCGTACTCTTCGCTTAGTGCTGTCTGGAGTAGTTGTGCTCCGTTGAGCTTGCTGCCGCCATCCATAGTCTTGTGCAGACGTTCAATATCTTCGGCGTTGACGTAGATGAATTGACCCTTGAATTTAAGTAGCCCTGTAGCTTTGCTAGTTAACTGTTTAAACTCCGCCCTTGAAATTTTTTCGTCGCCCAATGCTATTTGCCAGTTGAAGCTAAGTAAGTCATCTAGGCGAATAAATGAGGTATCGGACTGCTCTTTTTTAGAGAGACTCACGCTCGCTTTGGGGCGGATGAGCTGTTGTAATGATTTGGGGAGGATTACTTCTACGTCAAGTAGTTTAACAGCAGGTATCACTTGCATTAGCATAGGAGTAAACTCCTCGAACGATAGTAGTATATCGTTCTTAGCCGAGTTGTTTATATATGCGCCCAATGATGGAATCATAGGTGTCAGCATAGAGATAGCTTTTAATATCTCGTAACGTGTGGTTTCGTATTTTCTCTCTGTGAGAACTGAGTTTAGTGTGTGTGTTTCTGGTATAGCTTCGCTGCGATTCTCAACTCCGAGATGCATTTTAAAAAGCTCTCTTTTATTGTCCTCTTTTACAATAAAAACAGCTCTATACTTGCCAATGCTAATTGAGTAGTGGTCTAGCCACGCCTTAATGCCACCTGCAATGCCACTCTCGCCTATGCCATCAAACTTTAATTGTGAGTTGCAAAAGAATAGATTGTGATAGTCGTCTAGCGTAAAACGAGACAGCCTATTGATTAGTTTAGTGATGAAGTATGAGACTAGTATCTCTGCTTGATTTTTTATCAAAACGGCTGTTTTGCGACTCTTGAAGAGCACTTTGATAATTGTTGGTGGCATCACCTCTTGTAGTTGCTCAATGACCTCTCTCACCTCTATGCTATTGTAAGCTGGAGTCCAGATTATTCGGTTGTACTTCTCATTGTCTTTTACTATCATAGGTGCTATTGCTCCACGAGAAATTAGAGCAATGGCACTGTATAGTGCTTGATGTAATGCGAAAATATTTGACGAGTAATCGGGTAGAAAGTCGGTGATGATAGATAGTAGAAGCTCTATTAGATTGTTTATTGAATACTCCTTTTTTTGCTCTTGATTCTCTTCTGTGATAATATCATAATTACCACTCTCATCAACAACTATTGTAGGTGAGTATGCTTTAGAGAGCTTAATTTCACTGTTAATACCAAGTAGTGTCTCTGATGAAATTCCTGCCTTTTGTGCTCGTCGAACCTTTTTTATTACTGACATAAGGGCAGCTGAATAGCTTGCTTTAAAGGATTGAGATGCGCAAAATGTTGGTTCGTCAGGCAGTATGCTAATCATTGGCTCAGCAATGTTAGGTAATGAGCCAAGGTTTACTCTTTTCGATACTGAAACAACGTAACCGTCTCCACGATCACGTCTTGACACAATCTGAGTAATTTCAGACCTTTGCATCAAATAAAAAAGATGTAATTATGGTATTGAATATCGAAGAAAATGTGCGATTTTACTGCTACA
>JAWXTQ010000051.1:0-12931 GCA_044433405.1 Rikenellaceae bacterium
GTTTGCCGCAATACACGTGGTCCAGTTGCTTCTATCTTCTATCAAGGTCTACTTCGTTACGACGACGGTTTAGACGTAGTTGAAAAGTCAGTTGTATCTTACGGTTCTGTACAAATGGGACAGTTAGAGAGTGGCCTTTCTTGGATTTCATTATTCATTTCACTAGCTCCGATGCTTGGTTTCATGGGTACTGTAATCGGTATGATTTCTGCGTTTGACAACATCGCTGTAGCAGGTGACGTTTCTCCAGCTATCGTAGCAGGTGGTATTAAAGTTGCTCTTTTGACAACTGTGGGTGGTTTGATCGTTGCGATTATTCTACAACTTTTCTACAACTATCTTCTTTCTAAAATTGATGGCTTAGTTATCAGCATGGAAGATTCATCAATCTCTTTGATTGATATCATTACTAAATTTAGCAAAAAATAATTTTGACTAAATTAAATAGTTGAAAAGTGTATAATTAGGATGACGATTAACTGGGCTCTTTTGACCAGTTTATCAAACCCACAAATTTAAGACAACTTATGAAATACTTATCATTAATCAGATACGTAATGCTATTTGTATCTGTTCTGATAGTGGTTCTATTTTTCACAGGTAGTGATCCAGACAATGTTGATCCACTATTCTTTTGGACATATTCACTATTAGGGCTTTCAATAGCTACAGCCGTGTTACTTCCAACAATTAACTTGGCACAAAACCCTAAAGGAGCTCTTCGCTCAATTATGGGTGTAGTTGTAGTGTTAGTTGTGCTAGCAATAGCTTATGGTATGTCAGATGGTACTCCAGTTGTGACTGCAACTGATACTTATGACAACGTAGCAGAATTACGTTTAAGTGACACAGGTCTATATACAACCTATATTGCTTTAGGAGCAGCCTTCTTTAGCATTATAGCTCTTGAGGCTTACAATATGTTTAAATAGTTCTTTACAACTAAGTAAAGATTAATAAAAGCAAAAAAGATGGCAAAAAGAAGTCTACCTCCAATCAGTGCTGCACCGCAGGCTGATATTGCTTTCTTACTATTGATTTTCTATCTTGTTTCTACTACAATGAATGTAGAATCTGGTATTCAGCGTGTTCTTCCTGCTTGGGTTGAATCGAATCCAGATGAGCAAAACAAGATTAATGAACGCAATATTTTGAAAGTTTTGGTTAATAGCCAAGACAGACTTGCTGTTGAAGATAAAGCTGCGGATATTTCGCAACTTACAGAGATAGCCAAAGAATTTATATTAAATCCTTTAGATAGTGATGATCTACCTGTTAAAAACATGGTAGAAGTTGAATTAATTGGCCAATACCCTATAAGTGAAGGAGTTATCTCGCTACAAAATACACGTGAAACTACTTACGAAATGTACATTAAAGTGCAAAATGAGTTAAGTAGAGCGTATCGCGAAGTTAGGGACAATTTGTCTATGGAGAAATTTGGTCGCAAACTAGCGGATTTAGATTCAGAGCAAGCTAAGGCTATTCGTAAAGCTATTCCAGTAAGAATATCTGAGGCAGAACCTAGAGATTTAACAAAATAGGAGAGAATATTATGGCAGTAATGAAGAAAAAGGGAAACAAAGGTGTCCCAGAATTAGGAACGTCGTCGCTACCTGATATTATCTATATGCTACTTTTCTTCTTCATGGTAACAACAGTTATGCGTGAAGTTGAAACTAAGGTAGATATTAAATTACCAGGTGCTACAGAAATTCAAAAACTAGAAAAAAAATCATTAGTTAGCTACATTTATGTTGGTTCTCCAGTAAAAAATCTAGCTGCTAAATGGGGTGATAGTCCACGTATTCAGTTAAACGGTGCATTCCAAACGGCTGTACAGATTACTGACTTTATCGCAGCAGAACGCGACAAACTTTCAGAAGCAGATAGAAATGCTATGACAGTATCGCTAAAAGCAGATAAAGATGTACGTATGGGTATTATAGTAGATATCAAACAAGAGTTACGTAAAGCGAACGCATTAAAGCTTAGCTACACAGCAACTAAAGTTTTATCGGTAATATAAAATCCATTATCGTAAAAAAAGAGAAGGTCTCGAATATGATTCGAGGCCTTCTCTTTTTTGTATTAATCCAATAAAATAGTAACTTTGCAATTGCAAATTAAAACGAAATACTTATATGATTAACAACGAAATTACAAAACTATTTGGCATAAAATATGGCATAATCTCTGGCGGTATGGTGTGGTGCAGCTCGTGGCGATTAGCGGCAGCTGTGTCTAACTGTGGAGGCCTTGGATTGATTGGTGCAGGTTCAATGCACCTAGAGACGTTAAAAGAGCACATAATAAAGTGTAAGGAGGCAACTAACAAACCTTTCGGGGTTAATCTTCCGCTACTCTACCCTCAGGTAAATGAGGTAGTGGATATGATTATCGAGCAGAAAGTGCCGATTGTGTTTACCGCAGCAGGTAGCCCAGCTGTATACACTCAGAAGTTTAAAGAGCATGGCATTAAGGTGGCACATGTTGTATCAAGTAGCAAGTTTGCACTTAAAGCCGAGAGTGCTGGATGTGATGCTGTAGTGTGCGAAGGATTTGAGGCAGGTGGACACAATGGTCGCGAGGAGAGCACAACATTAGTTTTATTGCAAGCAGTAAAGAAAAGTGTTAAGATTCCTGTAATTGCCGCAGGTGGCATAGGGGGTGGAGATGCTATAGTAGCAGCAATGGCATTAGGAGCACAAGGGGTACAGATAGGTACTCTGTTTGCGCTTAGTGAAGAGTCGTCAGCTAGTGAAGCATACAAGCAGAAAGGAATTGAACTTAAAGAGGGCGATACCTTTGCGTGTCTTAAAAAGATGGTGCTAACACGAATGGCAAAAAACACTCTAGTTAACAAAATTATTGAAGCTGAGAATAGAGGTGCTGAGCGCGAAGAGCTTTTAGAGATTATTGGCGATAAAGGATCGAAAAGAGGAATCTTTGAGGGCGATATAGAGAACGGAAAGCTTGAGATTGGCGAGATAGCTGCAATTATAGAGAGCATAGATAACGTAGAAACAATTTTTGAGCGATTAATAAGTGAATACAAGAGCACAATTCAATCATTAAGATAATCCTCTTCAAATGCAAATTACTTAGATTTAAACTTCTAGTGGTAAACGAGCATAAATGATTAAAAGACAAAAAAATAAACGAAAGTATTGTAATTTAATAAATTATTGTTACCTTTGCACGCCCAATGTTATGGGGTAGGATCAATTTAAGTATTAACTAAAAAAGAGAAAAAAAGTGGATTCATTAAGCTACAGAACTATCTCTGTCAATGCAGCTAACGCTCAGAAAGAGTGGATTTTGATTGACGCGAACGACCAAACTCTTGGACGTCTTGCATCACAAGTTGCAAAGATCTTGAGAGGTAAAAACAAACCAACTTTCTCTCCTAATGCTGATTGCGGTGACAACGTAATCATCATTAACGCTGAGAAAATTAAACTTACCGGTAAAAAAATGACCGATAAAGTTTATGTACGCCACACTGGCTATCCAGGTGGACAACGTTTTGCAACTCCAGCTGACTTTTTAAGTCGCAGACCAGAGTTTGTAATCATGAAAGCCGTAAAAGGTATGTTACCTAAAAATCGTTTAGGAGCAGCTTTATTACGCAACCTAAAAGTTTATGCAGGTGGAGAGCATCCACACGAGGCACAAACTCCAAAACAAATTAATTTAATTGACATTAAGTAATCATTATGGAAGTAGTAAACACCGTAGGACGTAGAAAATCAGCCGTTGCACGTGTATACGTAAAAGATGGCAGCGGAAAAATCACCATTAACTCTCGCGACATAGAAGTATATTTCCCATTGGATATTCTTCAATTTGTAGTAAAACAACCTCTTTTGGTAACAGAGACTGGTGAAAATTTCGATATTAAAATCAATCTTGATGGAGGTGGAATTAAAGGTCAAGCAGAAGCAGCTCGTTTAGGAATTGCTCGCGCACTTTGCGAAATTGACCCAGAACTTCGTCCTGCACTTAAGAAAAACGGATTCTTAACTCGCGACTCTCGCGTTGTTGAGCGTAAAAAACCTGGACAACCAGGAGCACGTAAGAAATTCCAGTTCTCTAAACGTTAACAGAATTTCTTCGGAAATTATTTTTACAAACAATTTTTCTATTCGTCCTACAATGCACGACATAGGTTGTATCAAACAACAAAGATTGCCAAACGCCTACTTAGTTGTTGCCTAGTCGCGGAAAATCTTCCGGACCACCTTTGCGAGATGTGCTACCGTTGAAGATTGAAGAAGAGAGAAAACAAAAATTAAAACAATGATTAAAACTGAATTTAATACATTACTAGAGGCTGGAGTTCACTTCGGTCACTTAAAAAGAAAATGGAATCCTAAAATGGCTCCATATATCTTTATGGAGAAAAATGGTATTCATATCATCGACCTTCACAAAACAGCTGTTAAACTTGACGAAAGTGCAGCAGCTCTTAAACAAATTGTTAAATCTGGACGCCGTGTTCTTTTTGTTGCTACAAAAAAACAAGCTAAAGATATCGTAGCTGAAAAGGTAAAAAGCGTTGGCATGCCTTTCGTAACTGAGCGTTGGCCAGGTGGTATGCTTACAAACTTCCCAACTATCCGTAAAGCTATCAAAAAAATGAGTACTATCGACAAACTTAACGCTGATGGTACTTACAACAACTTCTCTAAAAGAGAGAAACTTCAAATTAGCCGTCAAAGAGCTAAACTTGAGAAAAACCTTGGTTCAATCGCTGACTTGACTCGTCTACCAGCTGCACTTTTTGTTATTGACGTTCAAAAAGAGGCTAACGCAGTAAAAGAGGCTAAAAGATTAAACATCCCAGTATTTGCAATGGTTGATACTTGTTGTGATCCTACACAAATTGATTATGTAATCCCTGCAAATGACGATGCTTCTAAATCTATTGGCGCTGTTCTAGATGTAATTTGTGCTGCTATCGAAGAGGGTACAAACGAAAGAAAAGCTGAGAAAGAAAAAGAGGGTGATACTCCTAAAAAAGCTCGTGAAGGTGAGCAAACTAAAGCAACTCGTCCTCGCAAAGCGAAAGTAAGCGAGGTAGCTCCTGCTACAGAAGCTACAGTAGAGGAAACTCCTGCTGTTGAAGCTGCAGTTGAGACTGCTGAGGTTGTTGATGCTCAATAATTGATATTGACTTTATAAAACATAAAAACAAATAATCATGGAAATTAAAGCAGCTGACGTAGCTAAATTACGTAAAATGACTGGTGCCGGAATGATGGATTGCAAAAAAGCACTTATCGAGGCAGAAGGTAATTATGATAGAGCTCAAGAGATTATTCGTGAAAAAGGCAAATTAATCGCTAGCAAACGTGCCGACAGAGAAGCTTCTGAAGGTTTAGTTGTTTCTAAAATTGTTGGTAACAAAGCATACATGCTTTGTCTAGCTTGTGAAACTGACTTCGTAGCTAAAAACGAAGAGTTTGGCAAAACTGCAAATGAGATTCTTGAAGCAGCAGTAGCAGCTGACGTTGCCGACCTAGATGCTCTAAAAGCACTAGCTTACGGTAATGGCACTATTGCTGAGATGGTAACTGAAAAATCTGGTCAAACTGGCGAGAAAATTGAAGTTCCTTTCTACTCACAAATCGAAGCTCAACAAGTAGTAGCTTATATTCACACTAACAAGAAATTGGGTACTTTAGTAGGTTTCAACACTGAAATCTCTGAAGAAACTGCTAAAGATGTAGCTATGCAAGCTGCAGCAATGGCTCCTGTTTCTATCAGCAAAGATGATTGTCCTGCTGACATCATTGAAAAAGAGCGTCAAATTGGTCGCGAACAAGCTCGTCTTGATGGCAAACCAGAAGCTATGCTTGACAAAATTGCTGAAGGTAAAGTTAACAAATATTTGTCTGACAATACTCTTCTTAATCAAGCATTTGTTAAAAATCCTAAGATTAACATCGCTGCACACATCGCAGCTGCAAATGCAGATGCAACTGTAGTAGCATACAAACGTTTCTCTCTAAACGACTAAGTTTAGTCGAAACATATTACATTAAAAAAGCTGTCTTGAACAATTCAAGACAGCTTTTTTTAATATTAATATTAACCCTGCAAAAGCGAAAAATGCTGATAATCACTTTATAGCTTTGCCATTGCTTATACTAACGTATATAATTCATATCCAAAGTATTATATCATGTGATATCACTTTAGATTTGTGAGTTTAAAATTAAAGTCGTAACTTAGCCACAAAATTATATATAATAATAATGAGTAAATTCACCTTTATTGATTTATTTGCGGGAATAGGCGGATTTCATTTAGCGATGCACAGATTAGGTGGTGAATGTGTATTTGCTTCTGAAATTGACGAATTTGCAAGACAAACATACGAAGTTAATTTTAAAAACATAAGTCCTAAAATATTCGAAAATAATCTTTTTAATAAAGATATTAGAACTATTGCTCCTAAGGATTTACCTGATTTCGATATCCTTTGTGCAGGTTTTCCGTGTCAACCATTTAGCCAAGCAGGACAGAAAAGAGGTTTTGAGGATAATCATAATTCAGAAAGAGGTAATTTGTTTTTCAATATTACTGAAATATTAGATGAGAAAAGACCTAAAGCATTTTTCCTTGAAAATGTAAGAGGTCTCATAAATCATGATAATGGAAATACATTTAATGTAATTAGAAATGTACTTGAAAATGAATTAGGCTATTCATTCTATTATAAAATAGTACAGGCTTCTGATTATGGATTACCGCAACTTAGACCAAGAGCCTTTATAATTGGATTTAGAGATGAGGGGTTTATGAAAGGTTTTTGCTTCCCTGCTCCAATACCTTTAAAGTATAATATGAGTGACGTTTGGGGGGGTGAGTGTTCGAGAGAAATAGGATTTACGATTAGAATAGGAGGCAGAGGCTCAAATATTACAGACAGGAGAAATTGGGATAACTATTTAGTTGATGGAGAATTGCGAAGATTGTCTTATATAGAAGCGCGAAAAATGCAAGGATTTCCAGATGATTTTATTTTTCCAGTTAGTCCAGCACAAGCCATAAAACAATTAGGCAATAGTGTAGCGGTAGATGCAGTAGAAACTGTTGCTAAAAACATAGTAAATCATTTAAATCATTTAACACCCAAGAAAATGAGCCAAAAAACGACAAAAAACAAAGGAGAGTGGACAGAGCTATTAGTGTTTATCAAATTATTATTAGACAAACAAATATCACTATCTGACAAGGGCTTAAATAAGAATAAAAGTATTATAAAAATAAACAAAGTTACAACTAACAACTTAAACCTTGATTTTCTATTGACTAACCACTCTACTGTAACCATAAGAAACAAAGAAAATAGAGTCGAGACAGACGTGATTATTTCAGAGATAATAAATAATGATATTATTAATTTATTAACATCTCGGATTAAAGATAGCTCGCAAACTTTTGAGATCCCCGAATTCAATGTTATTCAAAATAAATTAGGACTTAATATAATTAAAGGAGGCAATAGTAATCAAAAAGCTGATATAGTATTAGGTATTGAGAATGAGCAAATACAAAAGGAAAATGAGGGATTTGGAATAAAATCGTATCTAGGCAGTAAATCCACGTTGCTAAATGCATCAGGTAATACAAATTTTATTTTTAAGATCAACGGATTAAATAAAAAACATATTGACAATATAAACGCCATTAAAACGGTAACGAAACTTAAAGATAGAATTAAAAAAATCGAAGAGTTGGGAGGTACCTTTGAATTTATTGGAGCAGAAAGAGATTCTATGGACTTTAATTTAAGAATGGTTGACACTGAAATGCCTAATCTGATTGGTCAAATATTATTGTGTTTTTATAGGGATAGAATATCGTCACTAGTAGATATTTGTGATAAACTATCGATGAAGGTAGCAGACGAAGACTCAAAGATTCTATTAAAATCAAAGGTTAAAAAGTTATTAGTAGATGTTCTTTTAGGTTTTTTTGCAGGAACAAAATGGGATGGCACTTATGAGGCAAATGGCACCATCGTAATGAAAAATGATGGTGATTGTGTTGGATTTCATATAATTGAGATTGACAATTTAAAGAATTATCTTTTTGAGAATATCAAGCTAGACACACCTTCAACAAGTAGACATCGTTTTGGAAATCTCTACATAGAAAATGACGGAGAATTATACTTCAAACTAAACTTACAATTAAGATTCTAAAGTATTGCTATTAAGTAAATAAACTACTCAATATCAAAAAGGACAAATAATATATTAGAATAAAAGAACTTACAAGTCTACATATTGTAAACTTTCAAAATTCTCACGTACTTAAAGTACGTGAGGATTTATTTAGAGGGGGATGTGCCGCAGATGAAGCGCAGAAAGCAAAAGCACCTAATTATTTTATTGGTATCTCCTTCTCATTACTAACCACAACCTCCTCTTTCTTAGGTATCGTTACAGTCAAAACACCATTTTGCTGTGAGGCATCAATAGAGTCTTTATCAATATTATCAGGTAAGATAAGAGTTTGTTGGAATTGTGAGAAGCTGAACTCACGACGTAAGTATTTGGACTCTTTATCGTCTATTGTATTGTGCGATTCTCTCTTGACAGAGATAACTAGATGATTTTGGTCGTTAACCTTAAGAGTGAAATCCTCTTTGTTTAGGCCAGGTGATGCAATTTCGATTTTATACTCCTTAGCTGTTTCGATGATATTCATTGCAGGAGCTACACTGTTAGATTTAGCAATCCATTCGTTGCCGATGAAGTCGTTAAAGATAGAAGGCAACCAGTTTTGTGATCTTTTAGATGGTAACATAGATATAAATTTTAAAAGTTTTACTTAGTATGGCTACTTCAAAAAAAGTGCCACTAGTGTAACTTCTTAGAATCTATTGATTATGCCGAGAATTTAGTGAAAGAACCTAATAAGTAGGCTATTTAAACCTGGTTGTTGTGTAATAAATGCTCTGTGGCAAGGTTGAGCTCTGGACTGTTCTTGCGGAGGGCAGGGGTCAGAGACCCCTTTGGGAGAACCTGCGTTTCTCCTGTGCACAAGTTTGGTGAGTGTTATTTGATAAGGGGAGGCTAAATTTGGTCAAAGAACCTTTCGTCAAAATTTATCAACACCACCCTCTTCTTCGCCCTCGTGATTGCAGTATAAAGCCATCTCAACATATCAATAGTCATCGTCTCATCTCCAAAGATCAAACGATCAATAAACACACAATCCCACTGTCCACCTTGCGCCTTGTGACAAGTGATGGCATAAGCAAATTTTACCTGCAAAGCATTAAAGTATTTATCCTCCTTGATTGCCTGGTACCGCTTGCGCTTATCAGTAATATCACTGTAGTCTTTCTCAACCTCGAAAAAGAGAGCCTTGCTCTTTTCGCTGCTTAACGACGGAGTATCAGAATAGAGAGTGTCTAACATCATCTTACACTCTAGCTCAGTATCGTCGTAATCGCTGAAAAGGAGTGTAGCCTCAACAAATCGCATATCGAAAAGCTCCTCGTAACGTCGTAGTCGTTTTATCTTGGCAACATCTCCATTAGCAATAAATCCGATCTCATCATCCTCATTGACGATGCTATAATTGTTTTTAACCACCATCAACAAGTCACCCGAACTAATCTCCTCCTCCATATACAACACACGATTTCTGATTGCACTATTGGCTCTGGTAGCTTGTTTGTTGGAGCGTGTAATAACTATCGTCTCCTCCTTACCAAATCGCGCATAAGCATCCTCTATTTCGTCAAAAAACTCACCTCCTTGAATTGATTTAAACTCAGGAGAAGCTATTCTTAGTCGCGGAAAATCTTCAAAACCCTGCTCTATTAGAGATCTTACTATTGTTGCATTCTCTAAAATAGCACTGCCATCCTTCTGCCTAACAACCGTAGTCAGATTTGCAGTATAGAGGTTCTGGGAGTAGTACTCCATCACTGAGGGATCAAGTGCTGGCGATTCTGCGCGCCCAACTGGTGGCAACTGCCCCTTATCACCGACCACTATTAACCTACAATTCTTACCTCCGTTAATATACTCAACCATATCTGCAAGCAGATTGCCACTCCCAAAAATTGAATCATAAGAGCTGTCATTTATCATAGAGGCCTCATCGACGATATAGTATGTAAGATTATCCTTGTTAATATCAATGACAAACGCATCTACCAGAGCCGATTTTTGGCGATATATCTTTTTGTGAATAGTGTACGCCTTTGTATTTGAATATTGACTCATAACCTTAGCTGCACGCCCAGTTGGCGCAATCATTACGCTCTTTATACCTACATCTTTTAACAACTTTGAGAGAATTGAGATAACAGTAGTTTTTCCTGTTCCTGCATATCCACTAATTATCAAAACATCACCCCTTTTGGAGTGTAGTATAAATTGCCCCACTATCCCAAATAAATCTGCTTGGTCACTAGTAGGCTTAAAAGGCATATAGGACTCTATTTTTAATGCTATCTCTGTATCAGTCATAATTATAATTATATTGCTTGATAATTGCCAAACTTTCTTAGCTAGCAAATTTACATCTTATTTTTTTCTAATCCAAAAACCACTAATCAATCGAGTGTAAAGCGAACTATAACCAATATTTGGCAAATAAATTAACTAAGTGAATTAGAATAATTACTAAAAATGCAACTATTTGCTATTCAATCAGATAAAAGCAAAAACCTTATAGTAATTAGCTCCTAAAATTTAATTTCAGGGAAAAATTTGCGATATTTTTTTAAAAAATATGTCTATATATTGCTTAATATTAGATTTTTTTTGTAGCTTTACACATTCAATGGATGAAGTTAGGTAGGTGTAAAATATTAATTTATTGATAAAAATATCTCTCAATTGTTATGGTATATCTATTTTTTATTAACTTTGCAAAAAATTAAAAACACAAGTTATGAATTATAATAATTAAAATAAATATCGGTAATCCAAATGAAAACAGTTATTAAGATTCTGCTTTTAGCAGCAGTTGTAGCTTCAGGCTACTGGCTTTACTCAATCATTATGACTCCAGTTGAATTCGATCAAGTGAAAACAGCTAGGGAGAAGGTCATTATTGAACGCCTTAAAGATATTCGTAAAGCGCAACACGCTTACAAATATGCTTACAAGCGTTACACTCCAAACATGGACTCTTTGATTAACTTTGTTGAGAACGACTCTCTAACTTACGAAATCAAATTTGGTTCTGAGGATGACTCTCTTGACGTAGCTCTTGGTAGAGTTAGAACAGAGATCGTTAAACTAGCAGTTAAAGATACTATCTTTAACAACCAATTTGTTGCTAATAACTTTAAGTATGTACCTTTTACTGACAACAAAGTAGAATACATCATGGGCGCAACTGACTTAACTACTGAGTCTATGGTCGTTATCCCTGTATTCGAAGTTCGTGTACCGTTTAAAGTTTACCTTACTGACCTAAACCAACAGTTATTGATCAATGCTATTGACGCAGCTCAAACTATTGGTAGATACCCTGGTATCAAAGTAGGTTCTCTTACACAAGCAACCAATGATGCAGGTAACTGGGAGTAATCTTCAAAATATTAAAAGTGTGTCCATTCAAGTTTGCTTGAATGGACTATCTTTTTTTAATACCAGAGGTGATGCTATATGCGAAGAGGTGATTCCGTTCAACAATCCCGAAGAGATTAACCTTATGCTTAAAAAGCTACGTAAATTATCATCCCTAGTGACCATAAATATTGTAAGCGATAATTTTGTCTTAATACCTGCAAAACTCTACAATGACGAGTTTCTACAACTCTATTTCAGGGCAAAATCTTTAATTTACGATAGCAACAAGTTTAGCTACTTTAGCGATTCTAGCTTTGGAATAACAATGGTAGTGGGGTGTGACAAACATCTATTAGAGTCGATAAAATCTTTTTTTAGCAATATTATACTGCTTCATCCAGTATCTAAAGTTATTAAAAAAAGCTTAGCCACATCCTCGTTAACATTTATCTCCTCTAATCAACGATGCGCCATAGCTTATGCCAAGGGTGGCAAACTACAATTTGCCGACTTACTCCCTACAACCAACCAACTAGATACTATTTACTACCTTAAGAAAATAATTTCTGATTACTCTATCAACGATAATCATACAATCTACTCTCTAAGCGACTCATCATACAAAAGAGCAGAAAAGGGAATAGCAGAACAAATTAAAAACCAGATTAAACATGAGAATAGTTAGTGGAACATGCAAAGGGAGGGTAATAAATCCACCTAAGGCACTAAAAGCAAGACCAACAACAGATTTTGCCAAGGAGAATCTTTTTAACATACTCACCAATCGAATAGAGATCGAAAATATTAGAGTTTTAGATATATTCTCAGGCAGTGGTTCTATTAGCTACGAGTTTGCATCTCGTGGAGCTAAGCAGGTTGTCTCAGTCGAAAAAGATCCAATACATCAATCCTTTATTCGCCAATGTAGCGCTACTCTAGGACTAAAAAATATTCTCTCAGTAAAAAGCAACGCTTTTGTTTTCATCAAACACAGCAAAGAGAGCTTCGACTTGATATTTGCAGATCCTCCTTATGATCTACAAGAGGCTGATAACCTACCTCAATTGATATTCGAATCCACTCTCTTAAATGATGATGGGGTATTTATCCTAGAACACAGCAAATCAAAAGACTTCTCATCTTCTCCCCACTTTCAGGAACGTAGAGCATACGGAAGTGTGAACTTTAGCTTCTTCTCAAGAGAACAGAACAGCACAAACAACGAAGAAAAGTAACAAAAAAGCTATTTTTCAAAAATTTATTTGCAAAATAAAAAAATTATCCATACCTTTGCACAGCAAATAAGAACCATGGTGTGGTAGTTCAGCTGGTTAGAATACCTGCCTGTCACGCAGGGGGTCGCGGGTTCGAGT
>JAWXTQ010000052.1:0-12757 GCA_044433405.1 Rikenellaceae bacterium
TAGTTTTTAAACTATAAAGATACTGAAAATCAGGGACTTATACAAATTTTTAAGACACTTATTTAATTGAATTTCATATATTTATGAGGTTTTTTTGAATTTTTGTCATGTAGTAAAATGAAATTAAATAAAATGTTTAATATGAGAAGATTTAAATTACTTACTATGCTACTATGCACTCTAAGTTTGGCTTGTTCAAAGCAGAGCAGTGAGAGTGTAGATAGCTATGATGATGCCGATTCTCAAGGTCAAGTGGAGTTGGCATGTAGCATTGCAGGTAGCGCAGAGGTCGTTACTCGTGCTACAGATTATGGCGATTTAGTAGTGGAAGATGGCAAGATATATTTGCCAAGTTCTATCTTGCCTAGCGCGGATGATTTTAAAGTTGAAATTACAGGCAGTTATATAGTACCAGATGAAGTTGTCGGTGGACAGCAGGAGGGTGGTGATGTAGAGAGTGTCTCTATTTCTTATGATAAATTGTCTGATTATACTAGTGAATTACCATACTTATATGCTGGTGATTATACTGTTACTCTTTCGTATGGCGATGTTACAGATGAGGGTTACGAAAATCCTTGCTATTACACAACATACGATTTTGTAGTCTCAGCACGTAAAGTTAGTCAAGAGAGTATTTCAGTGCCGATTTGTAACTCTATTATTAGAGGTATTACAACCACTGAAAGTTTTGATAACTATTATGTTTCTAGTGATTTAACAATCACTACTACTAAAGGAACAGAGTTGAATATAGAGGCAAACGCTATGACTCTATTCTTTGTTCAACCCTCTACAACACTTACGCTTAGTGGTACAGCTGTTAAAACAAATGGCACAACCGTTTCATTCTCAGGAGTGATTGGAAAAACCACTGCACAAGAGTGTTATACTATTGAGCTAGATGCTGAAGATGTTGGTGGTGGTGGAATATCTGTTAGTTTTGATAGCAGTATTTCAGAATTCGAAGTCGTAGAGACTAGCGATGAACTCAATCCGGATTCAAATTAATATTTAGATACCTTATATAAAATAAAAGCGTATGAAATCAATGATAAAAAAATGTGTTGTCATTCTATCGGCATTGGCTATGGTAGTTGGTTGTCAGGACGAGTCGGTCTTTTACAACAACTATGATGCTGATAGTGATAACGGCTTATTAAGTGGAACTAGCGGTGTAGACAGCTCTAGTGTTGGTTACCTTCAGATTACTGACCTTCAAGTGTCAGTTGATACTTCAGCCGAGGAGTTGTTGGATAGCAGTGAGCAGGATGCTTCTACACGTGCTACTAGTAGCGTAGAAGATAGCTATATTGTAACTATTGAGAGTACAAATCTTAAAGTTCCAGTATCTTATGAGATTAACTACTCAGAGCTTAAGCTTGAAACAGAACTTGGTGATGGTTATCCTCTTTATCCTGCTGATTATAATGTAACTGTTGAAACTGAGCTTTTAGAAGTTCCTGAGTCAGCGGTGAGTGTGTTGGTTTCGGATGTGGGAGCTGATACAGGAAATGCAAAATATAAAGGAACGCAAAGCTTTACTATCAAAAAAGGCGAAGTGACAGAGGTGAATGATATTGTTTGTGATTTAACCAATATTAAAGCTAGTGTTTCGCTCTCTGCTGATTTGAAATATATGTTTAAAGCGGATGCTGATTGTACTGGCGATGATTTGCCATTAAGAATTAGCGTTGTTGTGGGAAATCAAACCTATATCTTTAAGAGAGATGATGAGGATATTGTATTCTTTGATACTTATGACGATTCAAACACAATGACTGTTTCGCTTTCAGGTATGTATAACACTGCAAGTGGCGATGAGGATGCATCGTATGCGAAAATTGAGGGATGGAAACAGACAATCACTGGTGTAACTCCAGGTCAATGGCGAAAAATAAGCATCAATATTCTTCATGCAAATGAAGGTAATGTTGAGTTTGAGGTGACTGTAGAAAACTGGGTGTATGATGAGAAGATAGATGTTGATATATTGACATCATATAGTGCAATCGAGGAGACTATTATTGATCCAGAGTTGATGCCAGCTATTAAAATGCTAAACTCTACTGATAATGAAATCACTATTCCTACTACAGGTACGGTTGATGCTTTAACATTTGAGTTCATCCCAAGAGGTGATGCCGAGATTAATACTATCACTGTTATTACACCTGGAGTTGCTCAGGGTGCTTTAATTACGCTTAGACCAACACCAACATATAACCCTTATGATGAGTATTATGTGGTGACAGAGGATTCATCAACTAAGAAGATTACAATAACTGCTACTGTTGCAGGAATGGAGTTGTTACGTACATTACCAGATGGAGTTACGGGAGTCTATTATGAACCTAAATTTAGCGTTTCGGACTCTAGGGGATATGTTACAACCTCTACATTTAAGGTTTCTGTGGGTGAGGCATCTGCTCCAACAATTACTTGGTCTGGTCATAGCTTTGATGATAGACACGAAATATATGCTGGTATTGAGGATTATCCAGTAGTTGTAGAGATATTCTCTGAGACTGGAATTACAGGATTTGATCTTCAAATAAACAGTGCTATACTTGTAGAAACAGAATTAACAGGTATCGGTTTAGCATCCCAAATGGATCTAGTTAATCCAGGTAGTTGTGAAGAGGGTCTTAAAGCATTAGGATTCCCTGTTGGTGACGAGGTTTCGGGTCAAACTTACATAGAGATGGATATTACCGATTTTATTCCGCTACTAGCTGGATTGGGCGAAGGCGATACCGACTTTGTTCTTACCGTAACAAATAGTGGAGGTAAATCAACAACAGTAACACTTAAATTTAAAGTTGTAGCAAAATGATTAGATTAAATTTATTGAGATATAGCGTGCTATTGTTAATGTTTTTTGCAGTAGCATCATGTAATAAGAATTCAGAACTCCAGAGCTACGATAGCTCTGGGGAGACTGAAGAGGGCGAAGGTACGCTTTCATTAAGTTACAATGTAGGTAGTACTACTCGTGCTACTACTTTATCTGACGATGATGTAAACACCTTGCTTGAAGATTATATATTAAAAATATATAAGCTAAAAAACGAAGCTGCCGTTGTTGACGGCGTGAGCTATGATGCAGAGTGGGAGTTGATTCGCTACTACTATCCAGCTAATGAGGTGCCAGATGCACTATATTTAGTGTCGGGCGATTATAAAGCAACAGTATCTCTTCAAATAGACGAGACTCCTGTGTATGCAGCTGAGGACCCTGATCAATACACATATTCTGGTTCGCAAGAGTTTGCAATTGTTGCAGGTTCTACATCTAATATTGAAATTGCTTGTAGCGTAATCAATAGTGTTGTTAGAGTGGTGTATGATTTCAGCGGTATTTCAGGTAGTGAGCTTATAGGGAATCAAGTGTATGTTGGAGATGAGCTTATTGTTGATAATCTAGTGACTTATGTCTCTGCTAGTAACAGTTTTACATCTATAAACGATGTGAAAGAGAATTACACTCTAGGGTATACAGAGAGCGGTCAAGATGGCTACTTTGTGTGTCCTGAGGATGTGACTAGACTATCATGGGGAACATTCTTCGATTTTGGTGATAAAAACGATGGAGCTTTTACTGAAATCACCAAGTTTGGTGCTATCAGTGACCCTGAGCCATCGACACTATACACAATTAATCTAAAATACTCTACTACAACTAGTGGTGTGCTTAGTGTTGAAGTGATACTTAATGAGGAGGGAATTACCGAGTTTGATGATAGCTTTATATTCTCGCCACAACCTACAATTTCGGGTGATGGTATATCGACAGAATTTACCTATATCGACGGAACTAAAACTTATAGCATTCAATCGCTTCAAGCTATTTCGCAAATTAGTCTTGTTGTGAATGGTACGACCTTGATTCCTCTTGCTAATGGCGAGGTTGTTGAGGGTATTGCAGGAGTTGAGAGTGTATCACTAGATTCAGATAAGTTAACAGGTAGTGTGACTTTAAATAGTGACTTCTTTAACATGTTTGGTGCAGGAGGTCTTCAAAGTTTTGTTGTGACTGCTGTAGACGAGAGTGGAACTGCAGGTACTGAATCGCCAAAGGTTAACGTTACTGGAATGTTAGAGACAATTAGCTCTCCTGACTACTGGTATAACACAGCAACTCTTAATGCAATGGTGACAAACACCTCTGAGAGTGATGTGAAGATATATTGCCGTAAGAAGGGTACAGAAGATTGGTATGAGTTTAGTGCCGCTGCAAGTGCGGGAACTACATTCTCAGCAGCTATGACTCCACAATGGTCGAAAGCGGTGAATGACTTTAATCTAAATATCAGTACTCTTGATTTGGGTATGACAGTTGGAGGTGAATATGAAACTAAGCTTCTTGTTAATGGTGTTCAACGCGGAGGAATTACTACAATAACAGCAGGTGGTAGTGTACAAACTATTACTAGTGCAAATATGGATGGTAGTTTAGAGTGTTTTACATCTGATAGTGAAAGTTCAACTACATGGGGTAGTGGTAACAATACGTTTACTAGTAGTTTGTGTACTCAAAGTAGCAGAGGTGGCTCAAATGCTGCAAAACTAAAATCTTATGTAGTGTTAAGCAAATTTGCTGCAGGTAACCTGTTCTTTGGTCAGTTTAAGTTTAACGGTATTATAACACAAACTGGTACTGTAAGATTTGGTCAAGCGTTTAGCTGGACTGCACGTCCAAGAGCAATTAAGCTACGTTATTCAGTTCAGTTGGCTACAGTTGATATGGATGTTCCATCAGAGGTGGGTAGTAATCTTGTGGATGGTGAGCTAGACAAAGCTAGAATCTTTGCATGTGTGGTAAATTGGAGTAGCCGTCATAATGTTACATCTGGTAGTGGTGATCCTGAAGGAGTTTGGGATCCAGAGCAGCAGATGTCGGTAGATGAGGGTAATATTATAGGTTATGCTTCGAAATTCCTTACAGAGTCAACAGACACTAATATGTATGAGTTAGAGATTCCTTTCTATTGGTATGATACTGCAACCAAGCCTACAGGTGCTATTTCGCTTGTGATTTCGGCAGCAACCAGTGCTTATGGTGACTATATGGTTGGTGGTGAAGGTACTGAATTGTGGGTTGATGATTGGGAGTTTGTTTACTAACATATCGTGCTGTTTAAACAGCGCATCTAATTAACTTATGAGGTCGTTTATAGAATAAACGACCTCATAAATATTATTAAACTTTGATTCTATTGAAGTTTAATCAAATTTGTAAATTAACAATAATTAAATGACTAATTTTAGATCTAGGGCAGTGTTGCTATTTTTGACAATTATGTGTGCAAATGGAGTGTTTGCATCCAACCATGATTGTTTGATGGTAGATGGCAAAGAGTCGATAGAGTGTGTAGATAGTGGCGCAGGAGGTGTGAAAGCTGATAGTGTCGTGGTAGTTGGTTACGCCAATTCGGACGCTCTTGATAGTTATATTGATGATAGCGACTTGCGACGAAATCGAGGTTTAGCTCAGCTTGCCAGTGAGTTCCTGCCCGAAGGTGCGTGGATAACTGGAACTACATTCTCATACTCTACTCATGATAACGATGCGTATAAATTTTTGGTTCTAGAGGATATCACTTCGTATGGTTATACACTTAATGCTAGTCCACTAGTGGCGTATGCAGTAAGTACAAATATGGCTATAGGGGCGCGTTTTGTGTATGGTAGAACGTTAACTAAGGTTGAAAATGCCGATTTGGTGTTTGGTGATGCTGACGATGGTGGTATAAATGTTAATTTTAATAATATTTATATTCTGTCGCACTCATACTCGGCAATGGCTATTTGGCGACAATATATCCCACTTGGAAACAACAAACGTTTTGCACTTTTTAATGAGTTGCAGCTAGAGGTTGGTGGCTCTCAATCGAAGTTTAGTTTTGATACTCCTACTTCAGGTGTGTACTCTACCTCTATAAATGCATCTTTGGGCATATCGCCAGGGATTGTTGCCTTTGCAACAAATGATGTTGCATTTGAAGTTAGTGTTGGTATGATGGGATTATCTTACTCTAAGACAAAACAGGTGCAAAATCAGGTTTATGAGGGGGAAATGTCTAGCGGTTTTTTTAATTTTAAGGTGAATCTACTCGCTATTGGGCTGGGTGTTTCGTTCTACTTGTAAAAAATGTGATTGTGAAAAGAAAATTATTATTTATATTTTGTTTAGCTCTCTGCTCATCGCAGCAGTTATTAGCTAGCCAACCAATTGGAGAGAGTGACGGACTAACCATTGATAAGGATAACGATCGAGATTACTCCGCTGATTTCGTCAGAATAGAGAGTGATCCAATTAGGGATAAATTTGCCTATAAGGGTGAAGTGTTATTTGGAACTACACTCTCGTTTGGGAGTATCGAAACTGAAAATTCTGATCTGTTTCTTTTGTTAGATGGATTGGAAGCAGAGGTGTCGTACTCTTCGATAAAGCCGTTTATTGGCTATTTTTATCGTGATAATAGATGTGTGGGTTTCAGATTTGGAAAAACCTCTTTGACAGCTATGCTTAATAGTGCAACTATTGATTTGGGTGCAAGTAGTGATATCTCTTTAGATATTCCCTATTTTAGATCCTCAAGTAAAGGGTATAGTTACGGTCTCTTTCATCGTTCGTACATCGGAATTGATAAAAAAGGAACGTTTGGCCTCTTTGCTGAGGTTGAGTTGATGCATAGCTACACCAAAACCAATACCAGTTATGAGTCGAGTAGTGTTATTACTACATCGCGTAGTGAGAATCGAAGTTTAGAATTAGGATTTAATCCAGGTGCCGCAGTCTATATTTTGCCAAATGTGTGTACCACACTTTCGTTTGGTTTTGGGGGTATCAACTACGCTGATATTAAGCAGTATGATAGTGCTGGTGAACTGACTGGTAGTAGAACATCATCGAAACTCAGTTTGAAATTTAATGTAACAGCAATTAATATTGGAGTCTCTATCCATGTGTGGTAGGAGAGCTAGGTAATATTTGAGAAATTTGGTCGTTTGAAATAGAAAATTAAAAATGAAAATATTTAAGTTTAAAAATATATTTGTGATTCTGTCGCTTGTTTGTGTAGGTGTGGCTTCGTGTATTAAAAATGATCTTCCATATCCTGTGATTGAGTTGACTATAGATAATATTACTGGGCAAGGTTTCGTGACGGGTAGTGTAGACTATTCAACTCGAATAGTTACTTTGGAGCTTGAGGAGCAAACTAACCTTAAGATAGTGACTGTTGATTCGGTATCGTACACTGAGGAGGCTGAATTGTCAACTCCGATTGTTGGTGTTCATGATTTAAGAGATCCTCTTTATGTGACGCTTTCGTTTTATCAAGATTATGATTGGACAATTATGGCGAATCAAGATATTGAGAGATATTTTAAGGTCTCAGGGCAGATAGGCGATGAGGTGATTGATGTGGAGAATCAAACCATGACTGCCTATGTGACAGAGTCGAAAGATTTGTTGGATATTGAGGTTAAATCGCTTAAAATAGGACCTGCTGATTCTACTGTTATGTCGCCTGCGCTCTCGGATTTAACACAATTTATTACTTATCGTACTGTTACCGTTAAATATCATGGTTTAGAGGAGAAGTGGAAGTTGTATGTTGAGCATTCGGATGTTAAAGTAGCCTTTACGCTGTGTGAGGCTTGGGCTAACTGCTTCTGGTTAGAAGCTGCTGGTGATACCTCTTTGGAGTGTGGTTTTCGCTATAAAGTGTCGGGTGATAGTGACTGGATAGATGTGTCTCAGGATGATATTACTTACGGTGATGGCGTGTTTAGTGCTAATATTGAGGGAACAAGCTCTTCGACTGATTATGAATTTATTGCCTATTCGGGTGATGATGTGACAGTCGTAGAGGAGAGAACTTCTGATGTTTTGGTTAAGCTTGAAAATGGCGGTTTTGAGGAGTGGTCGCAGCCTTCGAAAAGCTGGTTGCCTTATAGTAGCGAAGCTTCTCAATATTGGAGTACAGGTAATGAGGGTGCTACAACTTTAGGTGATAGTTACAACCTTACAACGCCTCTTTATAGTGATGTTCGTATTGGTTCAAGTGGTGAGATTTCTGCAAAATTGCAGTCAAAGAATGTGCTTGTTAAGTTTGCGGCGGGTAATCTATTTGTTGGGCGATATATAAGTACTGATGTTACAAATGGTATTGTTGGATTTGGCCAGTCGTTTACTTCGCGCCCAGTTGCTTTAAAAGGTTGGGTGAAGTATAATAGCGGTGTTATTGATATTGTGGGAAGTACTCCTGCTGGGGTTTCGATAGTTAAAGATCAAACTACTGATATTGGAATGATATATATTGCACTGGGAGATTGGACTCCTGAAGAGTATGGATTGAATCCTAAGACTGGGGTAATGGTTGGAACGGATGAGACGCCAGTGGTAATTCACACTGCATATACATCTTCATTCTTTGATCCTTATGGTGATAATGTTATTGCTTATGGTGAATTGGAGCTTACTGAATCTGTAGATGAATGGACTGAGTTTGTGATACCTTTGAATTATAGTGATAAGAGCCGAATCCCAACGAATTTGATAATCGTTAATAGTGCCTCAAAATATGGTGATTACTTTACTGGAAGCACTAGTAGCTATATGATACTAGACGATTTTGAGTTGGTATATTAAAGTTTGGTTATCTCATAAGGAAAAACTGTTGCTCACGCTTCTTTCACAAGAAGCTCGCAAGTGACATCCCTGAACCATTTTTAAAAGCTTAGCTAAAAGCTAACTATTCAAAAATGCTCCATGAATGCCCCTTGCTGGCAAGAACTCCTCGTCGCTTACGCTCCTCGGGCTCACTAACGTTCGCTGGGGATTCTCATGTAGGAAAGTGTGTGGCTTCGCGATATCCGAGCATGGTAATAATAAATAATGATTAACGCTGATAATTATTATTTATTAATGACTAAATCTATCAAGAAAGAATTCATCTTGATATGAAATTGAGGGCTTTGCTTGCTTTGTTGTTGGTATTAATCTTTTCTTTTATTAAGTTGTTGGTATTGACCTTTTTGTAGATTGAAAGAGTTTTTTTATCCAACACAAGTCAGATTTATTAAATTTTCACAACTAATTTACAAATATTATTACTATATTTGTGGATTAGTTGTGTTTGGTTTTGGCTAAATGCAATTTTAACTATAAATAATTTAAACACTACAAAATTTATAATAAATATAATGGCACTTCTGGTTTTTTATTTGGCTCTGGCGCTCTCTGTATCGTTTCTTTGTTCAATTCTGGAGGCCGTATTGCTTTCTGTACCATCAACATATCTCTCTATGAGAGAGAAGGAGGGGTCTAAAAATATATCGCTATTGAAATCTTATAAGCAGGATATCGACAAACCTCTTTCGGCGATACTTTCGCTCAATACTATTGCTCATACTATTGGAGCTGCTGGAGTTGGTGCGCAAGCTGCAAAAGTGTTTGGGGATGCCTATTTTGGTGCGGTTTCGGTTGTGTTGACAATCTTGATTTTGGTAGTGTCGGAGATTATACCTAAGACTATTGGTGCAACATATTGGAGAACTCTTGTTAGCTATTCTGCTCCAATAATAAAATGTTTTATTTTTGTTACTTATCCTCTGGTTTGGCTCTCGGAGTTTATTACTAAGCTTATTGCTCCAAAACATAAAGAGCAGAAAGTGAGTAGAGAGGAGGTGTCGGCTATGGTTACTGTAGGGGTAGAAGAGGGAATTTTTCATATTAAAGAGAATAAGATTATCCAAAATTTAATCCGATTAGAGGGGGTGAAATCGAAAGATGTGATGACTCCTAGGGTGGTTGTTGCAATTGCTTCAGAAGATATGACCCTGCAAGAGTTTTATGATAATAAGTCGCTGCTGCATCATTCGCGTATTCCTGTCTATTCACCTGATGATAAGGATAATATTACTAGTTATGTGCTCCGTCAAAATGTGTTTCAGCACCTTGTTGATGACAATTTCGATATTAAACTAAAGGATATTGCACGCGAAATTATTGTGTCGCACGAGAATAGAGCTATTACGGCTCTTTGGGAGGATATGCTTAGTGGAAAAGAGCATATTGCATTAATCATCGACGAGTATGGTAGCTTTGAGGGGATTGTTACTATGGAGGATATTATTGAGAGTATTCTCGGATTGGAAATCCTTGATGAGAAAGATGATATTGAAGATATGCAACAGTATGCCCGAGAGCGTTGGGCTAATCGAAAAGAGAAATATAAACATTTGTAGAAATTTTTGATACATAGAAATTAAATTAAAATATAAAATGACTAAAAAACTTTTATTGCTTGGTGATGAGGCGATAGCGCAGGGTGCGCTTGATGCTGCTATTAGCGGTGTATATGCCTATCCAGGAACTCCTTCAACTGAAATTACAGAATATATTCAATCTTCAAAAGAGGCTAATGAGCGCGGTGTGCACTCGCTTTGGTGTACCAATGAGAAAACTGCTATGGAGGCTGCTCTTGGTGCTTCGTATGTGGGACGTAGAGCGTTAGTGTGTATGAAGCATGTGGGTATGAATGTTGCCGCAGATGCATTTGTGAATAGTCTGCTAACTGGGTCAAATGGAGGTTTGGTTGTGTTGGTTGCTGACGATCCATCTATGCACTCGTCGCAGAATGAGCAAGATACTCGCTTTTATGGTAAGTTTGCTTTAGCTCCAATTCTTGAGCCTTCGTCACAACAAGAGGCATATGATATGGTGAGATATGGATTTGAGCTGTCAGAGCGTGTGAAATTGCCTGTGTTGTTGCGTGTTACTACTCGTATGGCGCACTCTCGTAGTGTAGTTGAGACTAATGACCCTATTGCGGTTAAGGATATTACGTTCCCAGAAAATCCTGGCGATTGGATTCTTCTTCCTGCAATTGCTCGTCGTCGCTATAACGACCTTATAGCTGCGCAAGATGGATTGGAGAGCGAAGGTGTTGAGAGTGGTCATAACAAATATATTGATGCTTCAGATAAGAGTATGGGAGTGATAGCTAGTGGTATCGCTTTTAACTATTTGGCTGAGAATTATAACTCAAATATTCCTTATCCAACAATCAAAATTACTCAATATCCACTACCAAAGGCGTTAATTCAACGTTTGGCAGATGAATGTGAGAGTTTGCTAGTTTTGGAAGAGGGACAACCAATTATAGAGGAGCAGTTGAGAGGAGTGATTAATAATAATCACATAATCAAAGGGCGACTTAGTGGAGAGCTTCCTCGTGTGGGTGAGCTTACTCCTGACAATATACGTGGTGCGTTAGGTTTGGAGGTAAGAGAGAGCCTTGAGGTGGCTGAGAATGTTGTGCCTCGTCCGCCAGCACTTTGTAAAGGGTGTGGTCATAGAGATGTTTACAACGCCTTGAATGAGGTTGTCAAAGAGTATCCTAATGCAAAAGTGTTTAGTGATATTGGTTGTTATACGCTTGGGGCTTTGCCTCCATTTAGAGCAATTAATAGCTGTGTTGATATGGGGGCTTCGATAACAATGGCAAAAGGTGCGGCTGATTCGGGTTTGTTCCCTGCTATTTCGGTTATTGGTGACTCTACATTTACCCACTCAGGCATGACAGGATTGCTTGATGCGGTGAATAGTAAGGCTAATATAACAGTGATTATTTCGGATAACTTAACTACTGCAATGACTGGTGGTCAGGACTCGGCAGGAACAAATAAATTTGAGGCGATATGTATTGGTCTTGGTGTTGAGCCTGAGCATGTAAGAGTTGTAGTTCCGCTTCCTAAAAATATGGAGGAGATTACAAATATCATTCGCGATGAGATAAATTATAACGGTGTTTCGGTGATAATTCCACGTAGGGAGTGTATACAAACACTAACAAAAAATTTAAAGAAAAAAAGAAACAATAAAGCCTAAGGCTGGAAACCATAAAAATACAAATTATGAAGATAGATATAATTCTTTCGGGAGTGGGTGGACAAGGAATTCTCTCGATAGCAGCAGTAATAGGTCAAGCTGTTCTTAATAATGGAATGAACGTAAAACAGGCTGAAGTTCACGGAATGAGCCAAAGGGGCGGTGATGTGCAATCGCATTTGCGTATCTCTACTGATGCAATAGATTCGGATTTAATACCACAGGGTGCAGCAGATATTGTGATATCGCTAGAGCCAATGGAGTCTTTGAGATATAAACACTTCTTGAAGCCTGAGGGTTACATCGTTACTAATTCTGCTCCAATTATTAATATTCCAACCTATCCAGAGGTTGCAAAAATTGAGGAGGAGTTGAAGGGTATGAAAAATAGTGTTATCCTAGATTTAGATGAGATAGCAACTAAAGCTGGTGCTGCTAGATCGGCAAATATGGTTTTGCTTGGTGCGGCATCTAAATTTATTCCTATCGACTTTTCGCATTTAGAGGAGGGGATTGAGGCTATTTTTGCTAAAAAAGGAGAATCAATCGTAAATACAAACTTGGCAGCCTTGAGAATGGGGCGTGAGACAGCTGAAAAATATTAATATAAGAGAATGAATCAACCAATTTTTGATACAGATATTGTAGGTAGAGTTACCTCAGAGTTTGGAATTACTGATTTAGAGAATGCAACAATTGGACAAAGCGTTCAAGTAGCCCAGCGATTGACCGAATTAACCAATATACCATTTGTTAGAATGGATCAAGGTGTGCCAGGGTTAGAGCCTTGTCAAGTGGGATTGCAGGCTGAAATTGCTGCGCTTAAAACTAATGTTGCCTCAATATATCCAC
>JAWXTQ010000053.1:0-12724 GCA_044433405.1 Rikenellaceae bacterium
ACCATCTAAGCAAGTACAAGAGACAATCTCGATACTTGTCGATTATATGTGCTTTTTAAAGAACCCCGACCAAATCAATGTGTCGAAAGATCTTGTTTCAAATGACTTCGTAGCAAACTACTTCGAGGAGATTATTGATGGCTGTGTCTACGAGCTATACTTCGAGGAGCATATGAAAGAGAAAGGGCTAAACATATTGGAGACAGTAGAGCAAATGATAAAACCAATATCTCAAATATCTGACACCAAAACAAAAGGCGAAGCGATTTGGGATGTGTTCAACAGCATCAAGAAAACTGACAATCCAATACGCACACGACTTGGGTTATATATCACAAGAAGTGAGAATATTCTAAAACCTATTATACAGAAATAAATATGGCTGAGTTAAATGAAATAACGATAAATAAATTTAAGGCATTTCCCTCTAAATATACTTTGGAGTTAGGGGCAAACACCTGCTTATGTATGGAGAGAATGGTAGTGGAAAATCATCAATATATTATGCTTTACACTGTATCTTTAACTCAATACATAAAAAAGATCAAGGTCGAAAGTATTTTGATATAACCAATGTGCAGAATTTGATTAATAGAAATGCTTTGACAGAAGGAGAACCGCCATATGTCATTGTTAATTACAAGCAGGGAGTACGTTCTCCATTTATTTCTATTGTAAGTGGTACTGACTGCACTTGCGATAGCAGCCTACGTGAAATCAGTACGTGTTTTATAAATCATCAATTTTTATTTAGTTTCTTTAATTTTAAAAACTCTAATAACGTTAATTTATTCCCCGTATTCCAACACGAAATATTACCATACGTATATAGTACCGAGGACAGAACTTATATAGGAGAATTGTATGATAATATAAAAATAGAATCTACACTTTTGGGGAATAAAAAATCTACAAAAGATATTAAAGCCAAAATTAACATATTCAACAAAGCTGTTTCCAATATTGTAGATTTAGTAAACTATAGTGTAAATGATGTTTATAAAGAGTATTTCCAGTCTGAAAGTGATAAAGATCTTGATATAAAATTATTTTATCCTGACACAGACGACTTATATGACCAAACAAATTTGACAGGGTACAGGTTAAAATATGAGAGACAGCGCATTGTAGGAACAGATGGAGCAGAAGTTTATAATAGCAACAAGACATTAAATATACCATTAATCAGGTTGCAAATAACTGAAGATGGTAATATCATCCCTAAGCCTCAAACATATTTTAATGAAGCAAAGAGAACAGCTATTGCATTATCAATACGCTTTGCCTTGTTGGATATTAATGAGACAACTCCTCCCAAAGGAAGTTTTTTAGCTTTAGACGATATGCTAATAAGCCTCGATATGAGTAACCGCACAAAGGTTATTAACTTCTTGCTCTCAATATCGGACAAGTATAAGGTATATCTTTTTACACATAACAGAGCATTCTTTGAGCTCGTAAAAGAGAAGATTGATATTAAAAACGATAAGGATAATTGGATTTATAAAGAGTTATATCAAAACGATAAAGTAAAGGAAAATCCAATCTGCTTAGATTCCGATGATTCATATACAAGGGCAATGGCTCATTTTCATAAATGTGATTTTCCTGCAGCAGCAAACTATTTAAGAAAAAGTGTAGAGGAGCTAATGTCTATGATGCCTCATTATATCTCTAAAAAAGATGATGGATCGGCAGCGGAAAAGCTAAGAACGAAAGTCGATGCAACTAAATGTTTGCTACAACGCTTAGATGGGGATGTTTCGGATATTAACGAAATCGTATCAGCTTTGAACCTACTCTTAAATCCTCTTTCTCACAGAAGTATCGATACCGATGTTTATAGGGTGGATCTTAAAAAAGTATTCGAAGTAATCCCTCGACTAAAGGCTCATATAAAAGAGTTAGATATTAAAGAAGTTATGGCTAAAACTAAACACGTTTTTTTAACTGTTCAGGAAAATGCAACAACTAAGTGTGAAATAGAAATTGAACTTACAGAGGCAATATATTCTTTCTTAAAAGAATCTGGAACTAGAGTGTTATCTTCAGCAAAAGGCAACTCAATACAGAGTAAGACTATAAAAGATGGTGAAGATCCAGGCATAAAACCTCATAAATATAACACTGGCACTTTAGAGGAAACTTGTAATGCAATACATAGAATGTGTGGCAAAAGCTATACGTGTAGTTATTGGGATTTCTATACTAATGAAAATAATGTAAGTATAACAAGTCTGTAAACAAAATAATATAATTATGATGCCACATAATAAAGCAGCCTTGGATTTTCTGAAAAAGTTGGAGGAGAATCCAAGTACTCACATGTTAGCAAGTGAATTTATTTCCAAACCAGATGAAAGAGTACCCTAATATAGAGCTGAAATGGCGAGAGGTTGGGTTATTATTCCAAGTGCAATTTGTTAAGAGTGATTTTACTCCGATTGTAGATGAAGATGTAGATGAAGGTGTAGATAAAGGTGTAAATGAAGGTGCAAACGGAGCTAATAAAGGTGTAAACCTAAAAGGAGAAGAACAACTTTATTGGATTATTAAAAATAATAAAGGTCTAAAAGTTCCTCAATTAATGGAGTTAATTAAAAAAAGTCAGACTACTGTGGAGCGTTATATTAGATCGCTTAAAAAAAGTGATAAAATAGAGTTTATTGGTGCAGATAAAACAGGAGGATACTATGTAAAGAAGTAATTATATAGATGTTAACAGACATATAAGGTTATATAAAGCTCTTTTTAGAGGGTGAATATATGTTTATATTATTCGCTGGAAGAAGGATAGTTGAAGTAGTTATTTACCTGTTAACAAATCGATTGGAGTGATTATACTTCACATTTTATTGTGCAGATATTAAACAACAAAAAATCAACCTTAATTAAAAGGTTGATTTTTTGTCTTGATATGTTTTTGTACTAGACTACTCTACTAACCACATCACGTTGTTGATATCATCAGTTCCTCCGAACTGTCTTACAAGTGCCTCTGTAAGGTTGGCTGAGTTGTTGATACGCTCATCATCTGGGTATGTCCAACGTTTTGGGATTGAACCATTTTTGTTACCTACTCCTACGTCGAATGTTGGGACTCCTGTTCTTCTCTGTTCGTAGAAGGCTTGGTATCCTGAATTTTGGAAAAATGCAACATACTTTTGTTCAAGAATCATTGTTAGTCCCTGGTCAGTAGCACCTGGATATTGATTTTCTGAACGAGCTAAGAATGTGTCGATATCATCTTGCGAAACTCCATAGAATTCCATATCATCAACAATACCATTTGTATAGTATGTTGCAGCATCGCCTGAAATCCATCCTCTGTGAGCAGCTTCTGCAAGGCTAAATTGAAGCTCGGGATAACCTAACTGAACCGTAGGGAGGCCAGTAGCATTGATATAGGTATCAAAATTTACATAGGATGCCAAACCTGAGGTAAGTTGATTGTTAAGAACCGTCATATCTAAACCTGCATTCAATCCAATGTATGAATCAAACATTCTCTCTCTACCTACAACATCAACATTTACACTATCGGCAGGAGTAGCTTGAATAAAAATACGTGGGTCTTCATATTTCTGAATAAGATTCATATAAGCTAGACCAATACCATTTCTTGATTTTTCTAAGAATGTCTCATCTGGATAGAGAACATAACAGTCATTAGTACCACCAGCATAAGTAATCTGCATATTGTCCGCTCCCGACTCCATAAGTGGATATTTAGCTGGGTTTAAAACAATTGTAGACAATCTAGCTGCTACATCCATCTCGTCAGTTCTCTTACTCAAGTTAAGCAGTAGCCTAACATGAAAAGTGTTGATAGCTTTTTGCCATTTTACTAAATCACCACTAAAGTAAAGATCTTCTCCAATATTAATACCAGCCTCCACGAAAGGTTGAATCTCCTCGTTAGCCTCTTCTAGCAACTCTAGACATGCAGTATAAACCTCTTTTTGAGTATCGTAAGCAGGTGTAAAGTTACCTTCATCACCCATTACTGCCTCAGACATTGGAATATCACCTAGACGATCTGTCATCATTATATAGAAATAAGCCTCTAGAAATTTACCTACTGGATAGAAAGCCTTCAAATCGTCAGAACCATTACTTTCTACCTCAGCATACATCTGTTTGATATTTAAAATCTCATTGTAGTTCATGCCATACTCACCAAATAGGTAGTCTTGATCATCGTATAATGCAAGTGTCTCAACAAAAAACTGACAATCATTAGACTCATCGTCCCATGGCCAAAACCATGTATCCATAACTAAAGAGTGAAGGATATTTATCGGAGCTGCGGTAGTTGGATCGTTTGGACTCACTAATAAATCTTCATAACGCTTATCACATGCTATTAAAGAGGATGCAAGGAACAATAGCACTACAATATATTTAAACTTTTTCATCTTTTATTTTCTAATTTTATTCTTATTATTATTAATTTTCAACTATCACTAGAATGTTAGGTTAATATTGAAACCGAAATTACGAGTAGATGGTGTTTGTAGAGTTGTTGTATAGCTTGTAAACTGATCCAAATCAACAAATTTTGCATCTTTAGTAATATAAAGCAGGTTACGTCCAACAAACGATACTGAAGCTGCCGAGATACCTCCTATTCTATTGATTAGTGTGCTAGGAATATTATAGGTTAGGGTTACATCACGAAGTTTAGCGTAAGTGCGGCTTTGTACATAAGTTGATTCTGTACGTTGACCTACACCACCTGCATAGCTTTGGTAAAGAACTGGTGTTGTATTTTTCTCATAAGTACGAGTATCAGAGATTACGTTACCATCTTGGTCGCGAACTAATTCACCTGATGTTACAACTACTCCATCACCTACAAATGTACCTGTATAAGTTGTTCCATAGCCGTCAGGATCAGATTTGTAAGCCTCCCAGTCAGCAAGTCTCCACTCATTGTCTGAATCAATATGAGTACCTGAGCGCCATAGATTCTCCCACGTGCTATTTAAGAAATAACCACCAACCATACCGTCAATTGAGAAACCTAGTGCAAATTGTTTGTAGTTAAGCGATGCTCCAAATCCATAAGAGAAGTCTGGATCGTAATTTCCCCAATATTTTTCGATTGTATCAACCACTGGTAAACCATTTTCGTAAATCACCTCACCATCAGCAGATCTCATAAAGTCATCAATCCAAAGTTGGTCAATTCGCTCGCCTACTTGCACGTATCCATAATAATCTAAGTCACCATAAACCTCTTTAAGGTAGCTGTGTGAAGAAGATATATTTAGGTTAAGATCCAAACTTAGCTCTTTAGTTCTGATTGGTGTACCTGACACTACAACTTCCCAACCTTTACGAGTATATGTTAAACCATTTAACTGACGGCTAGTATAACCTGAAGATGAAGCTGTTGATAGACTAAATATTTGAGGACCATCCTCTGCATAGAAGTAACTAAAGTCAACATTCAAACGATTGTTAAAGAATCTTAGATCTGTACCAATCTCAAACGATGAACTGAACTCTGGTTCGATGCTAGGGTTAAGAAGCGAACCACTAACATACATTGGAGTTTGGCCATTCCATATACTTCCTTGGCTATAAGTTGAAAGTAGTTGGTAAACCTCTAAGTCACCACCTACTCTAGCGAAAGAGCCTCTAACTCTCCAGAAAGAGATAACCTCTGGTAACTTTATAACGTCTGACATCACTGCTGACAACGAAACTGAAGGATAGAAGTATGTGTTGTTTTCTAATGGAAGCGTAGATGATGTATCCATACGTCCTGTGATGCTTAAGAATAAGAAATCTTTATAGTCGAAGTCTACATATCCATAAAGACTACCTGTCTCTTTTAGCCAGTTCGAAGACGAACCTGTAGTTGACTCAACACTGTTTTGAAGTGTATATATTCCAGGGACAATCAATCCACCATAAGTTGTTGCATAAGCGTAACTACCCTCTTCCATTCTGTAAGAACCACCTGCTGAAGCTTTGATACCGAAATTTGAATTCAACTGCTTAGCGTAGTTCAAAAGAATATCTGCGTTTAAGTCTGAATAGATATCGTAAGACTCATCGTAAGCACCAACCCATTTGTTATCTCCGTAGAAAGAGGCGGAAACAGGATAGCTTTCTGTTTCATTAAGCGAGTTTGTACTTAAGTTTACACGAGCAATAACATCTAAGTCGGGAGTAAAACGGTAGTTGTAACTCACTTGACCATGAACATCATCCTTGTCGTATGTACGTAAATTTTCGTAAGCCATAAACCAAGGGTTGTTATATTGAGCATAATCAGTATTATACTGTTGCAAACCCTCCATACCGTCAATCCAGTAATCTTGTAGATCCATAACATCAAACTCAGCACCGCGCCAAACCGAAAGGTTATATATAACGCTTCGAGGCTCGTATGTTAACTCTGGATAGTTTGGCGATGTTGTACGGTTGAAATTGATAGTTGACATAAGAGTTGATCTCTTACTTAGATTCATCGTACCACTAAAGTTGATATTAAAAGAGTTTAGCTTAGTGTTAGGCACTAAACCTTTTTGGTAGGTATCTGACAAAGATAAGCGGAAGTCGCCCTGCTCAGTTTGTTGAGCAATTGAGACATTATTTGTAGTAGTAACACCTGTTTGTAAGAAGTTTTTAAGATTATCAGCACCTCTCGAAACCCAAGGAGTAGCAGTTCTAACTCCATCGGCATCCATTGGGCTATCGTATTGTTTGATTAACTGACCTTCAAATCGCGGACCCCAAACATTAGCATCTTGATTGTTGATACCGTTAATTGTACCATACAAACCATCACCATAGCTGTATTGGAAGTTGTTTCCAGCACCATAAGATGATTGAGTTTCGGGATAAACAAGTAAGGATGTTTGGAAGGTTGTTGAACTGTTAAATGTTGCAATAAAATTTCTTCCTTTTTTGCCTGTACCACGTTTAGTTGTAATCTGCACTGCACCATTCTTACCAGCCGAACCATATAGCGCCGCAGCTGTTGGGCCTTTTAGCACAGTAATACTCTCTATATCATCAGGACTTACATTCCAAGTATCCGAAGACACAGGAACTCCATCAACCACAAATATTGGAGTAACACCACGCAATGTAATAGTTGGTGAAGATAAAAGGTCGGTAGGAATTGAAACTGTCAAACCTGCAACCTTACCAACTAACGAACTCATTGGATTTGCATCACGCGATGTAGTCAACGCTTCGCCTTTAACATCTTGAATAGCATAACCAAGAACTTTTTTCTCTTTAGTTACATTTAGGGCTGTAACAACCACCTCATCTAACTCAATAGCAGACTCTACTAGCTCGACAGTCATAGGTAGTGCTGTTGCTGGAACAGAGTGGTTTTCATAACCTATAAAGCTTATTTGCAAATTTGCACCTAGCTTTACACCTTCTAGTTCAAAAGCTCCATCACCATCGGTAATGTCATACTTAGTTGTACCTTCAACAACAACTGACACACCAACAATTGCCTGGCGCGTTTTGCTGTCAATTACGTTACCTTTAATAGTAGATTGTGCAAAAGCAGCTACACTACAAAGAACAGATAACACGAATAAAATCGATTTTTTCATAAACATTTTTAAATTTGTAATAATTTTCAATATTTTTGTTTTAAATTTAGTTTTAAATCACCTCAACAAGACATAGTTATGGCTAGTCATACATTTTTGTGTGTGACCAATTTTAGAGATACTTGTTAATGATTGTTTGTTTGTGGTTGGTGTGGTTAGCACCATTGTTAGGAGAATACACCCCCTAACAGTGGTGCAATATGAATGGGTTTTGTAATTATTAACTTACTTTAGAGATTACTTTTTTCACAACTTTACTTAACTGTTTTTCAAGTTGCTTTCTATCAATGCAGTCAAGCGTTGCAAATTGCTGCTTACCATCTACGATTTTTTGGTTGTCAGAGTCATACACTGCATAGCTCAAACTGTGTAGATAGTTGTCATAAGGATAACCTTTTTTAGCCACATCGTAATTCTCAACTACAACATAATGTTTTTTTGATTGAGCGGCATTCTCGATGTTGTTTGCAATCAGAATTGATGTTTTGCCTGCCTCTTTCGAAAATAGCGACACTAACAACTCATTGATTGATTCTGGCAAAGATACATCTTCATCTCCTAAAGCTTTTGAAATATCATCTAGTGACACTCCACTATTGTAGATTGAGTCTACATCTAGCCCTACAATTAATAACTCGTCAAGAGTTATGTCATTGGAATTTTTAGCGTTTAGCATCTGGTTTGCACCAAGTAACAACATTAAGATTGCTGTTAAAATTGTCTTTTTCATGTTTTTTTAAAAAAATGTTTTTATTTAATTTATATTTTCTCTATTTATTGCTCTTTCTAATATTGTAAGCGACTCATCTAATTGCTCTTGTGTTATTATAAGTGGAGGAGCTAAAGTTATCACCGAACCAGAAGAGAGTTTAAAGCTTAAACCATCTTTGAGGCAGCTATAAAATATTCTTGAAGCTTTGTCATTATCACCCTCTCTACTCACTCTATCTTTTACTATCTCAACACCCCAATGCATTCCGATACCTCTAACATCTCCTATTGAGTCAAATTTATCTTTCATCGCTTCAAGGCGACTCTTCATGTAGCTACTCTTTTTGCTACATATGTTTAGAATATCAAACTCCTCGATATAGTCTAGTGAGGCAAGCGTAGCTTGTGCAGCTACAGGATTTTTCTCAAATGTGTAGTGCCCTAAAGCTACATCTTCTGCTACATCAAGTCGCGCATCTGCTATTACGGCAGAAAAAGGAACAACTCCTGCGGCCAACCCTTTGCCAAGCACTATCATGTCGGGCTCAACATCGAAATTCTCGGTTGCAAACAGTTTTCCTGTTCGCCCCATCGAAGTGGGAACTTCATCAAAAATCAACAACACCCCATTTGCGCTACACACTCTTTTTACTTCACTCCAAAAACCTTTTGACGGAACATGCACACTTGTGCTGCGTATAGGCTCAGCAATTAACGCTGCGATATCGCCCTCTTTCTCTATTTTATAGCGAATTGTATCTAGCAATATCTCCTCGCAGTTTGGATATTTACCTATACCCATAAATCCGCGATATGTATCAAGTGCAGGAACGTGAATAGCTCCTGGCACTAAAGGACCAATTCCGTTACGGAAAAGTTGCTCTCCTCCTATAGATATAGAATCTATATTTGCACCGTGAAATGAATCATACATTGATATGGTTTTATAACGAGAAGTATAAACTCTTGCTATTTTTAGAGCAACACTTATAGATGATGCCCCACCAGTAGTAAATAACACTCTACTATTTTTGATTGGAGATAGATCGGTTAGACGCTTAGCACATTCAGCAGCTATTTTGTTTGCATAACGTCGTGGAGAAAATGAGAGAGTATTCATCTGGCGTTGTACTCTATCTATTATATAACGGTTATTATAACCCAACTGATGAACGCTATTTCCGTGAAAGTCAAAATATCTTTTTCCTGCATCATCGACAATAAAAACACCATCACATTCAGCTATACTATTCATACATGGAGTCGATAGCGATTGTTTTAGGAAGTATTTGGCATCTTCATTTAAAATATCGAGCGTACTATCACACAGCAAAGAGTTCCACTCTTGTCTCTCTTTGGTTGTGTTGGTATCGCCTTCTATTCTTAATGCTTGTTCGTTCATTGTTTCTAAATTTTGTTGCTGCAAATTTACTACGCCTTGCTAGGGCTTCAAATTAATTTCTATAATTAAATTTATCTACCATTTACGCTAAACAATAAATTAATATTTAGGTCATACCCTATTAATATTATACCACGTAAAATCCACACTCGATTATTTTTTTCTTAACATGCACAATATTTAACTGCTTCGATGTAAAATTTACATTTCTTAGCATAAGAAATTAAAAAAATGTTAAACAAAACTTTTTGCATAATAAACTGCAATAATGACATATTTTTATATCGCTATTATTCTGTACACTCTTATATATTGATTACTTTTTTCTCGTGTTCTAGCTCCTCAATATCTGCGTCGGGTGATGCCATCGAGAGTGAGCTCAATATATAATCACCTATCTCACAACTATATGTATAATAACTCTGCTCTTTAGTGTTCAACTCTGCTACCCCTTTCACTTGTAGAGAGAGTTTCTCAAACTCATCAAGCGATATATCCTCCTGCTTTACATATACTACTCTTCTTGATAGTGGATTTCTACTATAATCGTGAGAGAGATATACACCTCTAATCATTTTAGGTGAATCAAACATTGGCAATTGGATATACGCCACCTTTAACCCCATTTGCGAATTTATCTGTTCGTTCAAAAAGATATAACTTATCTGGTGATTGGTAAACATCCCATTTCCCCAATAGATTTGATTTTGGGCATTCATGCACGCAATCTTATACATAGCCTCTCCATGTTGCGGCGATATAATCATCATAGGTTCGATTTGCAACGCATCTTTATATGCACATCTACTATAACCTAGATAAAAGCCACTATAATCAAAACTATTACTAGCATGCTTTAAAGCCTCGCGCTTCAAATCATCATAAAATAAGCCTCCTTCAACAAGAGTATTTCCGCTCCTAACTACGCTAACACCATCCAACAATCTCTCTAAATCGGTAATTAAGTCAAAAAATCTTCTTTTTGACACATTATTAACGTGCGATAGCGACTCTTCAAGCGCATCATTCTGTTCATACCCATTAGCAATATTTTCAATATAGGCAGGGAGTATAGTTTTGTAAAGCGATGACAGAGCACTTGGCGTGACTTTACAGGTAAGCGAGATATCCTTCATCTTCACACCTTTGTTTCTTAACTCCTTTAATTTTTCGTAGATAATTATTATCTTTTCCATAAAAAATATATTATTAAATAAAATGCAATATTAATATTTTATGGTTAACCCAACATTAACCTAAAATTAAATATATGTTAAGAGAAGAAATAGTGTATTCTATGGCATACAATAAGAATTTAATTGAAATTTTTTAACATAAAGTTAACTAAATATATTGCTATACTCAGAAAAAATAGAAGTAGTTTTGCAGCGTGATTTAGATACGTTTTATCATTAAGAAAGGTTCGTGACAAAGCGTATAAAATAGTATGAACCTACATTTAAAATTTATATTTATGAGAAAAAGTATTGTATCGTTAGCCGTTTGTGCACTAATGATTTCAAGCTGCACTTGCAACAATGAGAGCAACACAGCAAAACACCCAACTGGGATTGAACATGTTATTGTAATTGGCATTGACGGTTTAAACTCGGCAGGACTAGAGAATTCAATTACTCCTAATATGGATCGCATGATTAGTGGCGGAGCATATTGCGATGCTGTAAGAAATGTATTTCCAATCTCTAGCTCACCAAACTGGGCAACACTGCTTTCAGGCGTTGGAACTGAAGCACATGGAGTAATTTCAAACGGTTGGTATGCCGATAGTGCAAGCTACGAACCACTTTGCAAAAATGAGCAAAACCGCTTTCCTACCATCTTTAGCGTAATCAGAGCTCAACAACCAGAAGCTGAACTAGGTGCAATTTATGACTGGAACGACTTCTATCGCCTATTTGAACGCGAATTAGTAAACAAAGATTTTAGCATATCTCCTGAAAGAGAGACTACAAAAGCGATAGTTGAGTATATTAAAGAGAAAAAACCAACACTTCTTTTCACTCAGTTAGACAATGTTGACCATTGCGGACACACATACGGATGGATGAGCCAAGGTTACTACGATGGCATCACTGCTGTTGACTCATTAGTTGGCGACATTCTTACATCTATCGAAGATGCTGGTATAGCTGAAAAAACATTGGTAATTCTTGTTGCTGACCATGGTGGTAAAGGAACTACTCACGGCAGCAGCTACGATAGCGAAGAGCTAGCAGTTCCAATCATTCTTTATGGCAAAGGTGTTAAAAAAGGTTACAAAGCAGCCACTGCAATCTACACTATGGACTGTGCTCCAACAATCACATTCGCACTAGGCCTAGAGGATTTCTCAGGCTGGAGAGGAAGAGCAATCTCTGAAGCATTTGAAGGCTTTAGCTCAGCAAAAGATATCGTTAACGTTAGATACCTAGACAAGAGTGAATTCTAAACATTAGAATTTAAACATAGAAAAGTTCTACTTATTTTAGAAGGACTTTCACCGCATGAGCTATACTCATAAAACACTGATTACACATAAGGTATAGCTATATGCGGAATTTTTCCCAGATACCAATATTTTCAATTATAGAATATGGCCGTATTTCATTATATAATATGGCCATATTTCATTATAGAATTTGGCCGAAGGTTGTTTTTTATGCTAATGGTTGTTGCTTATAGTAATCATTAACGTTTGCTATCTGTATATCATTTTGATTTTGGTCGTTATTAATGCTTGAAAGGGTTGTATCAGCACCTATCTTTACATTTAATATTACGATATCAGAATCTGTTTTTATCACTCGTCGACCATTCAATTTAACCATTGCATTAAGCCAAACATCATCGGCATGGGGAGTTAATCGCATAAACAACTCTCTATTTAACACATCTTTATGTAATGAATGTGCAGGAAATAGCGTTCCACCACCTGAACCGAAAAATAGGTCAGAACTCTCAACATCTTCATTAGTTACCACTGGCCAATCTTTATAACTAGCTAAGGTGTTATTGTTAG
>JAWXTQ010000054.1:0-12635 GCA_044433405.1 Rikenellaceae bacterium
CTAATGTTGCCTCAATATATCCACAGCCAGCAGGGATTCCTGAGTTGCGAAATGCAGCTTCGAAATTTATAAAGGCATTTATGGATATTGATGTGAGTGCGGATAGTTGTGTGGGTGTTACTGGTTCGGTGACTGGCTCGTTTGGGGCGTTTATAGCTTGTAATCAGGCTAAAGAGGGGCAGGATACTGTTTTGTTTATAGATCCTGGATTTCCAATTCAAAAGTCTCAGTTGAGAGTGTTGGGCGGCAAGTTTGAATCGTTCGATATTTATAATTTCCGTGGTGAGGCACTCAGAGCTAAGTTAGAATCGTTTTTGGAGAAGGGTAATATCTCTTCTATAATTTATTCAAACCCTAATAATCCTGCGTGGATTTGCTTAACTGAGCTAGAGTTGCAGATTATTGGTGAGTTAGCAACAAAATATGATATTATCATACTTGAAGATTTAGCATATTTTGATATGGACTCGCGAAAAGAGCTTGGAAAACCTTATAAAGCTCCATTTCAGGCAACTGTTGCACGCTATACCGACAACTATATCTTGATGTTGTCATCGTCTAAGATTTTTAGCTATGCTGGTCAGCGTTCGGCTCTTATGGCGATTTCGGACAAGCTATTTAAGCGCAATTTTGAGGCTTTGGCTGCGCGTTATGGTGGTGTTGGTCAGTTTGGTAGCACGCTGGTTAATGCAATACTATATATGATTACCTCTGGTACAACCCATACAACTCAATATGGCTATGCTGCTATGTTGGAGGCATCGGTTAGTGGGGAGATTGATTTTGTGAAGGAGACTTCAGAGTATGCGCGTAGAGCTAGGAAAATGAAAGAGGTGTTTGAAGCTAATGGTTTTCATATAGTTTATGATTATGACCTTGATCAAAAAATTGGTGATGGATTTTTCTTTTCGATTGGTTACAAAGAGTTTACTAGTGGGCAGTTGATGAGAGAATTGGTGCATTTTGGGGTTAGTTCAATTTCGTTGGCAACTACTGGAAGCCTCCAAAATGGAATACGTGCATGTGCATCGAGAATGACTGATGATGCAATCGAATTACTATCAGAAAGATTAATACAGTTTAATAATTATCATACTAATAAATAGAAAAGATGATTTGGAATAGAGCAAAAGAGTGTATGCCTAGAGAAGAGTTACGTGAGCTTCAAGGCAAACGACTTAGAAAAGTAGTAGAACACGTATATCATAACACTCCATTTTATCGTACAAAGATGCAAGAGATGGATGTTACGCCTGACGATATTCGCACCGTTGAGGATATTGTAAAATTGCCATTCACAACTAAAGACGATTTGCGCGACAACTATCCTTATGGATTGTTTGCTGTTCCAATGTCTGAGATTGTGAGGTTGCACGCCTCTTCGGGAACAACTGGAAAACCTACTGTTGTTGGTTATACGCGTAAAGATTTATCAATATGGTCTGAGATGATTGCTAGATGTCTTACTGCTTATGGCGCAACAAGAGAGGATATATTTCATGTGGCTTATGGTTATGGCCTCTTTACTGGTGGTTTGGGCTTGCATTATGGTGTTGAGAATCTTGGAGGTACAGTGATTCCAATGTCTAGCGGAAATACTGCTAAGCAAATTCAACTTCTTCATGACTTTGGTCCAACTGCAATTGCATGTACTCCTTCTTACGCTCTATTTCTTGCTGATGCAATCGAAAAAAGCGGAATACCACGCGAAGAGTTTAAACTTAAAATTGGTGCTTTCGGTGCTGAACCTTGGAGTGCTGAGATGCGTAAAGAGATCGAAAAACGCCTGTCAATTAAAGCGTACGATATTTATGGATTAAGCGAAATTATGGGACCTGGAGTGTCGCATGAGTGTAGTGAGCAGAATGGTTCACATGTGATTGAGGATCACTTTATTCCTGAAATTATCGACCCATCAACTTTTGAGCAACTTCCTTACGGAGAGCAAGGTGAGCTAGTATTTACAACTATAACTAAAGAGGGGCTTCCTTTACTTCGCTATCGCACAAAAGATTTATGTACATTGACTGATGCTCCATGTCCTTGTGGGCGTACGCATGTTAGAATGGGACGTATAACAGGTCGTAGCGACGATATGTTGATTATCAGAGGTGTGAACGTGTTCCCATCGCAAATAGAGAGCGTAATCTTGGAGATGGAAGAGGTTACTCCTCACTATATGTTGACAGTAGATAGAGCTAATAATCTTGATATATTGACTGTTCAGGTTGAGGTTAGCGAGGCGTTCTTTAATGATGATATTAATAAATTAATTGAGCTCAAAAAGAGAATTGCACATAGATTGCAGAGTGTACTCGGTATTTCGGCTGTTATTATGCTTGCTGAACCTAGCACACTTCAACGTTTTGAGGGTAAGGCAAAACGTGTGATTGATAATAGAAAAATTTAATCTCTAAATATTTGACTTATGAAAATAGAACAATTATTAGTTTTCTTAGAGAACAAAACTGGCCGTATAAATGAGCTAGTGCAGGTATTAAGTGGTGCAGAGATAAATATGAGATCATTCTCTCTTGCTGAGAGCAATGAATTTGGTATTATGAGAATAATCGTGTCTGACTTGCAAAAGGCAATAGAGGTGCTCCGTAATAACAAGTTTATGGTGAGCGTAACTGAAGTGTTGTGTGTATGTATCGACGATGCCCCTGGTTCAATGGCAAAGGTGCTTGAGGTATTGACATCACAGCAGATATTTATTGAGTATATGTATGCTTTCTCTCAAGGAAATTCAGCGTATGTAGTTATCCGCCCAACAAACCTTGAAAAAGCTTTAGAAATACTAGAAACTAGTAGTTGTAAGTTAATTACAACTGATGAGTTGGCTGCTTTGTAGTGGTTTGTTTTGTTAGGCTTGGCTTAGTTTAACCTAACGGCTTTCACTTACATGAGCTTTAAGCTCATGCTTGTAGTGATAGTTATATTAGAGGCTGTCTAAAATAACATTATGCTATTATAGACAGCCTCCTTTGGAGAAACTGCGTTTCTCTTTTGCTCATGTGGTGAAAAACAGCTAAAGTTTAGACTTTATTTTGTGATATAGTAGCACGAGGTTGCGAAGAAATTCCTTATATATGCAATTTTTGATATGACAGGGGATAGCTTGCGTGGCGTTAAGTTGAACTTTTGTTTGTAATGTGGGTTGATAAACCATAGCATTCTATCTAGTTTAGTGTAGCCATTTTCTGCTATTAATTTCTCGAATAGTTCGATTGATGTTGCGCAGTTTTTGATGTCTAAAAGTTCGTCGATGCAGTTTTGCTTCTCTCCTTGTGATTTTAGGAGTGCTTTATAGAGCGATTTTGGGAGAAGATGAATAAACGGCATGTGTGAGCATAGCTTGCTTTTGCAGATTTGTTGGTGGCCACCAAAAGGCATTTGCCATGCAGGAAAACGCCAAAATACTATGCCGTCTTTAGCTAAAAGGCGTCGTATTTTTGAGATGAATTCACTCTTGTCGGTGATGTGTTCGATGATGTCGTGTACCAATATTAAATCAAATTTTTCGAATTCTGATATCTCCAAATCGAAGAAACTAGAACCAATAAATGTTGATTCTATATTTTTGCTATCGAAGATCTCTTTGGCCTTGATTACGCGAGCCTCGCAAATGTCAACACCTGTGACTTTGCATCCTAATTCTGCAAATGGGAGAAGATTACCCCCATGTCCGCAACCAATTTCTGCGATTTTTATGTCGCTTTTAATCTCCATAAACTGCTTTACGTAGTCGATGTAATATTCGCGTGAGGTGGTTGCTAGTTCATTAAAATATCTCTCTTCGTTTGTGTGCCTTTCTTGCATAGTAGTGAGTCGTAGGTTATTGTTATTTTATTGGGCTGTTCTCCTCTTTAGCCATGTGTGAGTAGAATAATTTGTCAACTAGTGATGGCAAAAATTTCTTTAAAATCCAGGTTGCGCGACCATTAAATTCCATTAGTAGATGGCGTTTGCGTTTTGAGATTCCGTGTGCAATGATTTCGGCTACTCTCTCAGAGCTCATCATCTTGCCCTCCTCACGAGGAGATTCGCCTTGCTGTGAACCGCTAGCTGTAAGTGCTGAGAATCTTACGTTTGAAGCGGTAAAACCAGGCATAGCAATCATAACGTGAACACCTTTCTTGAGGTTCTCTACTCTTAGTGTCTCTAAGAAACCAGTCATAGCGTATTTTGAGGCACTATAGCCTGTGCGTGCTGGTAGACCATGGATGCCAGCTACTGATGATACTCCGACTATTGAACCTTTGGTTTGTTGAATGTAGCTTAACGCGTATTTGCAGCAATATACTGTACCCCAGAAATTTACGTCCATAAGTTGGTGAAGGACTGATAAATCAACATCGTCAAAAAGAGCTCTCATTGAGATTCCTGCGTTGCATATTAAAATATCTATTTTCGAAAATTTCTTAACTCCTTGCTCTATTAGCTCTTTGCAATCCATCTCTTTTGTGACATCGCAAGCTATTGCTATTGCTTTGTCGCTACCGATTAGTGTCTCTACCTCTTTGAGTTGATTGATATTTCGTGCTCCTAAAACTACATTTGCCCCTTGTTTGGCAAACTCTAACGCTAGGGAGCGTCCTATGCCTGAAGATGCTCCAGTGATTACCACTGTTTTTCCTTTATAATTCATTATGCTATTGTTAAATTTATTTATTATTAAAACTGTAAGCTCAAACCGTCGTGTGCTAAATAGACATTGCTTGGTAGCTCTTTGCTCTGCACGGCGTGTAAGCCCATTTGGTGCGAAACGTGTGTGAGGTAGGCTCTTCGGGGTTTGATTGTGTTAATCACCTCTAGTGCTTGTGCGAGAGTAAAATGTGATATGTGGCTCTCTCGTCTTAGGGCGTTAATAACCAGAAGCTCTACGCCTTTGATTTTGTCTATCTCACTTTGTTCTATGTGATTAACATCGGTTATATAACACATGCTTCCTATTCTAAAACCCAAGACAGGGAGTTTGTGGTGATAACCTCTGATTGGTTGAATTGCAATGTTGTTGATACTAAATGGTTGTAGATCGATATTGTGTATCTGTAGTTCGGGAACTCCTGGGTAAGGCATTGGGTCAAAAGCGTAATCAAAATCTTTTTTTAACACCTTAACAACTCTCTCCTCAGCATAAACGTCAATTCCTTTTTTTAGAAAATAGTTGAATGCTCTAACATCATCTAAACCACCAATATGGTCTTTGTGTTCGTGAGTGAGCAAGATAGCATCTAGTTGTATAACGCTTTCTCGGAGCATCTGATATCTAAAATCCATGCCTGAGTCAATCACAATTGTGGTTTGGTTGTCCATCTCAACTAAAACCGAACTACGAAGCCTCTTATCTCTGTAATCGTTTGACATACAAACCTCACAGCGACAACCAATCATTGGCACGCCTTGCGAAGTTCCAGTTCCTAAAAATGTTAACCTATTCATTAATACAAATATTAAAGCGTAAAGATACAATTTTTTTCTTTTTTCTACCAACATATTCAAAAAAGGGGCAGAAAACTCTGCCCCTTTTTTGAATATGTTGGTGATTGACTATGCTAGGAATCCAAGAAGGATACCTGCTGCCACTGCACTACCAATTACACCTGCTACGTTTGGTCCCATAGCGTGCATTAGTAGGTAGTTTGTTTTGTCATAGTGTAGACCAACCTCTTGTGATACACGTGCAGAGTCTGGCACTGCCGAAACTCCTGAGTTACCAATTAGTGGATTGATTTTATTACCATCTTTAAGGAATAAGTTGAACAGTTTTACAAATAAAACCCCTGTTGAAGTTGCAATAGTAAATGAAATTGCACCTAGCACGAAAATCAATAGTGATTTAGGAGTAAGGAATGTAGTAGCTTGTGTTGAAGCACCTACTGTAAGTCCTAGTAAAATTGTAACTATGTCAATAAGTGGACCGCTTGCAGTGTTTGCAAGGCGTTTAGTTACGCCGCTCTCTTTTAGAAGATTACCGAAGAATAACATTCCAAGTAGTGGAATACCAGAAGGTACAAGGAAACATGTCATTAAAACCCCAACAATTGGGAAGATAATTTTCTCTGTTTGTGATACCGCACGTGGTGGGCGCATTCTGATAAGTCTCTCTTTAGGAGTAGTTAGAAGCTTCATGATTGGCGGTTGAATTACTGGCACAAGAGCCATGTAAGAGTATGCCGATATTGCAATAGCACCCATCAAGTCTGGAGCAAGTTTACCAGATAAGAAGATTGCTGTTGGACCATCTGCGCCACCAATAATACCTATAGCACCTGCCTCAGCAGCAGTAAAGCCTAAAGCTAGAGAAAGCATGTATGCTCCAAAGATACCAAATTGAGCAGCTGCACCAATAAGCATTAACTTTGGATTAGAGATAAGAGCTGAAAAGTCGGTCATCGCACCAATACCTAGAAAGATAAGTGGAGGATATACACCCTTTAAAACTCCAAAATATAGATAGTTCAATACAGAACCATCCTCGTAGATGCCGATTTGTAGACCTGGGAAGAATGGGATATTACCTATGATAATACCAAATCCAATGGGTACAAGTAGCATCGGTTCAAACTTCTTGGCAATTCCAAGATAGAGAAATATTAAAGCCACAACAATCATAGCCGCATGTCCTCCAGTTAGATTGGCAAAACCAGTATAACCTAAGAACTCGGAGATATTCTGACTTAAAAATTCAAAAAATCCTATTTCCATAGCTTTATCCTATTGTAATTAGTACATCACCTTCAAGCACGCTATCGCCTCTGTTTACTGCGATATCTTTAACTTCACCTGCTTTGTCGGCCTCTATAATATTCTCCATTTTCATAGCTTCTAGCACCATCAATTTTTGACCTTCAGCTACTGTGTCGCCAATTCTTACTGAAATCTCTAGAATTGTTCCTGGAAGTGGTGCTTGAATAGCAGAGCCTCCAGTGCTAGCCTTAGGAGACGAAACTTTAACAACCGTAGGTTGGGCAGTTTGTGCAGCAGGAATTGCTGGTTTAACGCGTTTAACTGCTTTTGGACGTTGATTAAGCCCCTCGACATTGGCTACGTATTCAACACCATTCACAGAGACTTTGGCTACGTTATCTTCTACATCATTTATGGCAACCTTGTATTCGTTACCGTTGATAGATATTTTATATTCTTTCATTTTAATTCTTTTTCGGGTATTACTATTTTCTATTTGGTTGGTTGTTTAAGCCATAAATTTTTGAACTCCATGGAGAATAGGCACGCGCAACAGTGTTGATTGTAATCACTTCGGATTCGATATCGTGTAGATCATCTTGATAACGACGTAGTGCTACAGCAATCGCAGCGATAACTTCACCTTTAACCTCGTCTGAAGTAATCTCTTTGTGTGATTTAATTTTGATGGGTTCGCCAGCAGCCTTTTTGCTCTTGCTGTTAGAGAAAGAGACAAGCAAAATACCCAAACCTTTAAATACTAAGAAGAGAGAAAGCAATGCCATGAATACTACACCCATAGCTGTTACTGCCATAGTGACACCAACTGGATCTTGGCGATAGAACATCTCTGAGCGCGATTCAACCTCAATGTTCTCGTTAGTCGCTCCTGGTGTTGGAGACGGTAACTTAGCCCATTGATAATCTTCGCTGCCTGATTTAGTTATGTATCCCATCGACTCATCTTCGTTGATAGATGCGTAGTTGTATGCAACACTGCTAATAGGTTCGCCTTTTCCACTAGCATCATAGAGCTCAATGCTCTTTGTGTTGTCTAGTGTGAAATTAAGATAGAATGTACCTTTTGTTGATTCGCCGTCTGCAAAAAACAACACATATTCTTGTGGTGAGATTTGTGTGCGACTATCACTTTTTGGCATTCTGTAGTTTATAACGCTACCATCATTTTTGGTAACTCTTAGTATTGAACCTGCAATGTTTACTTTAGAGTAACCACTGTTTTTAAGCTCAATCCAACCTGCTTTATTGCCAAAATCGTCCTCAACACTATTGACGTTTTTTACAAGCACCTCATTGATAACAATATCTTTAAGGCCTTGTGCTGAAACGCTAATAACCGTAAATAGAGCGACTACTAGAGCAATAATATTTTTTGATAATATCTTTTTCATACTTTTTGCTCAAATTATAATGGAATATTCGAGTGTTTTTTCGCTGGATTTACAAGTCGCTTGTTTGCAAGTGATTGTAGTGCACGAATTACGCGGAAACGAGTGTTTCTAGGCTCGATTACATCATCAATATAGCCGTATTTTGCTGCATTGTATGGGTTTGCAAATGCATCGCGATACTCCTCTTCTTTCTTTGTGATGAATTCTGCTTTAGCCTCGTCACTTTCGATTGCGGCAATCTCTCTTGCAGATAACACTTCAATTGCACCTTTAGGACCCATTACTGCAATCTCGCCTGTTGGCCATGAGTAGTTGATATCTCCGCGAAGGTGTTTAGAAGCCATTACGCAATATGCTCCACCGTATGATTTACGTAGGATAACTGTGATTTTTGGAACTGTAGCTTCGCCATAAGCAAATAGTAATTTAGCTCCATGTATAATCAATCCACCATACTCTTGTCCTGTGCCAGGTAGGAAACCAGGAACGTCAACTAGGGTTACGATAGGGATGTTGAATGCATCGCAGAAACGTACGAAACGAGCTGCCTTGCGTGAAGAGTTGATATCTAACACACCTGCCATAAATTTTGGTTGGTTTGCGATAATACCAACAGAAGTGCCGTTGAAACGTGCAAAACAGGTTATGATGTTTGGCGCGTACTGTTTTTGAGACTCCAAAAACTCACCGTCGTCAACGATAGCTCTGATAACATCGGTAACATCGTATGGTTTGTTTGGATTGTCAGGAATGATTTCGTTTAGGCTATCTTCAAGACGTGCGATATCGTCAGTACAAACTGCGTGTGGTGCATCTTCAAGATTGTTTTGTGGCATGTAGCTAATTAGCTTTCTGATTAGTTCTATACCCTCCTCTTCGTCTTCTACTGTGAAGTGTGAAACACCCGATTTTTTAGCGTGCATAGATGAGCCACCTAATTGCTCTTGAGTTACATCCTCGCCAGTTACTGTTTTTACAACTTTAGGGCCAGTAACAAACATGTATGATGTAGCCTTGCTCATGATGATAAAGTCAGTTAAAGCAGGAGAGTATACTGAACCTCCAGCACATGGACCAAAGATTGCTGAAATTTGAGGTATAACACCTGAAGCTAATATATTGCGTTGGAAAATCTCTGTAAATCCTGCAAGTGCATTTACTCCCTCTTGGATACGTGCACCACCAGAATCGTTGATGCCGATAACTGGAGCACCGTTTTTCATTGCCATATCCATAACTTTACATATTTTTTGTGCAAAAGTCTCAGAAAGAGAACCTCCAATAACTGTAAAGTCTTGAGAAAAGACGTAGACTAAACGACCATCTATTGTACCATAGCCTGTAACAACGCCATCACCTAAATACTCCTCTTTTTCCATTCCGAAGTTAGTGCAACGGTGTTTAACAAACATGTCAAACTCTTCAAAGCTGCCCTCGTCAAGCAATAATGCTATTCTTTCACGTGCAGTTTGTTTGCCTTTTTTGTGCTGAGAATCAATTCTTTTTTGACCTCCACCCATTCTTGCCTTATCGCGTAATTCGATAAGTTCTTTGATTTTTTCACTATTTGTACTCATCTTATAGAAATAAATGTTATTATTTTGTTTTTTTTATATCCGCTAAATTTAAATGTCTCTGTTTGGCTAGATTAGCTGTTTTTTTAGGGCTATCAACGCAACTAGGGATGATTAACGGATGTTAGATTATTTATTTTTGTCTTCGCAAAGTTCAGTTAGTACTCCCTGTGTGCTTTTTGGATGCAAAAAGGCTATGCTTAAACCTTCAGCTCCTGTGCGTGGCGTTTTGTCAATTAATTGTACGCCTTTGCTATCTGCATGGGCAAGTGCACCCTCTAAACCATTTACTGCAAATGCAATGTGATGTACTCCTTCGCCTTTCTTTTCGATGAATTTACCAATTGGACCAGCTGGATCAGTAGACTCTAAAAGCTCAATCTTAGTTTGTCCAACCATGAAAAATGCTGTTTTAACTTTTTGTTCTGCTACCTCTTCGATATTGTAGCACTTAAGTCCTAATACCTCCTCGTAGTAAGGAATAGAAACTTCTAATGACTTAACGGCAATGCCGATGTGTTCAATGTGAGATAAATTCATTTTTGATAAGTTTTTAAATGTTTATATTTTAAGTTTTTTATCTTCTTAAGCTATGGACAAAGTTAAGAATATTAAATTAATAACAAAAATAAAAACTATATTTTGTGCAAATTTTAATATTAAAATTTGGTTGTAATCTATTTGCCTTTCATGGCTTACACGTTATTAGTTGGTGTGAGTTGGGGCTTGAGGTGTTTTTTGCGAATTGGTGTTAAGTCAAGAAGATAAAAATGTGGGTCGTAAGTGACCCACATTGTATGTTTAGCTATTATTGCACGTTTTGTTGCAACCTTTGTTGCAGTTTTTGCAGCCTTTGGTTTTTTTTGATTCTTTAACCCATTTATAGGTGAAATATGCTGCTATTATTGCCACTAGTGATATTGCTATTATGTCTTGCATTTTGCTACTTTGTTTTTTCTAGCTCGCGAAGGTTATCCATCTTCTTCTTTGCAAGGAAGTCGTAAATTGTTTCTAAGTGCTCGGTTACTTTTCCTCCTCCGAATTCAAACACCTTGTTTGTTAATCCGTTAAGGAAGTCGCGGTCGTGCGATACCAATATTAGTGTTCCATCGTAATTTGTTAGTGCCTCCTTTAGCATTGCTTTGGTTTTTAGGTCGAGGTGGTTTGTGGGCTCATCGAGAATCAGAAGATTGTGTGGCTCTAGTAATAGTTTTATCATTGCTAGGCGTGTGCGTTCACCTCCTGAGAGAACTTTAACCTTCTTGTCGATGTCGTCGCGGCCAAACATAAATGCTCCTAAAATGTCGCGTAGCTTGGTTCTTATGTCGCCCACCGCGATGTTGTCTACTGTCTCAAAGATTGATATTTCGCCATCTAATAAAGAGGCTTCGTTTTGGGCAAAGTAGCCAATTTCGATGCCGTGACCTCTCGATAGTTTGCCTTCATGCTCGATTTGTTGCATTATGCACTTTACCATAGTCGATTTACCCTCGCCATTCTTGCCAACAAAAGCAACTTTGTCACCTTTGTGAATAGTGATATTTACATTTGAGAAAACGGTATGATTGTCGTACGATTTTGCCACATCTTCGCATATCACTGGGTAGCTTCCGCAGTGAGGAGAGGGTGGAAAACGTAGGTTTAGAGCTGAACGATCTTCGGGGTCAATTTCGATAATCTCTAGCTTCTCTAACATTCTAACGCGTGACTGCACTTGGTTTGTTTTAGAGTATGTGCCTTTGAATCGCTCAATAAATTCTCGGTTTTCAGCAATCATCTTCTGTTGTGCATTGTATTGAGCAACTTGATTTTCGCGACGTTCTTTGCGAAGTTCAAGATATTTAGAGTAGTTAACCTTGTAGTCATAGAGTCGCGACATGTTAATCTCTAGTGTGCGCGTTGTGATATTATCGACAAATGCCTTATCGTGGGATATTACGATAACGCTTTTGCAATCGTTAATCAGAAAATCCTCTAACCACCCAATACTCTCAATGTCGAGGTGGTTTGTTGGCTCGTCGAGAAGAATTAAATCGGGCTTTTGAAGTAGTATCTTTGCAAGTTCTATCCTCATGCGCCATCCTCCACTAAATTCGGATGTCGGGCGTGTGAGGTCACTACGTGTGAAACCTAAACCTAATAGAGCTCTCTCTACATCTTCGGCATAGTTTGTTAAATCTATAGAGTAGTATTTCTCACTAAGTGTTGAAACCTCCTCAATGATGCGCATGTAAGAGTCAGAATCGTAGTCGGTGCGGGTAGTTAATTGTTCGTTTAGCTCTTCGATCTTCTTCTCCATCTCAAAAAGATGTGAAAATGCTTTTGCAGCTTCGTCAAAAAGTGTTGAGTCATCATCGAGAAGAAGATGCTGAGGTAGATATGCTATTTTACCACCCTCTGGAAGCGAAATCTTGCCTCTCGTTGGGGTTTTTTCGCCTGCAATTATTTTTAATAGAGTTGATTTACCAGCTCCATTCTTGCCCATTAGGGCGATTTTGTCTCCTTCGTTAACCACAAAAGAGATATCTTTAAATAGGGTAGTGCCGCTAAACTCTACCGTCAAAGAATCAATTGAAATCATTAAAAAATATTGTATAAATTTTGTACAAAAGTAGCTAATCTATTTGTGTATTCCAAGGTTGGTGTGTTTTTATTAGGTTGTGTTGTGTTGTGTTGTGTTGGGTTGGGTTGGGCGGCTTTCACTGCATGAGACTTCGTTCATGCTTGTAGGGATAGGTTTTTATTTCTTTTAGCTCATACCTGCGGTATGGCACAAGAAATAAAAACCTATCCCTATTTTTGGCTACGCCAAAAAGTGAAAGCCGAGGCGTACCAAAGCATATCTAAAAAGAGGAAAAACGTAACCGTCTCCACGATCACGTCTTGACACAATCTGAGTAATTTCAGACCTTTGCATCAAATAAAAAAGATGTAATTATGGTATTGAATATCGAAG
>JAWXTQ010000055.1:0-12591 GCA_044433405.1 Rikenellaceae bacterium
GTATCTATAAACGAATAGAGACAATTTTGATCGTCAGAAATTAATGATCCCTGCACTCTAGTGACATATTCACCCTGCCCCCATCCTGTACCAATATAATCCTCAGTGCCAGTACCACAAAGTGTTGGGTATTTATCATCTCCATCAAGGTAAATTTTCACCTCACCCTCACCAAACCAAGAGCCACGATAGATGGTGTCACCTATCACTCCAATATGGGTACCTAGGTAGCGACCGTTACCCTCGACTTTGGGTAAAATTTCATAATCTTTACCTAGTTCTGTTTTTAATTCTCTATTCCAGTAGGCGTGAAAGTAGAGAGCATCATCAGGTATAGATTCAGCCTTTAGGAAATTGATTTTATAGTAGAACATTATCATGCTCTCACTCTGATTGTCAATTTCGATTTTAGCAGCTTTACGATAGGGCATCGGGATAAAACAGTTATGCGATTTGGCCTCTGGATTTGAGAATAGTGCCGTCTCAAAACGACAATATACCCCTAAACCATTGCCAAAAAACTCAGCTAAAGGCACTGAAACAGCAGGTTTATCTTGATTGTCCCAATAGATGTTAATAATCACATTGCGCCTCATTTGAGTGCTCCATAAAATAGAGTTGGCCGACCAAATCTTAGTAATCATACCCGCCCCATTCTGGTCGAATATCACCTTTGTAGATTGGGGTGCAATCAATGTATAGGCATCCCCCTTAGCCCCATTATTACTCATACCACCCACGCCTGGGAGAGCATCTGGATTTTCGGCACTTGCCCAACGAGTCTCAACCCCTTTCGGAGCTTTAACCGCATATTGACACTCGCTTAAGGGTATCTGCCCATGGTTATCACAACAACCCCATGTGATAAATAAAATTGTTAAAAAAATAGGTAGTGTTTTCATACTTGGTAATGTATTAGCTTATGCAAAGTTAGCATATTTATTTGATATATTACCATTATGATAAAAAAAGAGCGGCAACCTAATGGTTACCACTCTCTTCTCTCTCAAAATTAAAGTTTTATTATAAAACTACAATACTTTAATTTTTACATCAACACCTGAAGGCAACTCTAATTTCATTAGAGCGTCGATTGTTTTAGGAGTTGAACTATAGATATCCATTACTCTCTTGTAAGTAGAAAGTTGGAATTGCTCACGTGATTTTTTGTTAACGAAAGTCGAACGGTTCACTGTGAAAATCTTTTTTTGTGTTGGAAGAGGAATTGGTCCACTTACTAACGCATCAGTAGATTTTACTGTTTTTACGATCTTCTCTGATGACTTGTCCACCAAATTATGATCGTATGATTTTAATTTAATTCTTATTTTTTGACTCATAACTTTAAATTTTAAATATTTGGTGTTATTATTCTTCAATAGCTTTTACACGACCTGCAGATTTCTCGATAATATCTTTAGCGATGTTTTGAGAAACCTCTGCAAATGATGCAAATTCCATAGATGATGTTGCGCGACCAGATGAAATTGTACGAAGTACTGTAACATAACCGAACATTTCAGATAGTGGCACTTTAGCTTTAACTACGCGTGCAGTACCCTTGCTTTCCATACCTGCAATTTGACCACGGCGTTTGTTTAAGTCACCAATAATATCACCCATATTCTCCTCTGGAGTTACAACCTCAACGTTCATAAGTGGCTCCATAAGCACTGCGCCTGCATCTTTACCTACCTTACGGAAAGCGTTGCGAGCACAAATCTCGAATGACAACTGGTCAGAGTCAACTGGGTGGAATGAACCATCAAGAAGAGTAACTTTCATGCTATCAACAGAGAAACCTGCTAATGGACCGTTTGCCATTGCTGATGCGAAACCTTTTTGAACAGCAGGGATGAACTCTTTAGGAACGTTACCACCTTTTACAGTGTCAACAAACTCAAGCCCAACTTTCTCTGCATCTTCAGCAGGTCCGATTTCAAAAATGATATCAGCAAATTTACCACGACCACCAGATTGCTTTTTGAATACCTCACGGTGTTGAATTTTCTTAGTAAGAGCCTCTTTATAGTTAACCTGTGGAGCACCTTGATTGATTTCTACACCAAACTCACGCTTCAAACGGTCAACGATAATCTCTAAGTGAAGTTCACCCATACCACTAATAATAGTTTGACCTGAATCTTCGTCAGTTTTAACTGTAAAAGTTGGGTCTTCCTCAGAAAGTTTACCAAGAGCTATACCTAATTTATCTAAATCTTTTTGAGTTTTTGGCTCAACCGCTAAACCAATTACTGGCTCAGGGAAAGACATTGACTCAAGAACGATAGGAGCTTTTTCGTCACAAAGAGTATCACCAGTGCGAATCTCTTTGAAACCTACAGCAGCACAAATATCACCAGCACCAATTGTTTCCATTGGGTTTTGCTTGTTAGCATGCATTTGATAAATACGGCTGATACGCTCTTTTTTGCTTGAGCGACTGTTAAATACGTAGCTACCTGCATCAAGTTTACCAGAGTAAACACGAACAAATGCTAAACGACCTACGAATGGGTCAGTAGCGATTTTAAATGCAAGACCACAGAAAGGCTCTGATTCGTTTGGTTCACGTGTTGCTACCTCTTCAGTTCCAGGAATAGTACCCTCAACAGCACCTACGTCCATTGGAGAAGGAAGATATGCAATAACGCTATCTAATAGAAGTTGAACTCCTTTGTTTTTGAATGATGAACCACAAAGCATTGGAATTACTGTCATGTTGATTGTAGCAACACGTAAAGCAGCAATAATCTCTTCTGGAGTGATTGAGTCTGGATCTTCAAAGAATTTCTCCATTAAAGCATCGTCAGAAGCAGCAATCTCTTCGATAAGAGTACTTCTCCATTGAGCAACCTCGTCAGCCATGTGAGCTGGGATTTCGCCAAATGTGTAGTTATCACGAACTGTTTTATCATCAAAATAGTTGATAGAACGGTTGTAGATAAGGTCTACTAAACCTTCAAATTTGTCCTCTGCACCAATAGGAAGCACGATAGGCACTGCATTAGCACCTAGACGCTCTTTAACTTGCGCTACTACCGAAAGGAAGTCTGCACCAGTACGGTCCATTTTGTTAACGTAACCAACACGTGGTACGTTGTATTTGTCAGCTTGACGCCAAACTGTTTCAGATTGAGGCTCAACACCACCAACTGCACAGAATGTAGCAACAGCTCCGTCTAACACGCGAAGTGAACGCTCTACCTCTACGGTAAAGTCAACGTGTCCAGGAGTGTCAATAATATTGATTTGATATGTTTTCTCATCGTAGTTCCAGAAGGTAGTTGTAGCAGCTGAAGTGATAGTGATACCACGTTCTTGCTCTTGTACCATCCAGTCCATAGTAGCTGCACCTTCGTGAACCTCACCTACTTTGTGAGTTTTCCCAGTGTAAAAAAGGATACGCTCTGAAGTTGTAGTTTTACCAGCATCGATGTGTGCCATGATACCGATATTCCTTGTATATCTTAGATCTCTTGCCATTGTTTTATATTCTCCTTATTTAACAATATTAAAATCTAAAGTGAGCGAATGCTTTGTTGGCATCAGCCATACGGTGCATCTCTTCTTTACGTTTAAATGCGCCACCTTCTTCATTGAACGCAGCAATAATTTCTGCTGATAATTTTTCAGCCATCGAACGACCTGCACGTTTTCTTGCAAATGCAATCATGTTTTTCATACTAATTGAAGATTTGCGCTCAGGACGTACCTCGATTGGAACTTGGAATGTTGCACCACCAACACGACGAGATTTAACCTCAACTTGTGGAGTTACATTTTCCAATGCTTTTTTCCATATATCTAAAGGAGCCTTATCAGAGTCCTTCAACTTCTCGCCTACGATAGCGATTGAATCATAAAAAATGTCGTAGGCAATACTCTTCTTACCATCCAGCATAAGGTTATTCACAAAACGTGTAACCAAAATATCTCCAAATTTTGGATCTGGAAGTAGAATTCGCTTTTTAGGCTTCGCTTTTCTCATTTCTGTCTAAATTCTAAAAGATTAAAAATTATTTTTTAGCACCAGCCTTAGGCTTTTTGGTACCATATTTCGAACGGCGTTGGTTACGTCCGTCCACACCTGCTGCGTCTAATGCACCACGTACTAAGTGGTAACGTACACCAGGAAGGTCTTTTACACGACCACCTCTTACTAACACGATAGAGTGCTCTTGAAGGTTATGTCCTTCACCAGGAATATAGGCATTCACCTCTTTTCCGTTTGTTAAGCGCACACGTGCAACTTTTCTCATCGCCGAGTTTGGCTTTTTGGGAGTAGTGGTATACACTCTCACACAAACGCCACGACGCTGTGGACAAGAGTCCAACGCTGGAGATTTACTTTTAAATTCCAGCTTAACTCGTCCTTTTCTAACTAATTGCTGAATTGTAGGCATTTTAATTATTTTACGTTCAATAAATTAGGTTTCCCTTTCGTCGAGAAACACTGTTCACTTCAGTGCGCAAAGGTAATACATATTTCTTATCATACAAAAAATATCTTTACTTTTTTATAGTTTTTTTAGCAAATTCGTAAAATAACGGGTTTCACCGCATGAGCTGAAGCTCACGCTTGTAGTGGTAGCTTTTAATTTCTTATACTCATACCTAAAGGTATGGTAACGAAATGAAAAGCTACCCCTATTTTTGGCTGCGCCAAAAATAGCAATGGATTTTTATTTCGTTGCCATGCCATAGGCATGAAGCATAAGAAATAAAAATCTATTGCTACAAGCATGTGCTTTAGCACATGCGGTGAAAACCGCCAAACAAACCGCCAAACAAATTCGAAATATGCAACTTACTCGACCCATTTTTTTGAGCCAGCTAGCTCTATGTTATTTTGCCTTTACCAGAGAGGTCAATGGATATTTTAATCCATCATAATATTTAAGCCACACATTTACTGAACCTACTTTAATAGGAGTGTACATAAATACTGGGATTTTGTTTTGATCATCACTTAGATAAACCTCAAACTCATTACCATCATCATAAGGCTTACCATCACTGGTGGCAAGGGTACAGACTATTTTTATGGTGTTGAAATCACCGATTTTGCGTACACTTATCTTTTTCTTACCCATATAGCGGTAGTATACTCGTCGAATATTATCGTCAAAGACTACATCTAGAGCGTATGGCGTATTGTAGTCTAGAGTATCAACATCAATACCTCGTAATTGATAAAATAGAGAAATAGCATCGTAACTATTATCTGTAAGCTCCATTATTTTAGTCTCCGAACTGCCGCGATTGTAGTTGCGTGCCCAAGTTGTAACTTTCAAGCTATCCCACTCATAGCGATAACTACTTTTAAAGCGGTAGTTCTCCTCCTTTAAATCGCTTTGAAAATAGGAAGGACGCATTGAGAGTGAGTCAATCCACACCTCATATTTGTGATTCAGGTCATAAAACCATTTGAAAGAGGATCTAACTTGTGCTGAAGCGGTGATTTTAAAATGGTCAGTTCCGTAGAATCGTTCTGGTATAATATGCATAGAGAGGGTTGCCACCTCTACATTGAAACCTATTTTATAGTCAACACCATACACAAGGTGTTCACCTGAACTAAAAGCTGACTCTTGTCCTTTAGCCGAGAAACTCAGCGTAAAAGAGAATAGCAAATTAATAATTAATAATATTTTTTTCATAGTAATAGTCTGATCTAATCCCACAAATATACATAAAGTTTTAATACAACCAACACTTTAATGCTGATTTTTTTTATTTTACCCCAATATGTCATACATATAGGCGTAAAAACAGATACAAACTACAAAAAACAGGCCTAGAAAGCAAATAATTAAGCGGAGAGAGAATTTATTATTCAAGCATTAAATTATAAAAACTTAATATTTCAGCCTATTTAGATAAACAGACCAAATAGAAGGGAGACTACAGACAACGTCACAAACAGAATAAACACTATATTGGCAACCATTCTGCTGCTATTTTGATTAAAAAACAGAGCTACCAAAAATGAGAATGGAATAGATAAGATTGGCAATGAAAGGACAAAGAGGGCTGGGAAAAGCAACACCAATACACAAACGAGAGCAGCAAATGTCCAAAATACAACTAGAGCATTTTTTAATCGTCGACGTTTCTCTGAGCTATTGATAAATTTAAATACAGCCCATAGAGCAATAACAACCACAAACAATAACAACACAATATTCATTGGATTGGCCATAAATAGTTGATAGAGACTCATATTGTCAGAATAGGTTAGTAACTGCATATAAACCTCATCAAAAAAGAGCAAAAAATCCGCCTCAAATAGCCAAAAGTAGTAAGAGACCATAAAGAATGGTAAGAGCAAACCTACTAGTGAAGAGAGCAACTCTTTAGGATAGAAACGCTGATTAACAAAAAGCAGAGAGAGGGGGATTGATACAGTAACAATTGCTGGCAGGAATAGTATAGTTGCTGCACCAATATAGAAATAGGCTAGAAAAAAATTACGTGCGCAGTTGCGGTGTTTCTTAACGCGCAAAGACAGACTCACAGCTGACATCATCATAAACGCAACAATATGAGGCACGATTGTGTAAGAGTTGCAAATAGCCGAACAGCTCAAAAAAAGATATATCAAGCTAGCAATATGGCTTCGCTTGATGTGAATAATACTGCGAATATATATACGCGAAATAAACAGAGAGTTTATAAGTATAAGAAAAACTTGCAGCGTAAAGGTAAAGTTAGGAAAGTTAGAAGCGATAGACTGAAACCCATTTCCAATAAATGTAGCACCAGAAACAATTGTGGCATCAGCAATACAAGATGGCCCAAAAAACAAAAATCCAACTACATAGAGCACAACCATCATCATTGAGAGAGAGATGCTTTGCAGAAATGTTTGTCTAGTTAAATCGAGCGTCATTGATATACTTCTATTATATATATAGTATTGGGCAGAAAACGCAGTGTGTGTTTAAAATAATTTAAAGATTTTTCACACAAAAACCCAATTAAAAAAAGGTTTTAGCTGTTTTTGTATATAAAGAGACAATACAAACAGCTAAAACCCAATTAACCAACCTTATTTTTTGTAGTTTAAGATATCTTGACCAATATCTTTACGGAAATATTTCCCTTTATAATCTATTTGATTAACTGTTTCAAAGCTTTTTTCAAGCGCTTCTGCAAGTGTATCTCCTAGAGAGGTAACAGCTAGCACTCTACCACCTGCTGTATAAAGAACCCCATTTTCGCTTTTTGTTCCAGCATGATAGATTGTGCTTTGCTCTACATTGTTAGGCAAGCTAATCACATCATTTTTTCTATACTCCTCTGGATAGCCCTCAGCCACACAAACTACTGTTGATGCGTGTTTTGGAGAGATCTTAATCTCAACTTTATCAAGTGATTCATATACAATACCCTCAAATAGGTCGATAATATCGGACTCAATACGAGGAATCACCACTTCAGTCTCAGGATCACCCAAGCGCACGTTATACTCGATAACGAATGGATCACCACCAACATTCATCAAACCGATAAATACAAATCCGTGATAACGTATTCCTTCACTCTTAAATCCGTTGATAGTAGGCTTAATAACACGCTCTTCTACTTTTGCCATAAACTGTTCGTCTGCAAAAGGAACTGGAGAAACAGCACCCATACCACCAGTATTTAAACCTGTATCGCCCTCACCGATGCGCTTGTAATCTTTAGCAGATGGCAAAACAACATAGTTTTTACCATCAGTAGCAACAAACACCGACAGCTCTATACCGTGTAGATACTCTTCAATAACGACATTCTTACCTGCCTGTCCGAATTTACCATTAATCATTTGCGAAAATTCATCTTTAGCTAGTTGTGCATCATCTAAGATAACCACTCCTTTACCTGCTGCCAATCCATTTGCTTTAAGGACATATGGCGGTTTTAGAGAATCAATAAATTGAAATGCTTTTTCACTCTCTTTGTCATTGAATGAGCCGAAAGAGGCAGTTGGAATATTATGACGTGTCATAAACTCTTTAGCAAATTTCTTGCTTCCTTCAAGTTTTGCACCATCAAGAGATGGGCCAACAACTGGCACATATTTAATTTCGTCATCATTCAAGAAGAAATCCTCAATACCCTTAACCAAAGGCTCTTCAGGACCAACAACAACCAATTTAATATTGTTTCCAATAACAAATTGTTTAATTACCGCGAAATTACTAGTATCAATATCAACGTTAGTACCAACCGACATTGTTCCGCCATTACCATGAGCGATAAATAAATTAGCAACTCTTTCACTTTTAGCAATTGCTTTAGCCAATGCGTGTTCTCTACCTCCGCTACCTAGCAGTAGGACATTAATATTTGACTGTAGTTTCATTTTACAACTATTTTATTACGATTAATAATACCATTTTTAACCCTTAGCGCGTAAGAGAAAACACAAAAGTACTCATTTTTTTTGTCATGCACAATTTTTAGGTAAAATTGCGACACAACCAAGCCTTCAAAGGGATAAATACGCCTATCTACGCCCCCTTTTTTTTGATAATTTAGTTCTTGACTTTACATGTCCATTATCTTCAATTCGCTTAACCTTTCCAGTCTCAAAGTCTACCACTCCTACTAATTCATAATCTAACTGTTTCTGTCTTAAATCTGCCTTGACAACTTTTACAATAACCTTATCGCCTAAGGTTAATATACGACGATATCTCATTCCTACCATTCGATAGTTGTTTTGATCAAACTGATAAAAATCATCTTTTATGCTTCGAACAGAGACCATTCCTTCGATTTTTGTCTCATCTAATTCAACATATACACCCCACTCTGTAACTCCACTAATATAACCTGCAAATTCCTCTCCAATCTTGTCGGATAAAAATTCCACCATTTTGTATTTCACAGACGAGCGCTCTGCCTCAGCAGCAACAATCTCTTTTTGCGAACAGTGTTTACAAAGCTCCTCATAATAATCTTTATTCACACTCTTACCACCATCAAGATAGTGTTGAAGCAAGCGGTGTGCCATCATGTCGGGATAACGACGTATAGGAGAGGTAAAATGAGAATAGTACTTAAAAGCTAATCCATAATGACCTATATTTGAAGTTGAATAACGCGCCTTAGCCATAGTTCTCAGGGCAATTGTACTAAATAGAGTCTCCTGTTTTGAACCTTTAATGTCGTTAAGTAGTTTGTTAATCTCCTTACCGATAGCTCTATCGCTCTTAGCACGCATTACATATCCAAAACGGGCAACAAACTCCGAAAAACGATCAAACTTCTCAACATCTGGCTTATCATGTATACGATACACAAATGTTCTCTTCGCGCCTGCTCGCTTGCCAATCAACTCAGCCACTGAAAGGTTAGCCAGCAGCATATACTCCTCAATAAGATGATTTGAATCTTTCATCTCCTTAAAATAGACTCCTGTTGGATTGCCTTTATCGTCAAGCACAAACTTCGCCTCGTCTCTTTCAAATGCTATTGCTCCATTTTTGTAACGAAGTTTACGCAACACCTTAGCGATTTTATCTAGTGTTAAAATCTCCTCCTTCATTGGCCCCTCACCACCTTCAATAATATCTTGAGCATCTTTGTATGTAAAGCGGTTATTTGAATGGATTATGGTTCTACCAAACCAACTTCCCAGCACCTCTGCCTCATCGTTAAGTTCAAACACTACCGAAAAGCAGAGCTTATCCTCATTAGGGCGCAAAGAACACAACCCATTAGATAGTTTCTCTGGCAACATCGGAATCACTCTATCCACAAGATAGACTGACGTAGCTCTTTCGAAAGCCTCTTTGTCAAGGTCACTACCCTCTTTTATATAGTGCGTTACATCGGCAATATGAACACCTATTTCATAGTTGCCATTTTTGAGCTTCTGAAAAGAGAGCGCATCATCAAAATCTTTTGCATCATCAGGGTCGATAGTAAATGTTGAGATACCACGCATATCACGGCGCGACTCAATCTCTCGTTTTGTTATCTTCTCACTTATTGCTGCGGCCTGCTTCTCAAGGCTCTTTTTGAATTCAGGTTCTAGATTATACTCCGCCAAAATGGCATGCATCTCGGTTGAGTGAACACCAGCCGCTCCGAAAACCTTAGTCACCATACCAGTTGGATTTTTGTTTCCATTTGGCCACTCAACTATCTCGACCATCACCTTTTGCCTATCCTTAGCCCCATTCAAAAACTCCGAAGGGATTAAAATATCGTATGGCATTTTAGTAGAATCCACCTCAACAAATCCAAAGTGACGAGTTAGAGAGATAATTCCCACATAATTCTTAGAGGAGCGCTCGATAACCTCGGCAACATACGCCTCGATTCGCCCCTTCTGATTACGTCCATCGGAGATAACGATTTTAATTTTATCGCCAACAAGAGCATTTTTTGCATTGTTAGACTCTATATAAATATCCTCATCTATATTTTCACTCTTAACATATATAGCTCCTCGATTAACCTGTACAACAACAGCATCAATACTATTCACACTATTTTTGCTAAGTGAATAAACTCCATCAGCCACCTCATCAACAAAGCCATTCTCTATAAGAGAGTCTATTTCTTCTTTTATTAAATATTTGTCTCTTCGTTGGTTAACATCAAGCAAGACATGTATTTGCCTAGCTTTTAACCTAGAAAGTGGGTTAGAAACAAATAGATTTTTCACTGCACTCGCAATTTCATCCTTGGAATATCCGCGATTTTTTATTTTCTTTGACATTTCTTAGGTTTATTTAATTTATAATTTTAGGTAAAGATAGTTAATTTATTTGATTTATGGATATTAATAATATAATTTCAAAAATAACTGGTGCAACCACCACTCAATGTAGCGCTATTATTGCGCTCCTAGAGGATGGTGCAACAGTGCCATTTATAAGCAGATACCGCAAAGAACGCACTCAGGGAGCAGACGAAGTGGTGGTATTGAATGTAAAAAACGAATATGAGCGACTTCTCGAACTTATGAAGCGCAAAGCAACAATTCTTGCAACAATCGAGCAACAAGGAGCACTCAACCAGGAGCTAAAATCAAAGATTGATGAGTGTTTCGATTCAAACCTACTTGAAGATATATATCTACCTTACAAACCTAAACGCCGCACTCGTGCAGCAATTGCAAAAGAGCGTGGATTAGAGCCATTAGCCAAGATTGTAATGGCACAAAACAGCACAGACATCAGCAAAATGGCAGCACGATATATCAACGAAGATGTTCCAGACGACAAAGCAGCCCTAGAGGGTGTAAATGACATTATTGCCGAATGGATTAACGAAAACAGCACCGTAAGAGATAGACTAAGGGGGCAATTTAACCGCAATGCAACACTCCGAAGCAGTGTTATAAAATCAAAAGAGAATGATGAGGAGGCTACAAAATATAGCGACTACTTCGACTTTGAAGGCAACCTATTACGTCAACCTTCACACCGTCTATTGGCTATATTTAGAGCTCATAATCAAGGATTCACTCGCCTATCAATCGTTGTCGATAACGATTATGCCACCTCAACAATCGAAAATTCAGTAGTGAAAAGACACTGCACAAACGAGTGCAAGAGCATAATAAAAAAGGCTATCCTAGATAGCTATTCACGACTAATAAAACCATCGCTTGACAATGAGCTTCTAGCGGAGGCTAAAGAGCGAGCCGACAAGTCGGCAATTGATGTGTTTGCTCAAAATTTGCGACAACTACTCTTATCTGCTCCACTTGGTCAGAAGAATATTTTAGCAATCGACCCTGGCTACCGCACAGGTTGCAAAGTTGTATGTCTCGACAAGATGGGTGATTTTATTCACAACGAAACAATCTACCCCCACGAACCACAAAACCAAACAGCACTATCAATAAAAAAGATTAGCTCACTAGTCGAAAGCTACAAAATTGAGGCAATAGCCATAGGTGATGGCACTGCATCACGCCAAACAGAGAATCTAATTAAGCGCATTCAATTTGCTCACAAAGTTGAAGTATATATGGTTAGCGAAGATGGAGCATCAGTATATTCAGCATCGGCAGTTGCGCGTGAGGAGTTTCCTAGCTATGATGTAACGGTAAGAGGTGCTATTTCGATTGGTCGTAGGCTACTTGATCCCCTTTCAGAATTGGTAAAGATTGACCCTAAAAGCATCGGTGTCGGCCAATACCAACACGATGTTGACCAAAATTTCCTAAAGAGAAGGCTTGATGATGTTGTAGAGAGTTGCGTAAACAGCGTAGGAGTGAATTTAAACAGTGCCTCATACCATCTTTTAAGTTATGTATCAGGCATCGGAGAGACACTATCAAAAAATATTATTGAGTATAGGCGCACCAACGGTAACTTCACTAAGCGCGAAGAGCTACTGAAAGTACCACGCCTTGGAGCAAAAGCTTTTCAGCAATGCGCTGGGTTTTTAAGAATCAAAGGAGGCAGCAACCCGTTAGATGGCAGTGCAGTTCATCCCGAATCATACAGCATAGTGAAACAGATGGCGCAAGATTTAGGCTGCTCAGTCAGCGACATAATCGACAGCAAGGAGCTACGCAACAAGATTGAGCCGCAAAAATACACCACCAAAGAGGCAGGTATGGCAACTATC
>JAWXTQ010000056.1:0-12447 GCA_044433405.1 Rikenellaceae bacterium
TGAATATAGCAGGGGTCATTGCGAGTGTATCTATTAGCTCAAAGTTGTACCCCTCGACAATATGTCTTTCATCAATCTCTTTCTCAAAATAGGTGGCAATATCAATCTCTTGCAGCAGAGCGCATATTGGCGACACCGAATAGCGACTTGACTTCCTATTACCAGTCACCAATAACGAATTATCTGCCACTAATTTAGCGATCTCACGTCTAACTGTAGCATACGAAACTTCTACTCCAGCACCCTCAAATATTTCGAGTGATGAAGATAGCGGATACTCTGTTGTATATAATAATATTTTCTCAACTGTTGTCATAATTTACACTTTTATGCTCACAAAGTTAGTAAAATAAAGCTCAATCACCAAATGATTGAGCTTAAAATCAGCTTTTGACTATCTTAAATGATCTCTATTATGAAATATCTCAACACCTCAGCCTAAAATCACTACTCGGCGGAGAATGCTTTTATCTGCTCTTCGAGAGCTACATCGAGTCGTATTAGGTTGTTTTTTTCTTAACGCTAAACCTAAAGATTCTTTGGGGTGTTCACTTATCTTTGGTTTCTGTGCTGATGTTGACTCTGTGCACAAGTTCGGTGAGTGTAAGTGAACTTGTGCTCATGCGGTGAAAGTCGCTTAATTCAAGCCAAGCCAAGCCACGAATTAATTTCTAGATAGCATATTCTTGTCGTTGATTGTAACATTTTTGCAATACTCGTCATATTTGCGTAGTACATTATCTACAAAGGCTAATGTTTCGTTGCCAATAAAACGTCCGCTTTTAACGGCTGAATCTGTGTAGTAGATCTCTTCGGATTTGGCTTTTAAGTATTTTTTTACATCATTCCAGTCGTTTGGATTATCTCCATATTTTCTAGTTAATCTTCTAGCATCCGAAACGTGCCCATAACCTCCGTTGTAGCACGCTAACATAAGCGATAGTTTATCATTTTCGGAGATGTTTGGTGGTAGGTTTAGCATCTTTTCAATCTTAGTAAGTAGTTTTAATGCTACCTCTACATTGTTTTCAGGCAGTGTTATATCCTCACTTGACACGTTGAAGTGACGCGCTATTGCAGGCATTATCTGCATAATGCCGCTAGCTCCGCAGTGAGATATTGATTGTGGCTTAAATCTAGATTCGTTGTAGGCAATTGCAGATATAAATCGCCAGTCAAATCCAAAATTGTAGCTTTTCTCTCTAATAAGATTATCGAAAGCAGATATCTCTCTTGAAGATATAATGCTTCCCTCCTTGATGAATTTAGGTAAGAATTTTATGTTTTGGTATATTGAGGTTGTTATTCTATACTCCTCGCTCTGTTTATACTCCTCTAGCCAGCTTCTAAAGTGCTGCTCTAACTCTATATTTGATGAACTGATTATCATTACTGAGTTAATTTGTTCATCAAAGCTGTATGCAACATCAATGCTTTTGTGGTTTGTTGTGCCTATAATTGCGTCAGTGTTGCTACATACAAGAAAGTCTATATTGCCACTGTTTAGTTGCTCGATAAGCCTAGATGTTGGTTCATACGACACTGTCGCCATGTGAGATACAGAGTCGAGTAGTGTATTATAACTTTGTGTTGTGGTGAAGTTGTGAGGTACAATGATATTTTTGTCCTCAACAAGCTCTTTAAGTGTGCTTAAATTAGTTGCGTTAACCCCTTTGTGAGAGAGGATAACAAAGTTTGATTTTATCGACTTGTCGATAAAATGGTTTCTAAACGGATTTACATTGCCTACAGTGTTTATAACGCATGCAATGTCTGCCTCTCCGCTGTTTAGCATTTTTATTGAATTTGTAGCAGTGATGGTATTTACCCTCTTTAATCTAATATTCAATGTTTTGCAATACTCTGATAGTACTGCATAATCATAACCATATTCTACTGAATCAACTTTAAAGTAGCCAGGTTGGTTTTCGTCTATTGCTACAGTTAATACTCCTTTTGCTTTTAATGCAGCAATTGTTTGTGGTTGTTTTTCTGATTTTAAAACCTCGTAAAAGGCGATTGAAAAAAGTGTTGTAATAATTAATACTAAAATTGAAAAAAATATTCTTCTCATCTTAAATTGTGTAGGTCGGGCGAGTATTTTAAACTCTCCTTAATGGATTCTAGTCATAGAAATTCCACGATATTCCAAACTTCAGCATACGCCTATTTAATGGATAATATGCAACTTGGTAGTAGTTGCGGTCACCAAATAGGTCGTAGTTTAGATGTTGCATTTTGATGATGAATCTAACTCTTTTCCATTTTCCAGTTACGAAAGCATCCAACCAGACGTAGTCGCCAGTTTGAACCGTTTGCTGATTATAGAACTGCATAATTGCAGGATTATAACCAAATCCGTAGTATGAAGTGTTGTAGTATCCATCAACGCCAATCTGCATTCTTAATACATCTTTTACTACATTAAATTCGTAGTAGTAGTTTGCATTTGCTGAAAGTAGGGGTACCGGGGCTGCTTTCTGTGAAGAACTCCATTGGAGTAGCACCCTGTTTTTTAGGTTTAATCCGCCAATGCGGAAATCCTTTTGAAGATAAGCTGCCGTCACACTGAGGGTTCCATCGTAAAGAGCTGGTAGGGAGTTAGCATCAAAGTATACTTTGTTAGTTGTGATACTTTGTTTTCCTCCTAATTCAATTCCATATGATGGGATTTTAATTGCCCCCTCAATTCGGGTCTCAATCTCTTTGGGAAAAGAGTTATTCCACGCGTAGTGGTTAGAGTAGTATTGTTCGCTCCAAAATGAAGGTGTCTCCATTTTGTAGTGAAATTCTGCAGATAACGAAATAGGCCTATCTTTAATGTAGGCGGTTGTGTGTAGTTGTCCGTTCGCATATATGTCCTGCGAACGATATCCTATTGGATAATATTTGAAATCACCATTCCAGTTTAAATATTTTTTTAATTTACCCTCAGCATTAGCATACACGTATATGCTGCTTTCGGTTGTGTTATTGCTGTTATATATGTAGTCGTTAGGTTGAAAGTAGTAGTATGATTCAAACTTATACCCAATACCTCCACCCAGTAGAGCCAACACTCCATCTCTATCGTAGGGCTGAATCTGCACAAAGAAGCGAGTGTCAAAGTTTTTTTCGTTTATTGAGTCTCTACTTGCCTCAGGATTTATATACCAATTTGGGTAGTAACCACTCTCAGTGGAGCTATATTCGTCGGTATATATGTTTTGAGCTACTGTATACTCAATTGTATTTCCAAAAAATATGGCAGATTTATCACGTATATTAAACTCTTCATCCTCAGAGTCTACCCTTTGAAATGGTGCACCGTAGGATTGAGTAAGATAGAATGTCCTTTGTTTAAATTTATTGCTAGCGTAGCTTAAGTTTGTTGGGATATTCTCTGTTAAACCAATGATTGTGTCGCGTGTGTAAAAGTAGTCGGTGATACCGCCATTTTCACCTATTTCACCCATATTATATATATAACCACCATGAACCGTATAACGCTGACCTGTGTGGTTTAATGCAACAGATAGATTTTTATCGGTTGCTTTCTGGCTGTAATACATTCCCTCTGTACCATTATTACGGTATGTTAGATTGATAGAGGTTGATGGTGATATGTTTTGTGAATGTATCAATCTCAGTTGCTCCTCTGCCTTGTTGGTTTGTCCCGACATAAAGAAAGAGAGCTGAGTGAAAGGGCGTTTCCCATTGTAAAAAGGAACATTACTAGGAGTGAAAAGATACGCATTGTAGGCGTCAAGAAAAGAGAAACTCTCATTGTCAACCCTATTAAAATAGTCTAAAGGAATTGTAGCTCCACCAAGATTACCATTATATATTACTCCTGTTTGTTGATCTTGAAAGAATAAATAATCTTTCTGAAAATCATTAAGCATGGTGTCAATATTAATTAAAGTAATATTGTTGTTGTACGGATTAAAATTCCAACTAAAGATGTTTTGATTTCGTGTAGAGTCACTAAAAAGATATGACGCCATAGGTTTTTTCTCTTTTACAACCTCAGTCGTGTCATTGCCTTGTGGTCCTGCTGCGCCTGATGCTCCTCCTAGTTGTGATGGTGGGCCACTGCCTAGATCGCTTTGAGAATAGCCCAAATGAGAGGTTGTAACAGATAGTATAATAACTGTTATAACGGTTCTAATTATGTTGTTAATCAATCTTTTTATCATTATTTATTATGGCAAAAACCGCTGCAAATATACACAAAGTTTTTTAAATTACATTATTGATGCTTTATAAACTTCCACTAGAAAATATTATGCCACTCATAATCAGCTTGTAGCAATTGGTGGTTTGATAGTTTCCTCTAATTTTTATTGAGGAGATACCCCAAATTGTATCAACTCTTATAAATGACTAAAAATGAGGATTATATATTGAGATGTAGAAAATTAACGGTTTGAAATAAGTTTTATTTGGTAAAACAGATTTTGTTTGTTAATTTTGTATCTATGTAAACCATGTTTTTGCAGGTATAAACTGCGATTTTTTAAATAAATAAATTTTGAAAGTTATGATTAAAATGATTCCTAATATGCTAACTTTAGGCAACCTATTTTGTGGTTCGCTAGCTATAATAAGTGCTGTAGAAGGCGACTTCACAAGAGCGTTCTTTTTGATAATTGCCTCTGCGATTTTCGACTTTTTTGATGGATTTGCTGCGCGTCTTTTGAATGCTTATTCTCCAATTGGTGCAGATCTTGACTCACTGGCTGACCTTGTGAGTTTTGGCGTTGCTCCTGCGATGATTGTCTATTTTATGGGATTAGAGCATATCGGATTGTTATTAGCCCTATTTGCAGCATTGCGTTTGGCTAAATTTAATGTCGACACACGTCAAAAAGATTCGTTTATTGGGTTGCCAGTGCCTGCAAATGCACTGCTTTTTGCATCAATGGGGTATATTGTTCAAACTCAAGAATCATTGCTTGCAACATTTTTTACTGATTCGGTTGTTTTGTGTATTCTGACAGTTTTGTTCTCATATCTTATGGTTTCAGAGATTCCGATGTTCTCTTTAAAATTCAAAAGTTGGGGTTTTAAGCAAAATGCTCTAGTATACACATTTCTGCTAGTTGCATTTGCTGCGATAGTGGTTTTCAAAATTGCAGCTATACCGTTTGTAATATTGGCTTATGTTGTAGTTTCGATACTAAAATCTATCTTTGTTAAGGCGTAATTTAGGCTTTATGTAATTATATAGAGTGTGCTGTAATATACTGAAAAAGAGTACAATGTGTTTTTTGTTGTTATATTTCTGCTTATAAGTAATATTATTTAGATTAAACTTTATATATTTGTATTCTAATTCTTATTAAATCACTAAAATGAATAGATATGTTGATGTGTTAGTCATTGGCTCAGGAATGGCAGGGTTGTCGGTTGCGCTTAAATTGGCTGATAAATATAAAGTAGTTGTTGTTACAAAGGCTGATATTTTAGATACAAATACCAACTTTGCACAAGGAGGTATCGCTGCCGTTACGTATGTTCCTGACACTTTCGACAAGCATGTCGCCGATACACTATCGGCAGGTTCTTATTTAAATAACGAAAATATTGTTCGTAAAGTTGTTGAAAATGGACCAAGTCAAATCAAAGAGTTGATTCACTGGGGAGTGAAATTTGATCGCGACAAAGGTCGTTATGATTTAGCTCGCGAAGGAGGGCACCACGAACACCGTATCTTGCACCACAAAGACAACACTGGTAACGAGATTCAGCGCGCTCTAGCTACTAAAGCAAAATCGCACCCAAATATAGATATCTTAGAGCACCATTTCGCAGTAGAGATATTAACCCAGCACCACAAAGGTAAGTTGGTGAAGAAAAGCAGCACCGACACAGAGTGTTATGGAGCTTATGTTGTTAATTTAAAGAATAAGAGTGTTTACACCTTTTTGTCAAAGGTTACAATCATTGCTACAGGGGGTATTGGTAATATCTACCACACTACCACCAACCCAATAGTCTCTACAGGTGACGGAATAGCAATGGTGCACCGTGCTAAAGGCAAGGTTGAGTCGATGGAGTTTATACAGTTTCATCCAACATCGCTTTATAATCCAGGTGAGCGACCATCCTTCCTAATAACTGAGGCTTTGCGTGGTTTTGGTGCAGTGCTTCGCACGCGCAATCGCCAAGAGTTTATGCAGAAGTATCATGAGATGGGTTCTTTAGCACCCAGAGATGTTGTTGCCCGTTCGATTGATAATGAACTTAAGATAAGTGGAGATGAGTATCTATATCTAGATGTTACCCACAAAGATGCTCAAGAGATTATCGCCCATTTCCCAAATATCTACAATAAATGTTTGACTATAGGCATTGATATCACTAAAGATATGATTCCTATTGTTCCAGCAGCTCACTACTGTTGTGGTGGTATTACTGTTGACGAGAATTCTCAAAGCTCAATAAGCCGACTTTATGCTATTGGAGAGGCTTCAAATACAGGACTGCATGGTGCAAATAGATTGGCCTCTAACTCATTGCTTGAGGCGATAGTTTTTGCTCAAGCTGCCGAAGATCATATTGTGCAGAATATCAACAAATATAAAATTGAAAAAGATATTCCAGATTGGGATTACAAGGGTACTTCGCATCCAGAGGAGTATGTGTTAATAACGCAGAACTACAAAGAGATGCAGCAGTTGATGAGTAACTATGTTGGCATAGTTAGATCGAATATTCGACTTGAAAGAGCGCTTAAAAGATTAGAGATTATATACCAAGAGACAGAAGAACTTTACAAAAAATCGACAATGTCTCAGTCGCTTTGTGAACTTCGTAATATGATAGCTGTAGGTTATATAATTATTCGCAATGCACAAGAGATGAAGCAGAGTGTGGGGTTGCATTATACTATTGATTATCAATAATATATAAAGTTGTAGTGGACTAAAACACAAAAAAACTTTGATTTAACCAAATAATTTACGATATTTGTTGCTTATTAAAATACGTTTTTGAAATGAAAAAACCTATAGTTGCAGTGATTTGCGGAGGAGACTCCTCTGAGTACGAAATTTCTATCTCTGGTGCTAAATATATTTATCAACAGTTGTGTAGCAGCGAGTTTCTGCCTTTTATTGTCTATATTTCAAAAAAAGAGTGGGTCGTTGTGGTTAAAGAGTGTCGTGTAGAGATTGATAAAAACGACTTCTCGTTCACCTTCAATGGAGAGAAATATTGCTTCGATTATGCTTTTATTAACATACACGGAACTCCAGGTGAAAATGGCGTTTTGCAATCTTATTTTGATTTATTAGAGATTCCCTACTCTTCATGTGGGGTTGATGCTTCTGTTATCACTTTTAACAAGATGTTTTGTAAAAGGGTGTTAGCTGGTTGCGCAGTAGCAATGGCAAAAGATTTTGTTATCGCTAAGGGTGATGCAATCGACGCTCCTAAAATTGTTGAACAGTTGGGGCTTCCGCTATTTGTTAAGCCTAATAATTCGGGAAGTAGTTTTGGTGTGACAAAAGTTAAAGCTGCTGATGATATTGAGGGTGCCGTTGAGGCTGCATATTCTGAGAGTAACACTGTGTTGTTAGAGCAGTTTGTCGAGGGGCGAGAGTTTAGCCAAGGTGTCTATTCGGTAGGCGGTGAGGTGATAGCACTTCCGTTAACTGAAATTATCTCAAAAGGAGAATTCTTTGATTATGCTGCAAAATACAATGGCGAATCAACCGAGGTTACTCCAGCTGATATTGAACAAAGTATCTCATTAGAAATTGCACTACAGGCTAAAAAAATATACAAACTTCTGGACTGCAGAGGTTTTGTGCGTATAGATTTTATTGTTTCTGGTTCTTGTCCATACTTTATTGAGTTAAACTCAGTTCCAGGAATGAGCAGTGAGAGTATTATACCGCAACAGGTTGCGGCGGCAGGAATGAAAATGAATGATTTCTTAAGTCAAATTATCAAAAATAGTTATAAAATTTAATAGTATGAAAAGTAATTACAAATTACAAACAGGTGGTGGACTTATCGTTGGAGCAGAGCCTATTGACATAGTGACTCGCTTTGAGATGATTCCTACCGAAATTGTGCCTTCTTCATCTGAAGGTAGTAGTAAAGTTGCTAACGAGATTGTAGCTTTAATCCAAGAAAAAGCAGCTAAAGGCAAAAAATGTGTTATTGGGCTTTCTACAGGAAAATCACCATTACCAGTTTATGATGAGCTTGTTAGACTTCATAAAGAGGAGGGTGTAAGCTTTAAAAATGTTGTGGTGTTTACTCTTGATGAGTTTTATCCAGTCAAAAGCGACGATGTGCATAGCCGTAACTACAACCTAAGAACTGTGTTCTTGAACCATGTTGACATTCTTGAGGAGAATATCAATATCATGGAGGGTTCAACATCAATTGATTCAATTAGCTGTTACTGCAAATCATACGAAAAAAGCATTGAAGATGCTGGTGGTTTAGATATGATGGTTTTGGGTATTGGTTTGTCAGCTCAAATTGGTTTTAACGAGCCAGGAACTCACAACAACTCTAAAACTCGTCTAATTGCTCTTGCTAACCGTACAAGAATGTCGCTTTCTTCACTGTTTGTAACAGGTGTAGATGTTCCATCTAGTGCAATCACCCTAGGTATATCTACAATCATGAATGCAAAAAGAGTAATCGTATTTGCATGGAGTGAAGAGAAAGCACAAGCAGTTGCAGATATGGTTGAGAAAGAGATTAGCAATGCAACTCCTGCATCTCATCTTCAAAATCATCCAAACTGTAAAATCATCGTCTCAGAAGATGCTGCAAGTGAGCTTACGAGAAGCAAATCACCTTGGTTAGTAGGTACTTGTGAGTGGACTCCTAAGTTTATTCGAAAAGCAGTTTTATGGTTGTGTCAAAAAGTTGATAAACCTATCTTGAAACTTACTCACGAAGATTATATCAACAACTCATTATCTGATTTGCTTGACAAAAAAGGAAGTTATTCTGATATTAACATCAAAATATTTAACGATTTACAACACACTATCTCAGGATGGCCAGGTGGAAAACCAAATTCTGACGACACAACTCGTCCAGAGCGTTCAAACCCATTCCCTAAAAAAGTTGTTGTTTTCTCTCCACATCCTGATGATGATGTTATCTCTATGGGTGGTACATTTATCCGCCTAACAGACCAAGGTCATGATGTGCATGTTGCTTATGAAACATCAGGTAATATTGCAGTGCATGATGATGTTGTTTTACAGCACTTCGATACAGCGCGTGAGGTTGGATTTACAGATAGATATGATGAGGTGAAAGCGCTTGTTAAATCTAAACAAGATGATGGTTTCGAGCCTGAGGCTTTACGTCAAATCAAAGGTTCTATCCGTCGTGCTGAGGCTAAAGCTGCATGTCGTTCGTTTGGTTTAAATGAAGAGACTAATGCTCACTTCTTGAATTTACCATTCTACGAAACTGGTACTATCGAGAAAAAAGGTTTAGGACCAGAGGATGTTGAGATTGTAGCTAAGTTCTTAGATGAATTAAAACCTCACCAAATATATGCTGCAGGTGATTTAACTGACCCTCATGGCACTCACCGTGTTTGTATTGAAGCAGTATTGGGAGGTATCGAACTTCTTAAATCGCAAAATGCAGAGTGGTTAAAAGATTGCCGTCTATGGTTATACCGTGGTGCATGGCAAGAGTGGGAATTAGATATGGTTGACATGGCTGTTCCACTTAGTCCAAGAGAGGTAATCCGTAAACGTCATGCAATTTATCACCACCTTTCACAAAAAGATATCGTGCCTTTCCCAGGTGATGATAAACGTGAATTCTGGGAGAGAGCAGAGGATAGAACACAAGCAACAGCAGCATTGTACGACAAGCTAGGTATGGCTGAGTATGAGGCAATTGAAGTGTTCGTTCGTTATGAATTTTAAGCGGTTAACTTCTAATTACTAATTATGATGAGTCCACTACTTAAAGTTGTGGACTCATTTTTTTCATTAGTGTCCGTTAAACTCTTGGGGAAATTTGCTCAGCCCCTGTTTTGGGTTTTTTGTAATATATTGATATTTAAACAGTTACATTAATATATTATTTTTTAGTGGACACCAATTTTTTTAAAATAACTTAAACTATGAGAATTATGAGAGGTATAATGACATTTATTCTGCTATTCTTGTTTAGTGGAGTAATGTATGCTCAGGATTTTAAACCTGATAAGGCATACTATAATGTTGGGTTCTGGCAACCTGATACATTAGGTAATCACAGGGCAGTTGTGAGTGTTAATAGTGACACCAACTTCGCAATTGCCGAAATTCCTTGGCGTAGACGTGATAAAGATCCTCAGCAGACAGGAATTATTATCGTAGATGCTACTACTGGGGATGTCGTGGCTAATTTTTATCGCAAATTTATTAGTCGTGAGCATGCAATTATTGCTTTTGAGCCACAAACAGTGCCGAGTAAATATTATATCTACTATATGCCTTACAAAACTTCTGGTGGTCCATACCCTCGTATTACCTACGTAAAAGAGAGTAGTGTGCCAGAGAGTGATTGGCTTGAAACGGTAAAGGAGATGGAGTTATGTAGCTTTACTCCTGCTAAGTTTGAGGAGTTTCAATCACTGAGTGAATTTGATAGTTTTTACCCAATGGAGATTGTGGCAACTGCTAGAGAGCAGAAGCAGCTAATTGACGATAATAGTGAGCGACCATTTTTACTATTCCCTGAGACTAGAGAGAATGGAATACGAATGTTTGATGATATCCCATATCGTTGGGCGGCAAAGGGGGCAACTTATAGTTTCTCGGCAGAGGTTGATCTTAACGAATATTTTGTATTTCAATTAGGTTTGTGGGCGTTTAAGCAAGATGTTGAAGATGTAGAGATTGAGTTTACTGATTTAGTAGGTCAAGGGGGTGTTATTTCAGCCTCTTCTTTCACATGTTTTAATACTAGTGGTGTCGACTGGCTAGGTAGAGAGATGGATATCGATGTTGATGTTACAAAAGGCAAGGTGCAACCATTATGGATTGGTATAGATATTCCATCATCAGACCTACCTAAGGGGGTTTATCGTGGTAGCGTTAAGGTTAGAGCTAAAGGAACGCCAATGCAAAGTGTCGATTTATCTGTAAATCTAACTGATAACTACCTAGTTGATAGGGGTGATGGAGATATTTATCGCCTATCGCGTTTGCGTTGGTTGAATTCGCAGTTTGCAGTTGATGATGAGATTGTTAAGCCATTTACACCTGTAGAGGTTGAAGATAAACGCATAGATATTTTGGGACGAAGTGTAGTGCTTGATAGCTATGGGCTTCCTTCTCAGATTTTAAGTTATTTTACTGAGGAGATGACATCGGTTGCAGATGAGGGTAGTGATGTGATATTATCGCCATTTAAGTTTGTAATTAAAAAAGATAAGAAAGATATTGAACTTGAAAACAAAAGTTTCTCTTTTGATAAGAAAAATAGCGGAGTAACTACTTGGAGTAGCGAAAATAAAGCCTCTGGATTAGATGTTCAGATTACAGGTAAGATGGAGTTTGATGGATTTATGGAGTATTGCGTTAAGATTACGGCAAACGAAAAAACTTCCATCGACGATGTGCGCCTTGAAGTGCCTATGAATAGTCATTACGCTAAATATTGGCTCGGTCTAGGTGAAGAGGGAGGTTTTGCTCCTAAAAGTGGTGCCTGGAAGTGGGATCAAGTGCAAAATCAAGAGGGGTATTGGTTCGGTAACGTAAATGGAGGTTTACAATGCTTGTTCCGTGATACAAACTATGTTCGTCCTTTGAATACCAACTTCTATCAACAAAAGCCTCTTAACTTGCCTCCATCGTGGTATAATGATGGTAAGGGGGGAATTGCTTATTATACTCAGAAAGATCAGTTTTTGATTACCACTTACAGTGGTGATAGAGTTTTAGAGAGTGGTGAGGAGTTGAATTTTATATTTCTAGTATCAATTACTCCTTTTAAAACTATTGATACTCAGAAGCAGTGGCATGATAGATATTATCATAAACATGTATCAATAGATGAGGCAATTGCTAGTGGAACTAACACCATAAATATTCACCATGCACAAACAATTAATCCTTTTATAAACTATCCGTTTCTTCGTCCAGATTATATGAAACAGTATATTGACGAGGCTCATGAGAAGGGTGTTAGTGTCAAGATATACTATACTGTACGTGAATTGGCTAATCGTGCACCTGAGTTGTGGGCACTTCGCAGCCTTGGGCATGAGGTGTTTTCGTCGGGTGATATACTGGGTTACTCGTGGTTGCGTGAGCATTTAGGCGACGATTACATAGCAGCGTGGTTTGTAGATAAATATAAAGATGCTGCAATAGTTACTTCAGGAGTGTCGCGTTGGCACAACTATTATGTCGAGGGGTTGCAGTGGTTGGCATCAAATCTTGATATAGATGGTTTGTATATAGATGATATGGCAAT
>JAWXTQ010000057.1:0-12260 GCA_044433405.1 Rikenellaceae bacterium
TTATTGCACCTAATCATCAATCTATGATGGATATTCCACTAATTGGAACTGTAATTCCTCAAATTTTTAGATATGTAGCTAAAAGAGAGGTATACAGAATTCCTATAATCGGATGGGTGGTGTGGCTACGTGACGATATTGCAATTGAGCGTGGTGGAATGATGAGCGCAAAGAAGATGCTTAAAGATGCTAAACGCTACATATCAATGGGCGTATCTATTACTATATTTCCTGAAGGTACACGCACAAAGAGTGGTAGAGTAAACGAATTTAAAGAGGGGGCATTTATCATTGCTAAAAGCACCTCAACTCCCATACTTCCTGTTGTAATTGATGGTACATGGGCTGTTAGCAACTATTTTGGCGGCTTTTTAAAGATGCCTACACAGTTTAGAATGACAATTCTAGACCCTATTGATAGCCAAGTAGTAAAAGAGAAAAACCTCAAAGAGCTTGCTCTCTACACTCACGACATTATCTACAACGAACATAAAAAATTAGAACCCGAATTATATAAATAAGATGGCAGAATACAAAGAAGAAGATATCAAAACACTGGAGTGGAACGAACATATTCGTCACCGTCCAGGAATGTATATAGGCAAATTGGGGGATGGAACATCACCTGATGATGGAATTTATATATTAATCAAAGAGGTTTTAGACAACTCTATTGATGAGTATATGATGGGATTTGGCAGAAGCATAGATATAACCCTAGATAATCGCGATGTAACTATCCGCGACTATGGACGTGGTGTGCCTCTAGGAAAGGTTGAGGATGTTGCATCAAAAATGAATACTGGAGCTAAATATGATAGCAAAGTGTTTAAAAAATCGGTTGGATTAAATGGAGTTGGTATTAAAGCAGTAAATGCACTATCAACCAATTTTGTTATATCGTCAGTTAGAGAGGGCAAGAAAAAAGAGATCCACTTCTCTAAAGGCATTGCAACTGAGCGCATCGACACAGATTGCGGTAGCGAACGCAGCGGCACAATGGTTAGTTTCCATGCTGACGAAAAACTATTTGGTGAGTATTCATATAATATTGACTTTCTTGAGTCGATGATTCGCAACTACACCTACCTAAACGCAGGATTAATAATCAGACTCAACGGAACTCCTTTTGTCTCGAAGAATGGACTTTTAGACCTACTTAACGACAACCTCACCGAAGAACCACTCTATGCTCCTATACACCTAAAAGATGAGGATATAGAGATTGCCCTAACACACGGAAGTGGATATAACGAGAATTATTACTCTTTTGTAAACGGACAACACACAACTCACGGTGGTACTCATCAAGTTGCCTTTCGCGAAGCGTTGGCAAAGACAATAAAAGATTTTTATAAAAAAGATTTTGACCCTTCAGATGTTAGAAACTCTATTGTCGCAGCAATTAGCATAAAGGTAGAAGAGCCAATATTTGACTCTCAAACCAAAACAAAATTGGGTTCAAAAGATATGACTCCTGATGGTATCTCGGTGCGAAACTTTGTGATGGACTTTCTGAAAGAGAAACTAGACAACTACCTTCACGTCAATACCTCGATTGCGGAGGTGATGCTAAAGAAGATTCAAGAATCAGAGAAAGAGCGTAAAGCAATCTCAGGAATACAAAAAAAAGCACGTGAGTTTGCCAAAAAAGTTAGTCTACACAACAAAAAGCTAAGAGATTGCAGGGTTCACTTCAATACAAACCACGAAAAAGCTGCCAAAAGCACAATATTCATTACCGAGGGTGACTCGGCAAGTGGTTCGATTACAAAGAGCCGCGATGTAATGACTCAAGCCGTTTTTTCACTACGTGGTAAACCTCTTAACACCTATGGCTTAACAAAGAAAGTAATCTATCAAAACGAGGAGTTTAACCTTTTACAAGCTGCTCTTAATATAGAGGAGGGGATTGATAATTTACGTTACAGTAATGTAGTCATAGCTACCGATGCTGACGTAGATGGAATGCACATTCGCCTACTACTTATTACTTTCTTCCTGCAATTTTTTCCTGGGTTAATTAAAGGCGGCCATTTACACATATTACAGACTCCTTTATTTAGGGTGCGTAACAAGAAAGAGACTTTCTATTGCTATGATGAGTCGGAGAAACAGGCAGCCATTAAGAAGTTGAAAACCAACATAGAGATTACACGATTCAAAGGTCTAGGTGAAATTTCACCTGACGAATTTAGAGGTTTTATTGGAGAAAACATAAGACTAGAGCAAGTACGTTTGACTAAGGATGATTTTACTCATGATCTTTTGGAGTTTTATATGGGCAAGAACACTATGGAACGTCAAGAGTTTATAATTGACAACCTTAAAATCGAAGCCGATTTAGAGGAGGAAGATTTAAGCCAAGCCATTTAGTAAACCACCTACAAAATTGATTACCAGAAATGAAAGATATTGAACAAATAGAGGATATAGATAGCATTGCTGTCGAAAATGAGACCACAAATGATGAAGTGGTTGACAATGGGCCAAATCTTCATAAATTTAGTCGAATAACCGACAATTCGGATGGCAAACGTAAGGTGCTTACAGGCATGTATCGCGAATGGTTTTTGGATTATGCTTCGTATGTTATTTTGGAGAGAGCTGTTCCCCATATTGACGACGGACTAAAACCTGTACAAAGGCGTATTCTTCACTCAATGAAGCGCATGGATGATGGTCGCTACAATAAAGTAGCTAACATCATTGGTAACACTATGCAATTTCACCCTCATGGCGACCGCTCAATCGGAGATGCCCTTGTTCAGTTAGGGCAGAAAGATTTGTTAGTAGATTGTCAAGGAAACTGGGGAAATATATTGACTGGCGATAGCGCAGCTGCTTCGCGTTATATAGAGGCTCGATTATCAAAATTTGCGCTAGATGTTGTTTTCAATGCCAAAACAACCGAATGGATGTTATCATACGATGGACGTAATAAAGAACCTATTACACTTCCTGTAAAATTCCCACTGTTAATTGCTCAGGGGGTTGAGGGTATTGCTGTAGGTCTAGCATCAAAGATTTTACCTCATAACTTTATTGAGATTATTGATGCTGCCATATCTCACCTAAAAGGCAACGATTTTGAACTATATCCCGATTTTATCACAGGGGGAATGGTTGATGTTAGCCGCTACAATGATGGTATCAGAGGGGGCTCAATAAAAGTTAGGGCTAAGATTATCAAGATAAATAAAAACACCCTTGCAATAACTGAAATTCCTTTTGGCAAGACAACAACCTCTATTATAGAGTCTATATTAAAGGCAAACGAAAAGAATAAAATTAAGGTTAAGCGCGTTGACGACAATACCGCTGGCGATGTAGAGATAATGATACATATTGCCAACGATGTTTCGGCCGATAATACCATTAATGCTCTCTACGCCTTTACCGATTGCGAGGTCTCTATCTCACCCAACGCATGTGTGATTGTAGATGAGAAACCTCGTTTTATTGGAGTGAGCGAGATTTTAAGGGAGAGTGTAAATTACACTAAAGCACTACTAGGCAAAGAGCTAGAAATTAGACTCAACGAACTAGGAGAGGATTGGCACATATCGTCTCTAGAGAAGATTTTTATCGAGAAACGCATATATCGCTCAATTGAAGAGTGCGAAAGCTGGGAAGAGGTGCTCTCGGTTATTGACAAAGGACTTGAGATTTACAAGCCTCTATTTAAGCGCGAAATCACTACTGAGGATATCATCAAACTCACAGAGATTAAGATTAAACGCATATCGAAATATGATAGTTTCAAAGCTGACGAACATATAAAACAGGTTGAAAAAGAGATTAGCGAGGTTCTACACAACCTAGCCAATCTAAATGAGTATGCCATAACTTACTTTATGCGCCTTAAGAAAACCTACTCTACTGGCAAGGAGCGTAAAACAGAAATTCGCAATTTCTCATCTATCGAAGCGAGCTCGGTAGCTGTTGCGAACTCAAAATTGTATGTAGATAGAGAGGGTGGTTTCTTTGGTATTGGAGGTTCGATGAAGAAAGAGGAGCTAGTTTGCGACTGCTCAGATATCGACGATGTAATAGTATTTGCAAAAGATGGCAGCTACATCATTACCAAAGTTAGCGAAAAGGCATTCTTCAACAAAGATATCTTCTATATTGGCGTTTTCAAACGAAACGACGAGAGAACAATATACAACGTATTATACCGCGATGGAATCAACGGGGGAATAATGGTAAAACGTTGCGCGATTAAAGGGATTACGCGCGACAAAGTGTATGAAATCACCAAAGGCAACCCTAAATCGGAGATAATGTATATGAGCGTCAACCCTAATGGGGAGGCCGAGGTATTGAAAGTCTATTTCCGCCCACGCGCAAGAATCAAGAAAAGCAGTGCTGAGCTAGATTTTTCATCTATTCTAATCAAAGGTAGAGCTTCACAAGGCAACACATTTACACGCAATCCAATCTTGAAAATTGCCCTTAAGAGCAAAGGAGTATCAACATTGAATGGCCAAAATGTTTGGTTTGATAGCGATATCAACAAACTTAATAGCAACGGTATTGGCCAGCTATTAGGCGAGTTTTCAGGTGATGATAAGATTGTAGTATTTACTGAAGATGGCAACTACTACACCGCAGGCTATGATTTAAATCAATACTTCCCTGAAAATCTGAAATTTGTCGAAAAGTACAACCCTAACAGAACCTACTCTGTTACCTACTTTGATAAAAGTGCAGGATACTTTTATGTGAAACGTTTTGTTATTGAGCCATCTGACAACAAACCACAACTATTTATTGATGAGTCAAAAGGGTCATACTTAGTTGAGATAAACGATAATAGCTTCCCTAGAGTAGAGATTACTTATGGTGGATCAAATATTACACGTCCTAAAGACATAATCGACATTGAACCATTTATTGGAGTTAAAAGCCATCGGGCAAAAGGCAAAAGGGTTACTGCCCTAAATGTCTCAGATCTTAAGTTTATTGAGCCACTAATAGCAGACGAAATATTTAGTGAACCAATAGCCCAGGAGGAGAGCAATGAGAGCGAAGAGAGTACAACGGAGAATGATATTTTTAGCGAAGGACCAACTCTTTTTGATGGGTTAGAGTAATAGTTGAGTTAAGCAACATCTCCACAATTCAATTCACCATCCCCCACTTATGCCACATAAAAGGCGATAATTGGGGGATTTGAAATAAATTTTGTATATTTGTAAGATTTTTGACTTGTCGATCATAAAAACGATTGTCAATAAATAATTATGAAATTATGAAAAAAATGTTAGTTTTGTCGCTTGCGACAATTGTGTTAATCACACTCTCTTCTTGTTGTGGATGCAGAAGTTCAAAGAGCAAGAATCCATACAATTTAACCTCTAATGGATGGAAACTGACCGAGATGAATGGTGCAAAGATTATTTCCGATTCTCAATCTTACACTATCACATTTGACGAGGCTGAGTCTAAAATTTTTGGGATGGCGGAGTGCAATCGCTACTTTGCAGATTATGAGCTAAGCGAAGTTCGCAGAGTCTCTTTTAGTGGAGCTGGAGCAACAAAAATGATGTGTCCAGACCAAGAGAGAGAGGATCAATATCTCAAAACTTTAAACGAAATTAACTCCTACACTGTCGATGGCGACACACTATTGCTGCTCAAAGATGGTGAGGTAGTGTTGATATACGAACCTTTTATTTCAGGAAGTCCTGAATAAAAACGAAATAATATATTTTTTAACCTTTTAAATATTCGAAACCGATATGCTTGATTTTTCAAACACCGAAATTGCATTCTCTGCTAAGTCTGACAGTGATTTACGATTAGCACAGATACTTTTTACCGCTATTAACAGCAAAGCTTTAGTGGCTGTATTGAAGGGAGCAACCAATGTAGCATTAACAATTAATTTCCCTGTAGGTTGGGCTGTTAAGCCAACACTTTACCGACAGTTTGTAGGGGGGGAACGCCTAGATGATTGTGCTAAAACAGGGCAGGTGCTTGCGCAGTCGGGAGTAAAATCAATTTTAGATTACTCTGCTGAGGCTGGTGATACTGATGCTGATATCCAAAATACATACGAAGAGACTCTACGCTCTATTGAAAATGCAGCAAAAGACGAAAATGTTGTTTTTGCCGTATTTAAACCAACAGCAATGACCTCAGAAGATGTTCTTGACAAAGCAAACAGAAAATGTCAACTCACTAGAGCTGAACAGGTAAAATTTGACGAATATCGCGAAAGAGTTTACAATCTTTGTAAAAGAGCACATGAACTAGATGTTAAAATATTAATAGATGCTGAAGATTTCTGTTTCCAAGATAGCATTGACGAACTTTGCGAAGAGATGATGCGCGAATTTAACAAAGATAGAGCTATCGTATTTAACACACTTCAAATGTATCGTCACGACAGACTAGCCTATTTAGAGCGTGTTTATAATGATGCTGTAGAGGGTGGATATTTCCTTGGAATTAAATTTGTGAGAGGCGCATATATGGAGAAAGAGCGCGAAAGAGCCCTAAAAGGCAACTACCCATCTCCAATTTGCGACACTAAAGAGCTAACAGACGAAAACTACAATAATGGACTTCGTTTCACTATCTCACATATCGACAAAATCGAAACTTTCTGTGGCACTCATAACGAGCATAGCAATAATGTTCTAGCAGAGTTATTGGAGAAAAATGGCATTGCTAAAAACGATGATAGAGTATGGTTTTCACAACTTTACGGAATGAGCGACAACATCTCATACAACCTAGCACACGAAGGATATAACGTAACAAAATACATACCTTACGCACCAGTAGATAAAGTACTTCCTTATCTAATCCGTCGCGCAGAGGAGAACACTTCAATGGCTGGCCAAACATCCAGAGAACTAGGTTATATCACAACCGAAATGCATAGAAGAAAGTTAAGTGTTCATGAAGGCTAGATTGAGCTAGATTTTCCTTGGCGGCTTTCACCGCATGAGACTTCGCTCATGCGGTGAAAGCCGCCAAACAAAGCAGCTAAGCAAAGCAGCTAAGCACTCTACCGACTTTTCAAATCATTCCACTATTTCATGCAAACTCTTGTATATCCGAGATATTTTACTTATCTTTGCATCCGAATTGCGTGTAAGTAGTGACATGTATAGGCTAAAAGCCTGAATACAGAGCCTTATACGTTATTAAACTAAATAATTATAATAATGAGAATTTGTCAAATCACAGGTAAAAAAGCGCAGGTGGGAAACAACGTGTCTCACTCTAACGCTAAGACAAAAAGAGTTTTTAAGCCAAATTTAAGAACTAAAAAATTCTTTTTAGAAGAAGAGGGCAGATGGGTTACTTTGAAAGTTTCTGCATCAGCAATTCGCACGATCAACAAAAATGGACTTTCTGCTGCATTGAAATCAGCAAAAGGCGTAGGTAAAATCTATTAATCTAAAGAACAATGGCTAAAAAAGGTAACAGAGTTCAGGTTATTCTTGAATGTACAGAACACAAAGAGAGCGGAATGCCAGGTACATCAAGATACATCACAACCAAAAACAAGAAAAACACACCAGACAGAATGGAGAGAAAAAAATACAATCCAATTCTAAAACGTGTAACTCTTCACAGAGAGATTAAGTAATTAACGCTTAAAATTTTAAGAAAATGGCAAAAAAGGTAGTTGCAACACTTAAAACAGGTACAGGTAAGAGCCGTGCTAAGTGTATCAAAATGGTAAAATCTGAAAAAACAGGTGCTTACTCATTCAAAACTGAGATTGTACACGTTGAAACAGTAAAAGATTTCTTCGCAAAAAAATAAATTGTGAATAAATTTTGTAATAAGGGTAATCCTTATCACAAAAAAGCGTCTTGAATTATCAAGACGCTTTTTTGTTTAGCTACTTTAATATCCGACTCAAACAAGCAAGCATAATACACTATATAACAATGCATTAAACCAACACTAACACATGCCTAACACATTTCTTTGTAAATAATCACGATTTTGTTTGTGTTATTCATAAAACAATATTAAATTTGCATGTTGAATGGCATGCAGAAGCAGAGATAAATCTTTTGCTGGCATTGGTTTTGCGACTAAGGTTTAATTAATAAAATTCAATATTTAAAAACTATAATTTATGAGTAATTTATTCAATTCTTCAATCGGGAAGAAGCTGGTAATGAGTATTTCGGGACTATTTTTGATAGTCTTTATCTTAGTACATCTCGTTGCCAATTTGATGATTTTTGGAGGCGAAGAGTCTTACAATTTGATGTGTGAGTTTATGGACACAAATCCTTTAATTAAGATTATGGTTCCAGTTCTTGCTGCAGGTTTCTTGGTTCACATCATCTACGCTTTTGTAGTGACACTAAGAAATAGAGGTGCACGTCCTGTAAACTACGCTGTTCAAGATTTATCAAAATCTTCTACTTGGGAGTCACGCAACATGTTTGTGTTGGGTCTCATCGTTTTGGGTGTAATTTTCATTCACCTATGGGATTTTTGGTCGCAAATGCAACTTCAACACTTTATTGGTGGCCACGCAACAGAGAATCCTTACGAGCTTGTTGTAAGCAAATTGTCTAATCCTATTTTTGCGATAATCTACATCGTTTGGATTTGGGCTTTATGGTTTCACCTACGTCACGGTTTCTGGTCAGCATTCCAAACAATTGGTTTAAACAATCAAGTATGGATTCAACGCTGGAAATGTTTAGCAAAACTTTATGCTCTATTTATTGCAGTTGGTTTTACAGCAGTAGTGATTTATGCGCTTGTTAACGTTCATTGTTGCATGGGCGGTGCTTGCTAAGCTAAAAATAAAATATACCTTTTATTCAGTCGATTAGAACGGTAAATTATTCAATTTAAAAACTATCTTTTCTTTAATCAGAAAAAAGATTAATTATGAGCAAATTAGAATCAAAAATTCCAGCAGGCCCTTTGGCCGATAAGTGGAATAAACATAAAGCAGAAATTAAAGTAGTAAGTCCAGCAAACAAACGTAAACTTGATGTTATCGTTATTGGTACTGGTCTTGGTGGTGGTGCTGCGGCAGCAGCCCTAGGTGAATTAGGTTATAATGTAAAGGTATTTTGCATCTCTGACTCACCTCGTAGAGCTCACTCTATTGCTGCACAAGGTGGTATCAATGCTGCTAAGAACTATCAAAATGACAATGACTCAGTATATCGTCTATTCTACGACACAATCAAAGGTGGTGACTATCGTGCACGTGAGGCTAACACATATCGTTTAGCTGAGGTTGCAAATAGCATTATCGACCAGTGTGTTGCACAAGGTGTACCTTTTGCACGTGAATATGGTGGCCTACTTGACAACCGTTCATTTGGTGGTGCTCAGGTATCACGTACATTCTATGCACGTGGGCAAACTGGACAACAACTATTGTTAGGTGCTTACGCTGCACTTAACCGTCAAATTGCTAAAGGTAGCGTTAAGAGCTACAATCGCTATGAGATGTTAGATTTAGTGTTAGTTGAAGGTAAAGCGCGCGGTATTATCGCACGTAACCTTATAACTGGTGAGATTGAGCGTTTCGGTGCACACGCTGTGTGTATTGCTACTGGAGGTTACGGTAATGTATTCTTCCTTTCAACAAATGCAATGAACTCTAACGGTTCGGCTGCATGGCAATGTCACAAAAAGGGAGCTATGTTTGCTAACCCTTGTTTCACTCAAATTCACCCAACTTGTATTCCAGTACACGGAACACAACAATCTAAGTTAACTCTTATGTCTGAATCGTTACGTAACGATGGACGTATTTGGGTTCCTAAGAAAAAAGAGGATGTTGAGAAAATCCGCGCTAAACAAATGAAAGCATCTCAAATCCCAGAAGAGGATAGAGATTACTATCTAGAGCGTCGTTATCCTGCATTTGGTAACTTAGTGCCTCGTGACGTTGCTTCTCGCGCAGCTAAAGAGCGTTGTGATGCAGGTTTTGGTGTTAACGAAACAGGTCTTGCAGTATATCTTGACTTCTCTACAGCAATCAATCGTCTAGGTCAAAATGTTATCGAGCAACGTTATGGCAACCTTTTCCAAATGTATGAAAAGATTACCGACGTGAATCCTTATCAAGAACCAATGATGATATATCCAGCTGTTCACTACACAATGGGTGGTATTTGGGTTGACTACAACCTTATGACTACCATTCCTGGACTTTACTCTTTAGGTGAGGCTAACTTCTCTGATCATGGTGCTAACCGCCTTGGTGCTTCAGCTCTAATGCAAGGTTTAGCTGATGGTTATTTTGTGATTCCTTACACTATCGGTGATTATCTTTCTAAAGAGATTCAATCTCCAAAAGTAGACACTAACTCTCCAGAGTTTGTTGAAGCTGAGAAAGCTGTAAAAGAGAAAATCGAAAAACTATTCTCAATCAAAGGTCAATTATCAGTAGATGATTTACACAAGAAATTGGGTAATATTATGTGGGAAAATGTTGGTATGGCGCGTAACAAAGCGGGTCTAGAGGCAGCTATCACAAAAATCCAAGAGGTTCGCAAAGAGTTTTGGAAAAATGTTCGCATCCCAGGTAAAAATGAAGAATTCAACCAAGAGCTTGAAAAAGCGCTTCGTCTGGCAGATTTCCTTGAACTAGGAGAGCTTATGGCACGCGATGCACTTAATCGTGAAGAGTCATGTGGTGGTCACTTCCGCGAAGAGTATCAAACTGAAGAGGGTGAGGCTCTACGTAACGATGAGGATTACAGATATGTGGCTGTTTGGGAGAATAAAGGCACTGATGTTGAGCCTACTCTTCACAAAGAGGAACTTAACTTCGAATTTATAAAAGTAGCTCAACGTAACTACAAAGAGTAATTATAAGGGTTTCTTTATAATGGTTAACTTCAAATTTTTTTAGAAAATGAACATAAATTTAAAAATATGGCGTCAAGCCAGCTCAAAAGTAGAGGGTAAATTTGAGCAATACAAAGTAGAGAATATCTCTGAGGATAGCTCATTCCTAGAGATGCTTGATATATTGAACAACAACCTAATCCACGAAGGCAAAGAGCCAATCGCTTTCGACCACGACTGTCGTGAGGGAATATGTGGAATGTGTTCGCTATTTATCAACGGACGTGCACACGGACCAGATGATGATATCACAACTTGTCAGCTTCACATGCGTAAGTTCAAAGATGGCGAGACTATCACTATCGAACCTTGGCGTTCAAAAGCATTCCCAGTGCTAAAAGATTTAGCTGTTGATAGAACATCATACGAGAAAATTCTTCAAGCTGGTGGCTTTATCTCTGTTAACACTGGTGGTGTTCCTGATGCTAACGCAATTGCAATTCCTAAAAAGGATGCTGACGAAAGTATGGATGCTGCTGCATGTATCGGTTGTGGTGCATGTGTTGCAACTTGTAAAAATGGTTCAGCGATGTTATTCGTAGCAGCAAGAGTTTCGTCTCTAGCACTTCTTCCACAAGGGAAAGTTGAGGCTTCTCGTCGTGCTAAAGCGATGGTAGCAAAAATGGACGAACTAGGCTTCGGTGGCTGTACAAACACACAAGCTTGTGAGGCTGAGTGTCCAAAAGGAATCTCGATAGCTCATATCGCTCGCCTTAACCGCGAGTTCCTATGCGCTAAATTGAAAGATTAATTTAGAAATTCTATAGTAGAAATGGTGCGGATCTTTGATCTGCACCATTTTTTTGTGGTGTTGTTCTGTGATATTATTATGTGGTTTATAGCTTCGCGATAGTCGACACTAAGATAATATGAAACAAGTGTAAACACACAAAGACAAGTGAACACCCTAAAGCACCTTTAGGTTTAGCGTTAAGAAATTTTTGAAAAATTGGATAGAGGAAATTGAATGTTTGAAGCTCTCTCTTACCTATACTTCATAGGCTAAGAGCAACACCAAACACCCCAGAGGAGAGCAAGTCTCAATTTTCCCCAATTTTTCAAAAATTTTAGCGTTAAGAACCTAAGAAGTGCAAGTTCTTTGGGGGTCGTAACGACCCCTTTGGAGAAACTTCGTTTCTCTTGTGCTCATGCTCGGTGAATAAAGTTCACATCAGCACAAAAACCAAACCTCACCAATAACAACCCTACTATTCTACTTTTAAAAAACCAACCTGTCACTAAAGGTTGGTTTTTTTATCATCACGCCACTCTGCACTTTTTGCTACGCAAAAAATGCTTTTAACGGGCGGTGGCGAGGCTGAGATCTGGACTCTCCTTGCGGAGGGCAGGGGTCAGAGACCCCTTTGGAGAAACTTCGTTTCTCTTTTGCT
>JAWXTQ010000058.1:0-12234 GCA_044433405.1 Rikenellaceae bacterium
CCACTTGGAGGTAAGGCACAGTTCGGGGGTCAACGTTTCGGAGAGATGGAGGTTTGGGCACTAGAGGCATTTGGTGCTGCCAATATCTTACAAGAGATTTTAACCATCAAATCCGACGATGTTGTAGGCCGTACTAAAGCTTATGAGGCGATTGTTAAGGGAGATAATCTTCCAGCAGCTGGCATTCCAGAGTCGCTAAATGTGTTATTACACGAGCTTAAAGGTCTGGCACTAAGTGTTAAGTTAGATTAATTTTCACAAAGAGTCGTTTAAACAATTTGAAGTTAAATTATCGGCACTTAGGTGCTTAATTTTCAAAGATATGTCATATAGAAAAGAGAATAAAAATATGGCTTTTTCAAAGATATCAATCTCTTTAGCATCGCCTGAAGAGATTTTGGAAAGCTCAAGTGGTGAGGTTTTAAAACCTGAAACCATAAATTATCGTACATATAAACCAGAGCGTGATGGTCTTTTCTGCGAGCGTATATTTGGCCCTGTAAAAGATTTTGAGTGCCACTGTGGTAAATACAAGCGAATCCGTTATAAAGGAATTGTTTGTGACCGTTGTGGTGTTGAGGTTACAGAGAAAAAAGTGCGTCGCGAGCGTACTGGTCACATTGCTTTGGTAGTTCCAGTAGTTCATATTTGGTATTTCCGTTCTCTTCCAAACAAGATTGGTTACCTTATTGGTGTTCCAACTAAGAAATTGGATGCAGTAATTTATTATGAACGTTATATTGTAGTACAAGCAGGTTGTGTTGCTGAGGTTAAGGATTTAGATTTATTAACTGAAAAAGAGTATTTAGATATTCTTGCAACTCTACCTAAAGGCAATAAGCAATTAGATGATAGCGATCCAAACAAATTTATCGCTCAAATGGGAGCAGAGGCAGTTAGCACTCTACTTTCGAGAGTTAAATTAGATGAGTTATCATACTCTTTGCGCGATAAAGCGAGCAACGAAACATCGCAACAACGTAAGAGCGAAGCTCTAAAACGTCTAAATGTTGTTGAGGCTTTCCGTGCGTCAGTTGATATCAACAAGCCTGAGTGGATGGTTCTAAAAATAGTTCCAGTAATTCCGCCAGAGTTGCGTCCATTAGTTCCACTTGATGGAGGACGTTTTGCAACTAGCGACTTGAATGACCTTTATCGCCGTGTGATTATTCGTAATAATCGTTTGAAGCGTTTAATTGAGATCAACGCACCTGAAGTGATTCTACGTAATGAGAAACGTATGCTTCAAGAGGCAGTTGACTCACTATTTGATAACTCAAGAAAGAGCAATGCCGTTAAGAGTGAATCTAACCGTCCATTGAAATCTCTTTCTGATAGCTTAAAAGGTAAACAAGGACGTTTCCGTCAAAACTTACTAGGTAAGCGTGTTGACTACTCAGCGCGTTCGGTAATTGTCGTTGGACCTGAGCTAAAAATGCACGAGATGGGTATCCCTAAAAATATGGCTGCCGAATTATATAAACCATTTATTATTCGTAAGTTAATTGAAAGGGGTATTGTTAAAACTGTAAAATCGGCTAAGAAAATTATCGACCGTCGTGATCCAGTAGTTTGGGATATTCTTGAGAATGTTCTTAAAGGTCACCCAGTGTTGATGAACCGTGCCCCAACTCTTCACAGATTGGGTATCCAAGCTTTCCAACCTAAGCTTATCGAGGGTAAAGCATTACAGTTGCATCCACTTGCATGTACTGCATTTAATGCCGACTTTGACGGTGACCAGATGGCGGTTCACTTGCCACTAGGTAATGCAGCTATTTTGGAGGCTCAAATCTTAATGTTAGGTGCGCATAATATCCTTAACCCTGCAAATGGTGCTCCAATTACTGTACCATCTCAGGACATGGTTCTAGGTCTTTACTATATGACCAAATCAAGAAAAGGAGTAGCAGGTGAAGGTTTAGTTTTCTATTCGCCAGAGGAGGCAATTATAGCCTACAACGAAAAGAGAGCTGCGCTTCATGCTAATGTTAAGCTTCTACTTAAAAAAGAGGGTAAAAAGAGCGAGTTAATCGAGACTACTATCGGACGTATCATGTTCAACGAATATGTTCCGCAAGAGGTAGGATACATCAACGAGCTTTTAACTAAAAAATCACTTAGAGATATCATTGGTTTCGTAATGAAAGAGGCTGGTGCTGCACGTACAGCTGCCTTCCTAGATGATATCAAAGGTGTAGGTTACAATATGGCCTTTAGTGGTGGTTTGTCATTTAACTTAGATGCAATCATCATCCCTAAAGAGAAAGAGGAGTTAGTAAATGATGGTTATGAGCAAGTTGAAGAGGTGTTAGAGTCATACAACATGGGTCTTATCACAAACAACGAGCGTTACAACCAGATTATCGACATCTGGACACACACCAACTCTAAGCTTACTCACACCGTATTAAAGCAGTTGACAGAAGATGATCAAGGTTTTAATCCAGTATATATGATGCTTGATTCAGGAGCCCGTGGTTCTAAAGAGCAGATTCGTCAGCTTTCAGGTATGCGTGGTTTGATGGCTAAGCCTCAGAAGTCAGGATCAGATAGTGCTCAGATTATCGAGAACCCTATTCTTTCAAACTTTAAGGAGGGTCTATCAGTTCTTGAGTACTTTATTTCAACTCACGGTGCTCGTAAAGGTCTTGCCGATACGGCTCTAAAAACTGCCGATGCAGGATATTTGACACGTCGTTTGGTTGACGTAGCACAAGATGTAATCATCAGTGAGCAAGATTGTGGTACACTTCGTGGTTTAACAGCTACAGCTATCAAGCGTAACGAAGATGTAGTTCAGACATTAAAAGAGAGAATTTTAGGTCGTACAGCGGTAATGGACGTAATTCATCCAATTACAGGTGAGGTGTTAGTTGCAGCAGGCGAGCAAATCTCAGAAGATATAGCAACAGCAATCGACAAATCTCCAATTGAGCAAGTTGAAATTCGTTCGGTGCTTACTTGTGAATCTAAAAAAGGAGTTTGTGCAAAATGTTACGGTCGCAACCTAGCTACAGGCCGCATGGTTCAACTAGGAGAGGTTGTAGGTGTAATTGCAGCGCAATCAATTGGTGAGCCAGGTACACAGCTTACACTTCGTACTTTCCACGTCGGTGGTGTTGCGGGAGGTGTAGCTTCTGACAACAGCGTAGTTGCGCGTTACGAAGGTCGCGTAGAGATTGACGATCTAAAAACTGTAGAGAAAGAGGTTGACGGTAAAAAAGTTAATATTGTTATTAGCCGTTTAACAGAGTTAAGAATTGTTGATGTCAACACTGGCATAACTCTATATAACCATGCAATTCCTTACGGTGCGATTCTTTATATCGAAAATGGTGCAATGGTTTCAAAAGGCGATATGATTTGCGAATGGGATCAATATAACGCAGTTATCATCTCTGAATTCAATGGTAAAGTGTTGTTTGACAGCGTAACCGAGGGTGTAACATACCGCGAAGAGGCTGACGAGCAGACAGGTTTCCGCGAGAAGGTAATTATTGATTCTCGTGATAAAACCAAAAACCCAGTAATTAGAATTGTTGATAAAGAGGGTATTGAGCAGAAGCAATATAACCTACCAGTAGGCGCTCACATTGTCGTAAAAGAGAATGCAAGCATCAAGGCGGGTGATATTCTAATCAAGATTCCACGCGTTGCAGGTAAAGCGGGTGATATTACAGGGGGTCTTCCACGTGTTACAGAGTTGTTCGAGGCTCGTAACCCATCCAATCCAGCGGTAGTTTCGGAGATTGACGGAGAGATCTCATTTGGTAAAATCAAACGTGGTAATAGAGAGATTATCGTAACTTCTCGTACAGGTGAAGTTGTTAAATATCTTGTGCCACTAGCGCGCCAGATTCTAGTTCAAGAGAATGACTATGTTAAAGCAGGTATTCCACTTTCAGACGGAGCAATTACCCCAGCTGACATCTTAGCAATTCAAGGGCCAACAAAAGTTCAAGAGTATATTGTTAATGAGGTTCAAGAGGTATACCGTATGCAGGGTGTGAAGATCAACGATAAACACTTTGAAGTTATCGTTCGTCAGATGATGAACAAAGTTAGAATCAGTGATCCAGGTGACACTCGCTTCCTAGAGGAGCAAGTTGTTGACAAGTGGGAATTCATGCGAGTTAACGACGAGATTTACGAGAAGAAAATCGTTACTAACAGAGGTGATTCTCAGGAGTTGAAAGAGGGACAGATTATCACCATGCGCAAGCTACGTGATGAGAACTCATCTTTAAAGCGTAAAGATATGAATTTAGTAGAGGTTAGAGATGCAGTTCCAGCAACTAGCAACCAAATACTTCAAGGTATCACACGTGCAGCTCTTCAAACCAACAGCTTTATCTCAGCTGCATCGTTCCAGGAGACAACAAAAGTTCTTAACGAGGCTGCGATATTTGGTAAAGTTGACCACCTAGAGAAGCTAAAAGAGAATGTAATTTGCGGACACTTAATTCCAGCAGGTACTGGAACAAGAAGTTTCCAAAATATAGACGTAGAGGTTAAGTAATTTAGCCTCGATAGCATTGAGAGAGCTGTTTGCTAATATAGTAGACAGCTCTTTCTGTTATTTTTCGGTAAATATTTCGAATTCTATTAAACTTTAGCTATATTTGTGGCGTAAAATATGGGGGATTTTACGAAAATCCCAAAATTAAACACAACTAGTAATGGAAATAGAAGAAATAACCGCGTTAAATCGCACATTCAAAGAGTATACACCAGAGCAGATACTTGAATATTTTATCAGCCGCTATAAAGGAGAGATTGCGCTCTCTACATCAATGAGTATGGAGGATCAAATTCTTACCCACATGGTGTGCAATATCGACAAAGAGACAAGAATTTTCACGCTAGACACAGGTCGTTTATTTCCAGAGACATACGATCTTATCGACAAAACCACACGTCATTACAATAAAAACATAGAGGTTTTTTTCCCAAACCACACCTTAGTTGAGCAGATGGTTAAGGAGAAATCAATCAATCTTTTCTACGATAGCGTTGAGAGCCGCAGAGAGTGTTGTCAGATTCGTAAGATTGAGCCATTGCGTCGTGCATTTAAAGGCTTAAAAGTTTGGATTTGCGGATTACGTCAAGAGCAATCAATCACTCGATTTGGTCTCAATCCCGTTGAGCTAGATGGTGCAAATGAGGGAGTAATCAAAATTTCGCCTCTTTATAATTGGAGTGCAAAGATGGTAAGAGATTACATCGAGGAGCACAATATCCCATACAACCCACTATGTGACAAAGGTTATCCAAGTATTGGGTGTCAACCATGCACAAGAGCGGTTCAAGAGGGCGAAGATGAGCGCGCTGGCCGTTGGTGGTGGGAGTCTCGCGACACCAAGGAGTGTGGTCTGCACAAGATTGGTAAGCGATAGGTATAATTTTTGAAAATTAGTTTAAATGGAAAATATAAAATGTATAGGAATACTCACCTCAGGAGGTGATGCTCCTGGGATGAATGCTGCAATCAGGGCAGTAACTAGATCGGCAATCTACAACAACCTCAAGGTAAAGGCTATTTACCGAGGCTATAAAGGTTTAATTACTGGTGAGATTGCAGATTTCAAGACTCAGAATGTAAGCAATATTATTCAACAAGGAGGTACAATCCTTAAGACAGCGCGTTGTACAGAGTTTAGAACTCCAGAGGGGCGCAAGGTAGCGCATGACACCTTAGTTGCTGAGGGGATTGACGCATTAGTAGCTATAGGAGGTGACGGTACACTTACTGGAGCTAGAATTTTTGCTTCAGAGCATAATTTTCCAATAGTAGGTATCCCAGGCACAATCGACAACGACCTTTGGGGCACCGACATGACTATTGGTTACGACACAGCCCTAAACACCATTATGGATGCAGTCGACAAGATTCGCGACACAGCCTCTTCGCACGAGCGTCTATTTTTTATCGAGGTAATGGGTAGAGATGCAGGCTTTTTAGCGATGAATGGAGCAATAGCTTCAGGAGCTGAGGCTGCAATTATCCCAGAGTTTGCTATGGATCACGACGTATTAGATGAGCTTATAGGCAATGGATTTAGAAAATCAAAAAATAGCAGTATCGTATTGGTAGCCGAGAGTCCTCACACAGGTGGCGCTATGCATTTAGCTGAGCGTATGAAAACAGAATATCCGCAATACGACGTAAGAGTCTCAATTTTGGGTCATCTACAGCGCGGAGGTTCACCGACAGCGTGTGACAGGATTTTAGCAAGCCGCATGGGAGCAGCCGCAATTGATGCATTGTTAGATGGTCAGCGCAATGTAATGATAGGAATTGTTAATGACAAGATCGACCTAGTGCCCTTCTCAAAAGCTATCAAGAAGGATAAACCAATCAACAAGGAGTTGCAAGAGACTCTAAGAATTTTATCGATTTAACCAAAACGCCACACCTTTTTATAGTAGTGGGGTAATTATAAACCATATAAAAGAAGAATAGTATGTTCAAGAAGTTATCGACAACGGTGATGTTGTTTTTCGCTTGTATTGCAGTAGCTGTAGCGCAAGTGAACCCTAAACCTTTTGTAATTCCAGAGTTGCAACAATGGAAAGGTTCAAAGGGAGAATTATTAATTAGCAACAACACGCGAATAGTTGTTGGTAGCGCAGATGCAGAGCAGTTAAGCTCTATAGCCGACGCACTTTCTTCAGATATTCACGCTATTTCGGGTTTAACAGTGTCGGTATCTGAGGGTACACCACAAAAGGGAGACATCTATCTTACTCTAGGCGACATTAAAATAGATAATAGTGAGGCGTACAAGATAGAGATATCTAACTACGCCAAGGTTACAGCACCAGAGGCAATAGGTTTAATCTGGGCTAGCAAGACTATTCTTCAAATCATGGAGAGCGAAGGTGATAACGCACTGCCTAAAGGTACAATTATCGACTACCCAGCCTATCCAGTCAGAGGTTTTATGTTAGATGTTGGGCGTAAATATTTCACAATTGATTTTTTGAGAGATTATGTTAAGTTTATGGCCTACTACAAGATGAATACTTTTCATATTCACCTTAGCGACAACGCATTCAAGCAGTTTTACGCGCACGATTGGTCAAAAACGGAGGCAGCCTTCCGCCTAGAGAGCGACACCTACCCAGGTTTAGCAGCTAAGAGCGGTCACTACACTAAGCAAGAGTTTATCGACCTTCAGATTCTAGCTGAAGAGAATGGTATTCTTATCATTCCAGAGATAGATATCCCAGCTCACACTCTAGCCTTTACTCAATATATGCCAGAGATTGGTAGTGAGGAGTATGGTATGGATCACCTTGACTTGTTCAACCCAAAGACTTACGAGTTTTTCGATGCACTTTTCAAAGAGTATCTAGAGGGTGACGAGCCAGTGTTCAGAGGCGAGTATGTTCACATCGGTACAGACGAGTATTCAAATCGCAATAAAGAGGTTGTTGAGAAGTTCCGCTACTTCACAGATTATTATATCCGTCAAGTGCAAAGCTATGGCAAGAAAGTTGGCGTTTGGGGAGCATTGACTCACGCTAAAGGCGAAACACCAGTTACTGTCGACAACGTAATGATGGATTGTTGGTATAATGGCTACGCCAATCCTGCCGACATGATTGAGCAGGGCTACGATGTAGTCTCTATCCCTGACGGTATGGTCTATATTGTTCCAGCCGCGGGTTACTACTACGACTACCTAAACTGCGAATACCTCTACAATAAATGGACACCAGCAGTTATTGGCTCAGCTCATTTCGAGGAGGGTCATCCACAAATCAAAGGGGGTAAATTTGCTGTATGGAACGACCATGCAGGCAATGGTATCACCTCAAAAGATGTTCATCATAGAGTGCTTCCAGCAATGCGCACCATCTCAACCAAAACATGGAAAGGCAAAGATACAACTATCCCTTATGCTGAGTTTGCTGCTAAGAGCAACCTGCTAAGCGAAGCTCCAGGGCTTTCAATCTCAGGTAGAGTTAAAGGTAAGAGCGGTTTGGTTATGCATGTTGACACTCTTAAGAAAGGCGACACTACCACCCTAGAGGAGATAGGTTACAACTACTCAGTAGAGTTTACGCTTAACGCAAAAGATAATCACAACGGAGCGATTTTGTTCTCTTCTGACCATGCGAAGTTATATCTACGCTCTCCAAACTCAGGCAAGCTAGCCTTTGAGCGAGATGGTTATCTAAATGATTTCAACTACACCATCCCTAATGGTCAAAATGTTAAAATCAAAATCACAGGTGATAACGAGAGCACCTCTTTATATGTTGATGGATCGCACGTAGAGACGCTAGGCAAAATCATTCAACACTACGACCAAGCAGGTAAGCAGAAGAAAGCCTACCTTCAAACCCTAGTTTTCCCACTTAAAGAGGTAGGAGTCTTTAATGGAATGATTACCAACCTAAGAGTTATCCAAGAGTAATAAGTAAAAACAAAAGTAATGTTAATACCACTAAAATTCACCCCTATATATAAAGAGAGAATATGGGGAGGCAGAGAATTAGAAAAAATAGGAAAAGTTTTACCTAAGAGCGGCTTGATAGGCGAGAGTTGGGAGATTTCAGACGTTAAGGGCGATGAGAGCATAGTTACAGGCGGCATGTTTGAGGGTAACTCACTTTCAGAGCTAATCGAAGTCTATATGGAGGAGCTTTTAGGTGATAAAGTTTTTCAAAAGTTCAGCACCGAGTTTCCTTTGTTGATTAAGTTTATTGATGCGCGCGACAAGCTCTCTATCCAAGTTCATCCAGATGATGAGTTGGCAGCTAGTCGTCACCACTCTTACGGCAAGACTGAAATGTGGTATGTGCTTTCGTGTGACGAGGGTGCGCAGCTCTATTGTGGTTTCAACCGAAAAGTTACTAAGGAGGAGTATCAAACCTATGTTGATAATGGCACCCTAGAGCAGATACTAAACAAGATAGATGTAAAAACAGGAGATGCGTTCTTTATCCCAGCAGGTGAGATACACGCCATTGGCAAAGGTATCGTAATTGCCGAGATTCAACAAACTTCTGATATCACCTACCGCGTATTTGATTGGAATAGGGTAGACGAGAATGGTGAGGGCAGAGAGCTCCACACGCAGTTAGCTCTTGATGCTATCAATTTTGAGTCAGAGTACGATTCAAATAACACCATCACACCAACGTTCAAGAACAACGAGGCTGTGAAGATGCAAAGTTGTGAGTATTTCGCTACAAACGTAATTGCTACCGACTCATCTATCGAGCGCGACTTAGCCTCAATAGATAGCTTCGTAATCTATATTGCTCTAGATGGTGATATGGTTATTAAGTATAATGGTGGTGAGCTAAACATCTCACAAGGCGACACCATCCTAGTTCCAGCAATCACTAACGAGGTGTCAATCATAGGTCAAGGTAGACTTATCGAGGTTTACATTCCTTAAATTAAACACAATTAGAGTGAGATAGCCGCCTAAAGTGGTTATCTCACTCTCTCCTATTTAATATTTAAAACATTAGAGAGATGATAATAGATTCACTTTCAAACTACAAAGCTTATTGCTCTATCAATCCAAATTTTGAAAAGGCAATTGATTATGTGTTGAGTAATATTTCAACCATCGAGAATGGTCGCTACGAGATTGATGGCGATAGAGCGTTTGTTATGATAGTAGAGGCAACGCTTAAAGAAGTGAGCGATGCCAAACTTGAGGCTCACAACAAATATATTGATATCCAAATCCCATTCACCAACCCTGAAAGTTTTGGAGTCAAAGCGCGTGAATTGTGTCAGTCACAGAGTGCTGATTTTGATAACGATAACGACATTATTTTTTATGAAGATGCACCCTCTAGCATTATCACTGTAACTCCTAGTGAGTTTGTAATATTTTTCCCTTCTGATGGGCATGCTCCTTTAATAGGATGTGGTTCTACGCGCAAAGCAATCATCAAAGTTGCAGTAATTTAACGTAACTTCAAATTAATTAACTACCATCATGGGAATACGACGTAGAATAGCATTAGGTTTTACTGCACTAGCATTTTTGCTTTTCATTGCAGGTTTAATCTCCTACTTTGAGATAAGTCGACTCAACGAAACCACCCAGCGCACAATAGATGCAGGAGCGTTGAGCATAAGCACAGCCAAAGACATTCTTGACTTAATAGAGAAGCAAGATGTGTTAGTCTTAAAAGAGCTAAATCATGATACTCTCAATTTTCGATACGCCGATTTAACCATCAATAGCGACATTGAGGAGCTAACCAACGCATTAGTTGAGCAGTTTGGCGACGACGAAATTTTGACTATAGTGCTAGGTGATATGACCAACTACAACGCCACAGTTACTAAAGAGGGCGCATTGCTCGAAAAGAGCCAAGCTCTAGAGTGGTATTTCACAAAGTATCGTCCTGCGTACCGAAATTTAGCCCACAGCATCAAGGATTTTATGGTGTTAGCGCAAAATAGCGTAGTAGAAAAGACAAACGAGATAGGAAGTCTAGCCTACCGAGCTACTATGCAAGGTATTACGGCTCTAGCTGCGGCTATAGTTATAATTTTGTTGTTTTACTTTATGATTGACACCTATTTTGTTCGTCCAGTTACGCAGATGACCTCATCGCTTAAGCACCACCTTTTGCACCGCACCCCATTCGACGTAAAGTTTGAGGGTAGGGAGGATGTACACGAGTTGCAGGGCTATATAAAGCAGCTTTTATCTACCATTGCAACGCTAAAAAAGGAGCGCAATTCTACTCCCAAGTGTTAACTCATATCTTTTAACTAATAACTATTGAATAATGATTAGTAGTGATTCAATAGCATATAGTAAATGGAGCGCAAAATCTAGTTTTAAAATATCAAGGCTGGCGAAAAAAAATTAAAAAAAAATTTGTTTTGTTAGCAAATATCATTATATTTGCACATGTACTTTACGCTTAATAAAGAGTTAATATTGAGCTAAAGTTTAATTTAAATAGGTGATGAGAGTTAACCCTCTTGTTTATTAAGTAACTAAAAATGAATAAAGTATGAAGTAAATTTACATGACAAAATTAATGCCAAAGTTTGTTGGCATGCTGCACAAAAGGTGCAAAATCATGAGCAACAATTGTAATGAATTGCTTAATTTTTATTGATAAATGGAGAAAATCACGGCTACGGATTGTTAATTTTTTTGATTGGTAGCATACAATTTAACTTAAAATGAAGAGAAGTTCACATCAATGCATTAATTTCGATTGTTTAATACAAAATGCTAAATAAATTGCTAAATAAATATATTAATAATCTTAAAAAAATGAGAGTCGCTTATGAGGAAGGAATAAAAGAGTAACCCCCAGACAACTAGGTTCACGTATAGAGCCCGTTGTTTGTTGATTAATTTCAATTTTAACTATTAAAAAAATCTAATTAGAACAATTATGAATGTAAAAAAAATATTTTATAGATTGTCAGTATTATTGATTGGAGGAGCGTTAGCAGTGTCTTGTTATAGTGAAGATTCAGGGCTAACAACATCAGGATCTTCAACAGAAGTAGCTTATGATCCTTCTCAGCCTATTGTCTTAGACACTTTCTACCCAGATTCAGGTGGTATGGCTACAGCAGTAATATTGAAAGGTGAAAACTTCGGTACTGATATCTCAAAAATCAGAGTATGGTATAGCCAAAAACAAGCTGCCGTTGTTAATTCATCAGGTGACCGTATTTATGTAATCACTCCAAAACAACCAGGTGATATCAACACTATCTCAGTTGTTGTATCTGCTGACGGTACTTTCGAAGATGCTGACTCAGTAGTTTTCGATCAAACATTTGAGTACACAACTTCTTATACAGTTTCTACTCTAGCTGGTAAACAATCGGCCTATAACACATTAGATGGTTCGTTAGCTTCTGCTGAGTTCAATCTTCCACGTTACCTTACAGTTGATAATGAGAAAAACGTATTCGTATCAGACTGTTGGGGTTGTTATTTCCGTTTTGTTAACGAAGAGTCTGACATCGTATCAACTCTTAGCTGGTTAGCATATCCATGCTCCATCTGTAGATGCTGCTGGTGAGGTAGTTTTCGTGCCAATCGATGGTGGTAACACTATGTATGAGTTTGACCCAGATACTCAATGGGCTGTTAAGAAAATCACTCCACGTCAAGCTGACGACGATACAGTTGGTTTCGATATTGACTGGAAACATAGTCTTGCTGCCAACATGGATGATGAGCTTATGTATACTCGTGCTTATAATGGTCA
>JAWXTQ010000059.1:0-12092 GCA_044433405.1 Rikenellaceae bacterium
TTGGATAGGGTATGACCGAGTGGTCTACTTACAATCTCTTAAAGATATTATCGCAACTGAGGTAAATCCCAAAGTTAGTGAGCATAAAGATGGTATTGGATACATTGAAAAGAAGATAAAGGAGTGTATCGACAAAGGTGCAGATACAGTCATTTGCTTAATTGATATGGATAACAAACAAAAAGGAGCTAAAGCTATAGAATATAATAAATTATTGGTGTCCGATTAAAAAATGATATATTAATGTAATTATTTAAATATCAACAAATTTCCTCAAGAGTTTAACGGACACTAATGATAATAAATTTAAGGCTAAGTATCACAATAAAACAGTTATCGGCAAAATGTCAAGAAATAGAGCTCGTGTTGAGTTGTATGAAAACTTTCCCTGTATTGAACTTTGGTTCTATTATTATTTTGGATATTCAACAGCAAACATATCTTCGTGTAATTAGACCGTAAAAAAGATGAAACCATATTGGGCTAACTACGAAAAGATAGAGGCATATTTTAAATCACTTCCAGGAGGTATTCATCCGTATATTGTAAATGAACTTGGAGGAGATTTCAATGCAGCATTATTAAACTCTTTAAAATCTAATATTAATAGAGCCAAGCAATATAGTGGCGCATACTCTGAAATGAAAGAACTATTTGATAAAATACTTAGAGAGGAGTACAAAAAAGAGCTATCTGTATACAACAAAGTAAAGTCTATGCGATGAAAGTCGCTAAATACTTCACCATATCTTCGGATTAACCGCTTATTCAGAATAATAAAGTCCTCTTATTATACCATCAGAGAGTCCTATTTTGGGAACTATGATGGTGTCGATGTTGCAATGCTTTTGACATGTGATGAATATTTTCATTGCTGGCATAATCACGTCAGCTCTGTAGCTGTTTAGGCCTTTATCTGTTAAACGTTGATCGAATGTTAGCTCTTTGAGTGAGTTGTATAGCTCATTAATCTCGGTGTAATTAACGCTCTCTTTCTCCTTTTTCCCTAGGAGTTTGTGGACTTTGTTTATATTGCCTCCTGAGCCAATTATTGCACTTGGTTTGTATGTTTGGCCTAATTTTGTTAACATTTTCTTGAACTCTTGTAGTTCGGCTTTGTCGACTGCACCGCTAATCATGCGCACTGTTCCTAATGGGTAGGAGTATGAACAGACTCTCTCTCTGTTTGAGAAAATAGTAATTTCGGTGCTGCCACCACCCACATCAACAAATAGATAGCTCTTTCTAATATCCATTATATTTGATAGGTTTCCAGCTTCAAAAATTGTGGTAGCCTCTTCGCGACCAGATATGATCTCAATCTTAATGCCACATACTCGATAGATTATATTAACAACCTCTGAGCCATTTTTTGCCTCACGCATTGCGCTAGTTGCACATGCTCTATACTTTTCAACCCCATACGCTTTCATAAGGTTTGCAAAACCACTCATGGCAGCACAGAATCGAGTTAATTTTTCGTCACCTATCTCTCCAATGGTGAAAACGTCTTCCCCCAGGCGAATAGGCACGCGTAAGTAGGCGGCTTTTTTAAATATTATAGTGCCATTATCATTCTCAACATTGTTGATAATCAATCTTATTGCATTTGAGCCAATGTCAATGGCTGCTAGTACTCTCTTATTCATTGTTTTTGGTAGTTTTTTTCGAGAAGTATTCGTGAAGCTTGTCTTGACTTCTTACTAAATCCTCGTCATGTTTAGCTTTGATATATCTGTTATCAAAAGGTTCAGATATTAGTCGAGCTTTGATGTTGTCGTTCCATTGAATTTTGAAATAGTCAATAAGCGTTTGGTGGATATATTTATCAACTATCGGAATCCCTACTTCCACCCTTTTGTCAAGGTTGCGTGTCATAAGGTCAGCACTCATTATGTAGCTCTGAGGTGTGCCGCCATTATAGTGAACCATCATGCGTGCATGTTCAAGATATTTGTCGATTATGCTACGTACTTCGATATTCTCACTTAACCCTTTCTCTCCAGCTTTTAAGCAGCAAGCCCCCCTAATGAGCAGCTTTATCTTAACACCTGCATTTGAGGCTTCGTATAGTAGGCGTATGATTTTCTCGTCAGTTAGAGAGTTAAACTTAGCATAAAAATAGGCTTTTTTACCCTTTTTAGCCTGCTTCATCTCAGTTTCTAAAATCTTTACTACCTCCCCTCTCATGTAGTATGGCGAAAGTAGCAGTTTTTTAGGCTCTGGGTATTTGTGCGCAACTTGTAGAAAGTCAAATATCTTACGTGCATCGTCAACAACAGCTTTATCGTAGGTGAATAATCCAAAATCACTATATATAGTGGCAGTATTCTCATTGAAATTGCCTGTACCTACATACACGTAGCCGCAAAGTCCGCTTCGTCCCTCCATGCGTTCAATAAGTACTAGCTTACTGTGAACCTTTAGCCCCTCAATTCCATCTATAACTTTTATGCCTGCTTTCTGTAGAAGCTCTACATTTGATATGTTTTGCTCTTCGTCAAAACGCGCTTTTAGCTCAACAAAAACAGTAACTTTCTTGCCGTTATGGGCAGCGTTAATGAGTGCATTTATGACTTTAGAGTGTTCAGCAGTGCGATATAGTGTAATCGAGATAGAGTGAACTAGTGGGTCAACAGCTGCCTCTCGAAGAGCATCTATAAAGTGATTAAAGGTGTGATAAGGGTAGCAAAGCAGTATATCACGCTTTTTAATAACCTTTAGTATGCTATCAAATGGGTCAATTGCCTCATGAAGTATTGGTTTGTTGTGGCTAGATTCTAGCTTAGGAGCAACTTTAGGGAACTTCATTAAGTCGCGCATTTGATGATATCTACCTCCTGGTTCGGCCAGCTGTTTAGACTTGATGCCAAGCTTGTCGCTAATGATATTTAGCACATCTTCAGGCATATTCATGTCATATATCAACCTAACAGTCTTGCCGCTTTTGCGGTTTGTGATGCTTTGAGACATCTTTTCGGCTAGACTCTTTGAAACATCATCGTCGATAGCCAGCTCGGCATCTCGGATAATCTTGAAAGTATAGGCCGAAACGGTGTCGTAGTTAAACATAAAGAATATATCATCAAGAAACATCCTGACTATATCATCAATAAAAATCACATCTTTGCGACCATCTTCAGATGGTAGTACAACAAATCGAGGGCATGAGCTGCTTACAGGAAGTTGTAGGATAGCGTAGCGCGAAAAGTTTTTACGGCTCATTTTTACAGCTAGATACACTTTTCCCTCTGCTAAAAGCGGAGTGTCAACTTTTTTGCGAAGTATGAGTGGAACAAGCGATAAGCTAATTACGCTCATGAAATATTCTAAGCAAAATTCTTTCTGAGTTTGAGAAATATTCTCCTCATTTACTACATAAACCCCATGAGTCTCTAGCTCTTTGAGAATCTCTTCATAGGTGTATCTAAAGATTTTCTGCGACGCATCAATTTTTTTATATATCAATGGTAGTAGCTCAGCAGGAGTGTAGTTTGCTGTCATCATTATCTTCTCTTTGCTGCGTACTTGATTATATCTAATAAGATTCGCAACTCGAACTTTGATAAACTCATCTTGATTGTTCGAGAAAATACCTAGAAAACGGAGTCTTTGCATTAACGGAACACTCTTGTCTTGTGCCTCTTGCAACACTCTATCGTTGAATTCTAGCCAGCTCAACTCCCTATTGTATATGTTCTTACCCATTGTTTCTGTTTTTAATAATTAATGTCCATTAAAACTCTTGGGGAAATTTGCTCTGCCGCCTGCTTTTACCCTAAAATGAGATTCTAAAGTACAAGGAGTACTCCGCGAACTCATTTTAGTGCAAAATCAAACGACATACCAAATTTGGGTGGAGGTTAAAGTAAAGTTTATTTTTTGTAAGCCCCCTGTTTTGAATTTTCATATAATTTGTTGATATTTAAATAATTACATTAATGTATCATTTTTTAATCGGACACCAATAGTTTTTAATAATTGTTAAAGGTAGTGATTTTATTTGTTTGTTTAAAACAATTGAGTAAAAACCATACCACAATTAACTTAAAATTAACATTGCATTGCATAGAGTGGTTTTTTTCTCGTCTTTAAGAGAGAAAGTAATTGCAGTCTCCTCAGTTAGATAGTCAATCTCGACAATGGAGTCAAACCTCACTTCATTGATGAAGTTAATATCAAATCTTTTTAGCCTTGATGCGCATTCAAAAGGTTTTTTAAGAGTGTCGCACATCCACTCTACATACTTGCTTGAGGTTACGTGATTGTTCATGTCGATATCGCTGTAAACGACCTTGTGTTCAACGCTGCCGCTAGCATCAAAGTTACCGTTTATGCGTTTGATATCTTCAATTTCAATGTTGCGACTATCAACAAGTGACGATACGTCAATGTGTTTTGTGATGTTTGCTAATCGTCGCTCTTTTAGATCAATCATTGACCAAGTTGAGCTTGCCTCAATGATAACCTCACCCTCTGAATTGTATACCTTGAATTGACGATAAGAAAAAATGCGGTTAATCTTTCTAATCCAAGTATCAATCATTATAGTCTCCCCAAAACTAGGTTTGTTATACACCTCAATAGCCATACCAGATAAAACCCAAGATAACTCCTCTTTCCTGATTAATGATAGTCCAATTCCCTTTGCATCTGCATCGGTAGAGGCAGCTTCAATCAGAAAATCTATCATTGACTTTAAAGTAATAAAACCCGAAGAATCTACATCCCTCGGGTTAATATAAAATTGTATCATAACAAGCCTATGTGTTCATTCCACCACATACGTTGATAACTTGACCTGAGACGTATGCCGATAAATCACTAGCCAAGAATACGCAAGTGTTAGCAACGTCTGCTGGTGTGCCGCCACGGCGAAGAGGAATTTTAGTTTCCCAATCTTTGCGAACCTCCTCAGAAAGTTGGTTAGTCATCTCTGTGATGATAAATCCTGGAGCAATAGCATTTGAACGAATGCCACGAGAACCTAGTTCTTGAGCTATAGATTTAGTAAAACCAATCATGCCTGCTTTAGATGCAGAGTAGTTAGCTTGACCAGCATTTCCTGAAACTCCAACCACCGACGACATGTTGATGATAGATCCGCTACGCTGTTTAAGCATGTATTTTTGCACCCCTTTAGTTAAATTGAAAACCGATTTTAGGTTTACTTTAATAACTAAATCCCACTGCTCTTCACTCATACGCATAAGCAGAGAGTCGCGAGTAATACCTGCATTGTTTACAAGAATGTCAATTCTTCCAAAGTCAGCAGCAATTTGATCAACTGTTGCAGCTGAAGATTCAAAATTACTAGCATCAGACACATATCCCTTAGCAGTAACACCATAAGAGTTAAGCTCACTTACTGTGTTTTTGAAATTCTCATCTTCAACCATGTCTGTAAAAGCAACATTTGCTCCATGTTGCGCAAAAGCAACTGATATAGCTTTGCCAATTCCGCGGGCACCACCCGTAACAATTGCAACTTTACCTTCAAGTAGTTTCATATTTTTAAATAATTAGTTTTTTGATAATAAACGTTTTATTACTCTATAAACATAAAAAGAACGACCCTAATTGCTAGAGCCGTTCTCTTTATTAGTTAGTGCAAATATAATAATTATTATTTTGATGCAAAATGTTTTTGAGATTTCAATAAGTTTCTAGATTGAAGAATCATTGTTTTAGTCTCACTGATAATATCAAAATATAGCATACTTGAGCGAGTTGACGTGTCACCACTCTTGATTCTAGAAATTTGATGTTTAATGATTTGAGCAAACTCTTCAAATAGATTGTCTCTTAGGTGTAGAGTTTGGTCGATTTTAGAGTAGTCCCCACTTTGAATCATGTGGTTAATCATACCATAAATTACTACTACTTTACCCTCGATTTCTTTCAGGTCAGCAATCTGTTCTGAAGTAAATCCTGAGTGGTTATTGTCTATATGCTCGTAACTTGGGCGAGTGATGTGAACCAACGCTTTTGTTACCTCGTTCATATAGTCCACAACTTGAACATAATAGTGTCCGCTTGAGATATAGTTCTCTGTTAACTTAGATAGTGTGTTGTGAACTGAGTGTTTGCGAGAATGAGCCTCTTTGTGAAGAGCGTCGGCCTCTTTAACCATGTTTTTAAGTAGGCGACGATCCTCTGTGAAGATACCTGTAAGTGTGTTATCGTAGATTTGAATCACCTTTTTCATTGTCTCAACAACCTCTATATCGCAGCTTGAAACTATCTGTTTGTCTTGAGTATCAACCTCTTTGTGCTCCTCTTTGTTGCGATTTTTGTGCGATAAATTGCTTTGGATTAGTAAATAAGCACAAAGAATAGCCATTCCGTACACACCATATTGTTGTCCATAAGTCAATATCATTGCGATAATAAACGCTACAATAAATGCGATAAATGCAGTTAAGAACCAACCTGAAACAACTGTTAGTACTCCAGTTACACGGTAAACAGCACTCTCTCTACCCCAGGCTTTGTCAGATAGCGAGCTACCCATAGCAACCATAAATGTTACATATGTAGTTGAAAGAGGAAGTTTTAGTGAAGTCGCAAACGAAATAAGAAGTGCAGCTACAGTTAAGTTTACTGTTGCGCGAATCAAGTCAAATGCAGCGCCATCATCCTCTTCGTTTTGAATAAAGCGGCTCTCAACAAATTGGCTAACTTTAGTAGGAACTAACTTATTAACGCCTTTGCTACAATTGATAGCTAGACGTACTAGGCCTCTAGATGCGCCAGTTGATGCAAAACGTTCGCTGCTCTCAACTCCTTGGCGTGCTAAGTTCACCTCAGTTTCAGTTACTGTGCGAGCTTTTTTAGAGAGCCAAAGTGTTACAGCCATAATTGCACCAGCAATTAGTAGCACGTAGGTATTTGCTTGTACTGGTTTTGCAAGGTCGCCCATTGCCATGTGAATATCGCCAGATGCAGCAGCCAGTTTGTAAGAGTCAAGTCCTCCCATAAACACCCCGATAAAGTTAACTAAGTCATTACCTGCAAATGCTAGAGCTAGAGCAAATGTACCTGCAAGAACGGCAATTTTAAGGATGTTGATTTTGAAGATGTATTGGCAAATAGCCATAATAACACTCCAAAAACCTAGAAGAGTAAGCATTAATATACCAATATTCTCACTAAGTATAGTCATTTGCTCTTTAGTGATTAGGGTAGTGCTCTTTAGACCTTTAAAGATAATAAAATAAGATATAGACATTAGAGCAACGCCACACCAAATAGCACCAAGATATCTAAATGATTTTTTATATCTAAACGAGAAGATGATTCGAGTGATATACATTACTATAGCACCGCATGTAAATGCAACTACAACTGATATTAAAATACCAGAGATGATAGCCATCGCTTTGCTTGAGTTAATGTACTGTGCAAGTGTTGCACCGTCAGCAGATTGTGAAATCTTGATTAATGCCACCGAAACCGACGAACCCAAAAGTTCGAATACCAACGATACTGTCGTTGAGGTTGGCATGCCAAAGGTGTTAAATAAATCCAGTAGAATTACGTCAGTAAACATCACTGCTAGGAACACCATCATAATGTCAGAGAATGTAAACATCTGAGGGTAGAAAATTCCAGAGCGTGCAACCTCCATCATTCCGCTTGAAAAGACCGAGCCAAACAGGATACCCAGTGAGGCAATGATCATAATAACATAACGAGGAGCTGCTTTTGAACCAATTGCCGAATTTAAAAAATTGGCAGCATCGTTCGATACCCCTACTACTAAGTCAGATACGGCTAAAATTGCCAGTATCACAACAATAACTGTGAAAATCGTTTCCATAAAATATTTTTAGTAATTTTTTTGCAAAAGTAATCTAAATTTTCATATCAATTCTGTGTTAACAATTAATTAATATAGATTTATAGTTTTTTTAATGAATAACGGATCACATCTTCCACTTTATATGAGCTATTTTCACTCATTATAGATTTGATTGCTTTGGTAGATGCAGCCTTCGAAAATCCTAGCATAGTAAGGGCTGATAGAGCTTCATCAAATATATCCATATCAAGAGGTTCTGATTTAGTAATCTCACCGCTTATAGTTCCATCAGTTTCTATTTGCGACACTTTGTCTCTTAGTTCAACAATGACTTTTTCGGATGTTTTTGTGCCTAATCCTTTCACTGTTTTGAGAGCCGAACTGTTTCCTGTCGAAATTAATGAAACGAGATCATTTATAGAAAATGTAGATAAAATAGTCCTAGCTGTGTTAGCTCCAACTCCCGAAACGGCTATGAGTAACTTAAACATTTCTCTCTCATTTTTAGAGAAAAAACCATACAAAATAGGCAAATCATCTCTTACTAGGTATTGATAAGTGTATATTTTTGCGCTCTTTTCGCCTCCAAGAGAGGTGAATGTTTGCAGTGAAATATTCACATAATAACCTATGCCATTATTCTCTATAACTACGTTTAAGGGCGATATTTCGACAATTTCACCTCTTATATAATCATACATATCTTTTAAAAATTATATTTTTCGAGGGTAAAGATAATTTAAAAAAAAGAAATATAGCTATTGCATAATTAAGTAAAATTGTATATGTTTGCAGTTTGAATTTAAATAATAACAAATAATAATAAGAAATTATGACTAAAAATTTATTGTCGGCATTAGTTATTGCCTCTGCAATATTTGTAGGATGCGACCAAGCCGCTTCAACTAGTAACGAAACTACAGCTACATCTACTAGCACTTCATCTGCTGAAAACACAGATAGAGCATCTGGTAATATAGTTTATATAAACACTGACTCATTAGTTAGAGGTTATGACTATTTTATCGACCTTAAAGCTGCCTTTGACCAAAAAGCTGCAACTGTAGAAAAGGAATTAGATACTAAATCTCGTAGCTTAGAGCGTAAAATTACTGATTACCAAACTAAAATTTCTAAAGGTTTAGTAACTCAATCTCAAGCTATGGAGCTAGAGCGCAAATTAACTACAGAGCAACAAGAGGTTATCCAATATAGAGATAAAGTCGTGGCTGAACTTCAAGAAGAAGAGCAAGTAATGTTTAACAAAATCAACTTCGAAATCACAACTTACTTAGAGAAGTTTAATGCAATGCAAAACTACGACCTTATCATCGGAACAAATGCGTTAGATAACACAGTAATGATAGGCAATAAAAAACTAGATATTACAGCAACTGTTCTTAAAGGCCTTAACGAGGAGTATAAGGCGCAATCTAAATAGGTTGGGTTAATTAAAAGTCGGTGTTTTACGGTTTTGTTTTACGGCTTCGTTTAACGGCTTTGTTTAGCGACTTTGTTTAGCGACTTTGTTTAGCGGTTTTCACCGCATATGCTGCGCATATGCTTGTAGGAATAGGTTTTTATTTCTTATGTTTCATACCTTCGGTATGACAACGAAATAAAAACCTATTCCTATTTTTGGCTGCGCCAAAAAGTGAAAACCGAAGCGTACCACAGCCTATCAAAAAAAAGAAGAATTGTGTTTAAGTTTTTTTTAGAAAAAAAACCACGCGCTAGACTACTATGAGCCATTTTTAAACTTCCTGGCTATCGCCAGTTCGCAAAAAAAGACTCCTAGCAGCCTACCGCTGGTAAAAAAACCTTCGTCGCTGTCGCTCCTCGGGCTCACTTTCGTTCGCTAGGTATTCTCATGTAAGTAGTGTATGGCTTCGCGATGGTTGAGGTTTGTGGCTTTGTTTAACGGTTTTGTTTAACGGTTTTCACCGCATATGCTTGTAGGAATAGGTTTTTATTTCTTATACTCATACCTAAAGGTATGGTAACGAAATAAAAACCTATTCCTATTTTTGGCTACGCCAAAAAGTGAAAACCGAGGCGTACCAAAGCCTATCAAAAAAAGAAGAATTGTGTTTAAGTTTTTTTTAGAAAAAAAACCACGCGCTAGACTACTAAAAGCCATTTTTAGCCTCTTGGCTTACGCCAATTGTAGAAAGATGATAACCTTTGCTCGTAAATCATCATTGTTTTATCAACCGTAGTGACACGAAAACTCTCACCAAAGACTCTCGCTTTGATAAATGCTGCCTTACTTTCAACGCCTGACCTCTCCCACATTGAGAGAAACTCGACATATTCCGTATCAGCAAAATTTATGATTAGGCGGTTTTTTGCCTTATCTGTCTTAGGTGGTCTACCACCTGTTTTATTGTTGGTTTTTATCATTCGTTTAGTTTGAAATTTCAGATATACGACTTCGGAGGTGCGAGGCGCACAGCCAATTATTAGGTTTATGTGTAAAAATAATAATTCGGTGTCGAGCGTTCTCGACCTAGGCTTTCGAGGTGCTCGAAAGGTTTCGTGATGCACGAAACACACCTAGCCTAATTAACATTAGAAGTTGAAAATTCGAGAAAAGTCCGCATAGACGGATTCATTTTTGTTGTAACGTTGTAGTGTTGTAGCGTTGCGCTGTTACAATGTTATGATGTCACAACGTGACTTGTCCTAAAATAGCTTTACAGTTTCTACATAATTAGCCTGAATAGGCTTGACAGCTTTAGAACACTAATAGTGTTACATTTTGCGCCACTGCTCAATATCGTCTGCATACTGCTCTAAGTGATGTTTTAATACATTCTGTGCAAAGCCTGACACACTTAGCTTTCTATCTCCAAGTTGTCTGACGATTTTATCAATCTTATCTCGTAAATCTCGACTGATAAAGAGAGTTTGACGATCTACAATCTTTGGTGTAGTAAGAAATTGTTGTCGATACTTCTCTCTCGACTTCTTACGCTGCTTTTGAGTTATGCATTTTGGCTGCTCTGGTTGCTGGTTATACTCAGTTTGCTGAGTAAAGATAGAATTTTCATCTAACATAATTTAATGGTTTTAGTAATTACTTTTTGTGTGCAAACTTCATATGGTTTACACGTTATCAGAAGCGAAATATTATTAATATTTTAAATTGTAATTAACATAGAATTTATGTTATTTTCGTGTTTTTTATACTCCTTTTGTAAAATAAACTCATTTAAAAAGAGTGTAAAAACCAATATTTACACAAATTTATCATCAATATTGTGCCAATTTCCATTAAATTTTACATCCTCATAACATTTTTTCGAGAAAAACAAGACACTATGTGCTTGTTTTGAACAACACAACGATATTATATTTGCAAAATCAAATAACAACTTGCAAGTAAATAGATTTGATTTTAATAATTAATAAAATTTAAACTAAAAAAAACAAAATTATGCCTACGTATGATTAAACAAAGTTTGAGAGTTATCCTCATTATCTTATGAATAAACCAAGGGAAACGACAAAACCTATTACGCCAGATGCACCCTTCCCTAATATGACCGAGAACAATCAAAAGTATTATGGACTAAACGGATGGGATCGTGTTAAAAACAATATGGAATTTAATGTTAATACAGCTAATAATCAACAAAGGAATGCTATGGATATTAGTTATGATGGTGATTATCTTACCGCCAATGCTTATAAGATTTCTCCACAGGGGGATACAATAAACCAACAAACATTTAGGAAAAAGGCTTACTCTGGACGATCTCAAGATGGTAAATTTGATTATTCATTAGAAAATCAAGCAACAAGAGATATTGGTCCACTACCAGAGGGGAATTATTATATAAATCCTCAAAATATACAAAGATACAACCCATCCCTTATAGAAAATGCGGTAGACCATATAGGAGGTGCATTAGGACAAATTTACCCAAGGTTAAAAGTGGGGAATAGACCTGGAGGAACTACATCTTGAGGCAATGGTCTTATAGATATCTTTCCAAACGAGGTAGAAGTTAATTATAATGGAAACAAGGTAAAACGAGATAATTTCACTATACATGGAGGCACAGAACCAGGAAGTGCAGGGTGTATTGATTTATTAGACAATGATGAGGAGTTTTTTGATTTTATTGATAGAAACAAGGGAGATCTTGATTCAGTTGCATTAAAAGTAGATTATTCAAAACTTAAGTAGTATCTTTGCTGTATTAAAAACAAGATTGCACTATGAATACAAAATTAAAGTTGAATAAAATAGTATTATTAAATATTATAAGAATAATCTATC
>JAWXTQ010000060.1:0-12031 GCA_044433405.1 Rikenellaceae bacterium
TGGGTGACCTACATGAAGTCCTGCTCCTGATGGATAAGGAAACATATCTAAAACATAAAATTTTGGCTTTGAGTTATCTATATCTACTTTATAGATTTTTTTCTCGCGCCAATACTCTTGCCATTTCTTCTCTATTTCTTGAAAGTTGTATTCCATTTTTACTCTGTTTTTGTTTGCCAAATTACGCGCAAATATACGAAATTTTATTTATATTTTTAAAAATTTAATTTATTGTTACTACTCAAATGGTCGCGTGTGTCGTCAAAGAATATCTTTGCTCTATTTTTCTCCTCTCTATCTGTGATAATTGAGTCGGCAGCGAGGGAATCAACACAAAAATATCGAGGTGATTTAGATCTCTTATGCACATAATAGCTTTTATAAGATGTAGAGAGCGTTGTATTATCCTCAACCTTTGTTAGATTAAGATGTATGTTTATACCACCATTACGATATCTATCGCGCTGATTAGAAATAAAATTGCCAAGTGAATAGACTGTTAAGTGCGTAGAATCACACTCAATAGGCTGAACTACATGAGGGTGCGACCCAATTATTATCTTCACGCCATTACGATTAAACCACTCCGATAGCTCTCTCTGGCTCTCATCTTCATCTCTTTGATACTCGTTTCCCCAATGGAGAAATGCAATAATATTTGTTGCTTTATTAGCATACGCCTTCTCGATATCTTTTTTTATGGCTAAAGTATCAATCAGCGGAACAACCTGCCCTTTGGGAACTGGCAATCCATTTGTTCCATAAGTGTAGTTTAGAACTGCAACATTAAAACTCCCTTTTTTAATGAATAGAGGCGACTCTTCTCTCCACTGGGCAGAGTCTCGATAAGCTCCTGCATAAGGAACGCCAATCTTTTCAAGATGTGAAGTAGTTCTTATAATACCTTCACGCCCTTTGTCGCAAGTGTGGTTGTTTGCTAACATAAGATGGGTGACTCCGCTATTTTTAAGAGCGTCAGCCAGAGAGTAAGGAGCTGCAAAGCGCGGATAACCTGAATAATTTTTATCATCAAGGGTTGTTTCAAGATTGGCAATCACAACATCGGCCTCTCGCCAGTGAGGTGCAACATACCTAAAACACTCCTCAAAGTTATAGCTATTAGCAATAGTATCAACAGCAGCACCATAAATCTGAGGCATGTGAGTCATAACATCTCCAACAAACACCATGTGTAACTGCTCAATTACAACGGTGTCTACTTGTTGAACTTCGACAATAATTTCATTTTTTGTTTTACCTTTGCACGATATTATCATTGAAATTGCCAGTAGTAATAAGATTTTATTCATAATAAAAATAATGTTTATTGATATTCACACTCACAAAGTTAGTAAAATAAAAAGTAATATTACTATTACCTCATTTCGTTATGGATATGAGGAGATACCAAATATACCATACGCTTCGGCTGCAATTCACCCATGGGATGTTGATAACTCAATTTTACTGTCTGAATATGAATCAAAAATAGGCTCTTTTTTTATGATGTCTGAAATTGGATTAGACAAACTATATCCAAGCTATCAACAACAGAAAGAGCTATTTATAGCTCAATTAAATTTAGCTCGAAAATACAATAAAATTGTTGTCATACACTCGGTAAAGAGCCACAACGAGATACTCTCTATACTGCGCTCATTCAGCGATTTAACCATGATAATACACTCATTTACGGGAAGTCTAGAGATAGCCCAAAACTACCTCGATTTGGGTTGTTATTTGAGTTTCTCTCCGCTTTCGCTATCTTCTGAGAAGGGAAAAACAATCTTTCAACACATCCCATTAAATAGGTTATTCTTTGAGAGTGATGCAACTAATATCACTATAGAGGAGCAATACCTAACAGGTGTTGAAATGTTATCAACAAATGTTGATAACTTAAAAAATATAGTACTAGAAAATTTTAAAAATTTATGTTCGAATCGCGTACAGAGCTGCTATTAGGCGGCGAAAAACTCTCTAAATTAAAGAGAGCAAACATATTAATTGTTGGAGTTGGAGGAGTCGGCGGCTATGCAGCCGAAATGTTAGCACGCGCCTCAGTTGGGAGCATGACGCTAGTAGATGCAGATATTGTCAACACAACAAACATTAATCGACAAATTATTGCACTTCACTCTACAGTCGACCAACCAAAGGTGAAAGTTTTAGCTGAGCGATTGCAAGATATTAACCCCAACATAAAACTAAACCTTATCGAAAAATTTGTTCAGACAGAAGATATCGAAGCGATACTTTCAAAAGAGAAGTATGATTATGTTGTTGATGCAATCGACACACTTACACCCAAAATCGAACTTATTAGATTAAGTCTTGAAAAGTCGATTCCACTTGTAAGCTCTATGGGTGCAGGCTCTAAACTAGATCCCACAAAAATAGAGATTGTTGACATTTCAAAGACCCACCACTGCCCCTTAGCTCACATGCTTCGCAAAAGACTCCACAAAATTGGAATACGCAAAGGTTTCAAGGCTGTTTTCTCGGCCGAACCTCCAATCGAAGGCTCGATGATACTGTGTAACGAACAGAACAAGAAGTCAAATGTTGGCACAATATCATACCTCCCTCCAAGTTTTGGGATAGCCGCAGCAAGCGCGGTAATTCGCGATATTGTAGCCGAGCAGAATATATAGTTGGTATGAAATCGAAAAAAACCTATCTTTGCATTAAATAAAGTCGCAAATCATGAGCAGAATAAAAACATTATCTGGTATTTTCGAAAAGGAAATTCAAAATCTAGAGCTCCCCAAAGAGCCTAAAAACCTTTATGAACCAATTAAATATATATTAGAAGCGGGAGGTAAACGAATTCGCCCTGTGATGGTATTGGTTGCAGCAACTATGTATGATTCGCCAATATCAAAGGCCATTCCTGCTGCATTAGCTCTAGAGGTTTTTCACAATTTCACTCTGCTTCATGACGATATTATGGATAACGCTACAGTTAGGCGCGGACGTGCCACTGTTCACAAAAAATGGAGCGACAATATTGCAATACTTTCAGGAGATGCAATGGTGATACACTCCTACAAGCTGTTATCGCAATGCGACACACCGCGACTAACCGACATTCTAGAGAGTTTTAACCTGCTTGCAGCACTAGTGTGTGAAGGACAGCAAATGGATATGGATTTTGAGAGCTCACCTAGCACCTCTATAGATAGTTACACTAAAATGATAACCCTTAAAACCTCTGCCCTAATTGCAGGAGCACTAAAAATTGGCGCACAGGTGGCTAATGCACCAGCTGCCGATTGTGATAAGCTTTATGATATAGGGATAAATCTAGGGGTGGCTTTCCAACTACAAGATGATTTGCTAGACACTTATGGCGACCAAAATCTATTTGGCAAAAGGATAGGTGGTGATATTTTAGAGAAAAAACGAACTTTCTTATTGATAAACGCACTAAAGATAAGCAACCCTTCACAAAAAGAGGAGCTGCTAGCAACCATAAACTCAACAACCCTAGAAGATAGCGTAAAAATAGAGAGGGTAAAATCTATCTATAATGCACTAAACATACGAGATATAACCGAGCAAGCAATAGACAAATACTTCACCCATGCAATGGATATTATCAGCACTATCGAACTAGATGAAAATAAACTTTCACTAATCAACGAGCTGGCTCAAACATTAGTAATTAGAGACAAATAACAATTTATGACAAATATTCGCAATCAAGTTGAGATAATGGCACCTGTTGGCTCTTACGAGTCACTTATGGCGGCAATCAATGCTGGAGCAAACTCCGTTTATTTTGGAGTTGAAAAACTAAATATGCGTGGACAATCATCATTTAACTTCACTCTAGAGGATTTAAGCAATATTGTCTCAATCTGTACCGAAAAGGGGGTAAAAACATATCTTACAGTAAACTGCATCCTATATGATGAGGATCTGCCAATTATGCGCGAAATTATAGATTGCGCAAAGCGCGAAGGAATCATTGCAGTAATTGTATCTGACCATGCAGCAATAGTGTATGCACGAAAAGTTGGCATTGAAGTGCACATTTCGACCCAACTAAACCTATCAAACATCGAAGATGTAGAGTTTTATTCTACCTATGCCGATGTTGTTGTTTTGGCACGAGAGCTTAATATGGAGCAGGTACGATACATTTACGATCAGATTCAAGCACGCGACATTCGCGGCCCTAAAGGGGAATTGGTAGAGATTGAAATGTTTGCTCATGGCGCGCTATGTATGGCCGTCTCAGGCAAATGCTACCTCAGCCTACATGAGGCCGACAAATCGGCTAACAGAGGCAGTTGTCGACAAATTTGCAGACGTAGCTACGAAGTTAAAGACCTCGACACTGGCGCAGAGTTAGTGATAGAGAATAAACATATCATGTCACCTAAAGATCTATGCACAATAGACTTTATAGACAAAGTTGTTGAAGCGGGAGTAAGAGTTCTAAAAATTGAAGGTCGTGCACGCTCAGCAGAGTATGTAAAGCGTGTTGTGGAGTGTTATTCTCAAGCCCTAGAATCACTAGAGGACAACAGCTTCTCACCAGAGAAGGTAGCACACTGGAAAGAGCGACTATCAATGGTATTCAACCGCGGATTTTGGGATGGCTACTACCTTGGTCGCAAACTGGGAGAGTGGTGTGAGAATTACGGTTCATCATCAACTCACAAAAAGGTGTATGTAGGCAAAGTAACCAACTATTTCAAAAACATCTCAGTAGCCGAAATATTAGTAGAAGCATCAACCCTAGATGAAGGTGAAGATATAATATTTACAGGCCCCACAACAGGAGTTATCGAACAAAAAGCCGACCAAATCAGAGTAGATTTAAAAGTAGTTCCACAAACAATCCAAGGAGAAAAATGCTCAATCGCCACCACATCACTAGTCCGCCGCGGCGACGCACTCTACAAACTTGTTAGCTCAAAGACATAATCTGAAGTAAATAGCAGTATTGGCGCTGGTGCGTCTTTGAGGTTTAGCTCTTTTTTGATTTGTTGAACTGAGAATTTTGAATCTTTTATTAGGATTTTTGCTCTGTTGCCATCTTTCTTTAGCTCTTTGCGTAGCTCCTTTGGCTTGTAGGCCATTGATTTGACTATTTTGTAAGATGTACCCTCAAAATCGGATGTCTGAGAGTCTGTAAAGATTGGAGAGTTTTGTGATGGAGCAAAGTAATCTTGTAAATTGTAGGTTATACTCATCAAATTTGCAATGGTACGGCTTTTATAGAATGCAATATCAGGGATATAAACATAGGTGTAGTGCGACAACTCTCTATCGCCTTTAGAAGAGTCTAACTCTTGTAATTTAGGGAAGCTATAATGGCGCGACTTCCCCACGCCATCTACTACTCTAACACTCATAAACTCCTCTTCGCCACTCTCACCAGGTGTGATTATAGCCACAACCTCTTTACACTCGTTGCGATGTGATATTGTCTCAACCGAACAACTACCCCATTTCTTAAAAAACAGATATGCTGCATCAACATCAAACAGAGGGGAGAGCTTTACGGCCACTTTTTTAGCCATTTTAGCGGCCAATGGCATAATATCTGCCATATTTGGAGAGCAATCCTCTAACAGAAAAAGACGTTTCTGGCTATTTCGTCGTGCAGGGTCAATATATATTAAATCTGGTCGAAGAGCAGTGTTATTAGTCAAAAAATCTAAGGCATCGCAATTGTGCACCTCGATATTATGAGCCGAAAGCTTAGCAAAATTATGACGTGCCACACGACACAATGTCTGGTCGCGCTCTACGGTAATCACCTTTTCAAAACGACGAGAAAGATATAGCGAATCGACACCTAGGCCACAAGTAAGATCTACAGCTAGTAATCCGTCTCCAAACTCTTTAGCCTGAGCGGTTGCCTCAGAGCTCGACTGCTCGTAGCTTACCGAGGGTATAATGCAGAAATTAGCATAATAACAAGGGAGCTTCGTTCGCGATTTCTGAAGAAACTTTATCTGATTACACAGTGTCGAACTCACCCCCTTAAATGCCAATCTAATAGGATCGTCGGCAATATGCGTTGAGATGATTTGAGATGAAGAGATTATCTCGTCAACCTGCAACTCTGAAATTATAGCTCCACTCTCTATCATTGTTATAGCCTACTCTTTAGGGGTTAAGCCGTAATTTGGCGCAATTTCGAGCATCATAGCATAAGCTTGATCAAAATCGTTATCTATTTTACCGTCTAAAATTGCATCTTTAATTTGCATTTTCATCTGTCCAATAACATTTGTAGGGCCAATTCCAAAGGTACTCATTATCAACTCACCATTAATTGGTGGTTGGAAGTTACGAACCCTATCTTTTGCCTCAATCTCAATTAGTTTCTTGCGAACTATAGCAAAATTATGGAGATATTTTTCGACTTTTGTGCGATTTCCCGAGGTGATATCCGCCTCACATAGGAGCATCAAATCATCAACATCATCCCCCGCCTCAAACAACAATCGTCTCACTGCAGAGTCAGTGACTACATCCTCTGAGAGTATAATGGGGCGAAGATGCAAAAACACTAGCTTCTGCACATATTTTAGAGGCTCACCAAGCGGCAACTTAAGGTGTTTGAAGATTGTTGGAACCATTTGCGAACCTACAGTTTCGTGCATGTGAAACGTCCATCCTTGACGCTTATCCCACGATTTTGTACGCGGTTTGCCTATATCGTGCAAAAGTGCAGCCCAACGCAAATAGAGCTTATCGCTATGCTGAGCCACATTATCTAACACTTTTAGTGTATGATAGAAATTATCTTTATGAGCACGCCCATTAACCTTATCCACTCCCTTTAGGGCAACCATATCTGGCATAATCAATGCCAGCAAGCCACTCTGTTCAAGCAGTTCGAAGCCTTTGCTTGGCTGACTACTTAAAATTATCTTATTAAGCTCCGTTGTAATGCGCTCCATTGATAAAATCTCTATGCGATTACAGTTGCGCTTGATTGCATCAAAAGTTTCAGGCTCAATATAGAAGTGAAGCTGACTAGCAAATCTTATAGCACGCAACATACGAAGGGGATCATCAGAGAAGGTGATATCGGCATCCAGTGGGGTGCGAATTGTGACATCCTCCATATCTTCAATTCCTCCAAATGGATCTAATAGTTCACCGTAACTATCTCTATTTAGGGAGAGGGCTAAAGCGTTAATTGTAAAATCACGCCTATTTTGATCATCTTCAAGTGTACCATCCTCAACTATTGGATTTCGCGAAGTTGCTCGATACGACTCTTTGCGCGCTCCAACAAATTCTAGCTCGATATCTCCACTTCGGAGCATTGCTGTACCAAAACTTTTAAAAACCGTAACTTTACTATTAAGTTTTCGACCGATATGCTCAGCTAACTCTATACCGCTACCTGTGGTAACAATATCAATATCTTTACATGGGCGACGCAAGAAATAGTCACGCACATAGCCACCAATTACATAGGCATCGATACCCAGCTCATGCGCTGAATCAGACACCACTTTGAATATAGGACTCTCGATTGCTTTTATATAACTCACTGCGATTATTTTAACTGCCTTAAATAGAGTTGAACTGTGTTTTCTAAACCAAAATACAAAGCATCTGATATAAGTGCATGACCTATCGACACCTCCTCTAGATTTTCGATATTTTGAGCGAAGTAGCGCAGATTTTCAAGCGATAAATCGTGCCCTGCGTTGATACCCAAACCATATTTTGCCGCCTCATGGGCTGTAAGCTGATAAGGTTTGATTGCTAGCTCCGCAGAGGAAGGATAGTTGGTTGCATACGCCTCGGTGTATAGTTCGATACGATCAGTACCTGTTTGGAACGCATGTTCTACCATTGCAGGATCTGGATCTAGAAATATCGACACTCTAATGCCATTTTCTTGGAATTTTGAGACTATCTTTTTCAAAAACTCTTTATGGGTTACACAATCCCACCCAGCATTTGAGGTTATTGCATCATCTGCATCAGGAACAAGGGTCACTTGCGCAGGTTTTACCTCTAAAACTAAATCAATAAATGAATCGTTTGGATAACCTTCGATGTTAAACTCCTCTTTTATTAAAGATTTTATCTTGCGAACATCATCATATCTGATATGTCTCGCATCTGGACGTGGGTGAACGGTAATTCCCTCTGCTCCAAATCTTTCACAATCCAACGCTGCCTGCTCTACAGACGGCGTATTGCCTCCTCTCGAATTGCGAATGGTGGCAATTTTATTTATATTTACACTTAACTTTGTCATTTGTCATTTATGTTTTACTTTTGCAAATGTATGCAAAGTTTATTATTTTAATAAATTTAAGCACATATTTTTTTAAAAAAATCTTAATACACCGCAAATGAAGCTTGCAATATACACTAAAGGTGGCGACTATTTTTCGCTGCTAGACCTCGAAAATTTATTGAATTTAGCCAATAAATACTCTCTCTCTCTCTCTTTCAATGATGAGTTTGCAACCTTTGCAAACAATCATTATGCGTTTGAGCTTAACTCTTATAACGATTGCTCTGATATTGATGCAGACTATATGGTTAGCTTTGGTGGCGATGGCACATTCCTACACGCAGTTGCTACGATGGGGGTTTCTGAAATTCCTATTATTGGGGTAAATAGCGGCCGACTCGGTTTTTTGGCCAATGTGGATAAAGCCGACTTTGAAGTTGCACTAAAAGCAATCATCACAGGAGAGTTCACAATCGACAAAAGAGCAATGATTGAGGTAGGTGGAGATTTTGAGGATGATAATGTGTACCCCTATCTATTCAATGAATTTACCATACAGAAAAGCGAACTAAATATGGTAGATATATCACTTGACATCAACAATCACAGAGTGTTAAACATTGCTGCCGACGGAATGATTGTGTCAACTCCCTCTGGTTCTACCGCCTACTCGCTAAGCAGTGGTGGTGCAATATTGTCGCCCGACTGTCACGCCTTTATTATTACTGCTATCGCACCACACAATTTAACCATTAGACCTATTGTTGTTGACGAGAGCTCAAATATCACAATGAGAGTAAAATCTAGAGTAGATTACTGTTACGCAACTCTCGACAACAGAGCATATAAAATCAAATCTGGAGCAACTTTCATCATTAAATTATCACCTCATAAAGTTTCACTAGTTAAACTCCATGGAAACTCATTTTTTGAGACATTAAGAAAAAAACTTTTGTGGGGAAAAGAAAACAGATAATAAATTAAACTTTTTTGAGTTATTAAAGGTAGTGAACGCTTGCACATTTATTGCACGCATAATCTACAATAATTCTTATTTTACCCTAATTATAGGCAATAATAAAAAAACTTTGATTATATTTGTCGCCTAAAAAACATTTATAAACCTTATGTTTAAAACAGAGGAAAACAGTAATCTTACTGTACCAAAACATATCGCCATTATTTTGGACGGAAATGGTCGTTGGGCTAAGAAAAATGGCAAAGAGCGAATTGAAGGACACTACGAAGGGGTCGTTTCGGTTCGTAGTGCTATTATTAGTTCAATTAATTGGGGAGTGAAAGTTTTGACTGTTTACGCTTTTTCTACTGAAAATTGGGGGCGTCCTCAAGATGAAGTTGAAGGTTTAATGGAGCTATTCTGCAAAACTATTGCAATGGAGATTTCATCTCTTAAAGAGCAAAAAGTAAAAGTAATATTTATTGGTGACAAATCAGCATTAAGCAGTGAGGTGCTAGAATCAGTAGAGTTTTGCGAAACTCAAACTGCGCATTTCGATAATCTGACTTTATGCGTTGCCCTTAACTATGGTTCTAGAGCTGAAATTACTAATGCGTTTAAAATCTTGGCGCAAAAATGCGTAGATGGAGAGATTAAGCCTAGCGACATCAGCGAGCAGAACATTAACGACCAACTATACACTCAGGGGCTAGATGCACCTGATTTAGTTATTAGAAGCAGTGGCGAACAGCGTTTAAGCAACTTTCTGCTTTGGCAGGTAGCCTACAGTGAATTTTATTTCACATCTGTATTGTGGCCTGATTTCAGAGAAGAAGAATTTGATAAAGCAATTGCAGAGTACTCGAAACGCGTAAGACGCTTTGGAGCTCTTTAATTTGATAATAAGATAAATAGCAACGAGAAATATATATTTTGATGAAACAACGACTAGTATTTATATTGTGCATCTGTTTAGTAGCAGTCTTTTGGAACTCAAAAGGTTCATTTGCACAAACAAAAGAAAACACAGAGGACTCTGTAAAAGTATTTTACCCTACACTCAACTACAATTCTCCTAAAGAGTATGTTATAGAGGATGTAAAGGTATCAGGGGTGCAATTTCTATCTTCTGACCTTATTATTAGTAATACTGGGATAACTAAGGGTGACACCATATACCTTCCTAGTGACTATATCACAAACTCAATTAATCAACTATGGGCACAAAGATGTTTTTCAAACGTTAAAGTACTCGTTGAAACAGAGGGCAACAAAGCGTTTCTCGAGATAGTTCTTCAAGAGAGACCTAGGGTATCAGCATGGTACTTCGAAGGTATTAAGTCTAGCGATGAAAAAAAACTTAGAAACGACCAACTTAGATTAAGAGAGCGTACAGAAGTTTCAGACTTTGCCTTAAAAACATCTAAAGACATTATCCTAAAATATCTAAAAGAAAAAGGGTATCGAAATGCAGAGGTCAATATCAGACAAAAACCTGACACACTGCTAGACAATTTCGTAACCATCACTTTTGATATTGACAAGGGTGAGAAAGTCAAAATAGAGGAGATTACATTTGAGGGAAACGAACAACTAGAAGAGAAAAAGCTCAAACTAGCGATGAAAAAAACTCGCGAGAGAGGCTTAATCAATATACTTAAATCGGCAAAACTAAACGACCAAGACTTCAAAGACGACAAAGCACTGCTTAGCGACTACATGCAGTCAAATGGTTTTAGAGATGGTGTATTGATTTCTGACTCAATATATGCTATCAACGACAAACGAATTGGAATTAAACTAACAATCAGCGAAGGACAAAAATACTATTATCGCAACATCAACTGGACAGGTAATGTTAAATATCCTGATTGGTACCTTGAAGAACAACTTCGAATTAAAGAGGGCGATGTTTACGATAAACTCTTAATGCAAGAGCAACTTGGTATTGGATCTGAAGGTGCGATGGCTGCATTTAATGGAGCACGTAATGTCTCTACAATATACCAAAACGATGGCCACTTAAACTTTGAGTTGATTCCAGTTGAGACTGTAATCAGTGGCGACTCTATTGATATCGACATAAGAATAAACGAAGGTAATCAATACACCATAAACAACGTAACAATTAGCGGTAATAGCCGCACAAACGACCGCGTAATTCGTCGTGAGTTAGCAGTTCGTCCTGGAGAGCTTTACGACCAATCAATGTTATACTACACAATGCGCCAATTGGGTAATATGGGTCACTTCAATGCCGAGACAATATCTCCAGATATTCGTCCTATTTCAGACGACCTTACTGACGTAATTTTTGGTGTAGAGGAGATTCCTTCTGACAATATTGAGCTATCAGGTGGATGGGGTTCTGGTATGTTTATCGCCTCTGTGGGATTGAACCTTAACAACGTATCTATACGCAACTTCTTCGAAAAAGGAGCATGGAAGCCATACCCTACTGGCGACAACCAACAAATTTCGGTTAGTATTCAGAGTAATGGTACATACTATCAAGCGATGTCTTTGAGTTTCCTTGAACCATGGTTAGGTGGCAAAAAACCAACTTCTCTATCAACATCTGTTTTCTACTCTTCACAAAGTGACTCATACTATGTTTATGACGAGAGTACATCACGCTTTAGAACATTAGGTGTTAGTGCTGGTCTAGGAAAAAGATTAACATGGCCTGACCCTAACTTTGCTATCTTTGGTAGTCTATCTTACCAATCATACAATCTTACTGACTGGGATAGCTTCTTGATTACTGACGGTACAACAAACACTATTGCTCTATCAGCAACTCTTTCACGTACCTCTACTGACCAAGGATTCTACCCACG
>JAWXTQ010000061.1:0-11535 GCA_044433405.1 Rikenellaceae bacterium
ATGGTTATAAAGCTAAAAATTTCGTAAAAGCTGGACTAGAAGTCATAATACACATACTTGTAAGTGGCTATGAATCAAAATATAAGTTTAATGTGTTTGATTTTTTGTCATGTAGATAGCAAAAATGGTATCAAATTGAATTTTTAGCGGTTTTTGCTTCTTTGGGTGGTTTTCACTTCTTTTGCGGTTTTCACCGCATGAGCTAAAGCTCACGCCCCGTAGGAATAGTTTTTATTTCTTATGTTTCATACCTTCGGTATGACAACGAAATAAAAACCTATCACTACAAGCATGAGCGAAGTCTCATGCGGTGAAAACCGCTAAACTAAACTAAACAAAGCCGCTAAACGCTCCATCGACTTCTCAGATTCGAGCCTATATTACTCCCAAAGCGACTCTACTTTTGAAATAATCTCTTCAACCGAAGCATCGTTTGCAAATACTGCACAAGGTTTCAAGCCACATAAATCATGCTCTTTTGCCATAAGTTTAGCACCTGCACCTGTGATATTAACCATTACAATCTTATCTTTCTCAATCTCTCCGCTCTCTACAGCTTCGATTAGCGATGCTACTGCAACAGCTGCTGCATTATCTATATCTACGCCCTCGCACTCTTCGAAAAGCTCTGAGGCTATTTTGGCTTTCTCATTTGTGATGCTACGCACATCTCCATTAGTTGCGCTCAAAGTGTCGAACACTCCACCAGATAAAGAGTAAGGAGGTCGTCTATTTGAGAGCACAATTGCGTCAATCTCTGATGCAGCTTTACGGGCAGTATCATCATCAAAAGGCAACAAAGCTCTAGAAGATGCTTTCCACGCATCATACATCACTAAAAATGGCGCATTTTGTGACAATATATGGCGAGCTATTTTATTTCCAAATCTACCATCTTCAACTAAACGCATATTAGCTTCCCACGCTGCAATCGCACCTGTTCCGCTACCAATTGCTTGGAAATAATAGTCTGGAATCTCTCCAATAAATGTTGTGGCTGAAAGAAACGTTGTTCCCATACCATCTCTACGAGCTACATTTTTCGCTCCTCCTTCAGCATAAAATTTAGAGGAGTGCTCAACAACAATATTACTTAAATTGATTGCATCAAAATAGTCTGATCCCTCTTGCGACACTATCAACTTCACATATCTCTCATCAATAGGCTCTTTAAACCACAATGCTCCAACGCTAGCATGAGGAACAACTAATAACAGAGGTATCTTATTCTCACTACACACCTTTGCAAACGCTCTAGCAGTGTTACCAGCAGATGCCACAACTAAAACTTTTTCACAATTAGAGTCCATTCTACCACACACTGAATAGGCTTCGGTCTCTTTGAATGAGCATGTTTGAAAATTTGCTCCGACTTGTGGAAAATATCCACTTATAGTAATATAAAGATTATCTAGAGATAGTTTAGCTGCTAACTTTTCACTTTTATAAGTTAGAGGAGCTGCAGAACCTTTGAGCGTTCTGTTAATTGGCAGCCAGTCAGCAAATTTATACAACCCTAAAGATTCATCACCAACATTTAGTTGACTATTTTTATACAAAGCTCTAACAAGCGATGGTTTAGGCGACTGAGGGTCATCTAACATCCATCCTTCATCGTTAAACTTACGCAATGTCTCAACGCACATAAGTTGGTATTGTGTTGGTAAAAAGCCACTTGCCATATTATATATATTTTAGTTTTGTTATTAAATTCTGCGCAAGTTAAGTTTTTTTTTTCATTTTATGAAAAATAGCGTACCTTCGCTTGTGCAAATACTAAATTTTGAGTACGTTTTATTAATGCAAACAGGAACAAAAAAAGATGTTAAAGAGATTACGTATAGACAATTACCTTTTAATAGAGAGTCTCGACATTGAGTTTAATCAAGGTCTAAATATTATCACGGGAGAGACAGGTGCTGGTAAGTCAATTTTACTAGGGGCTATCTCAATGCTTCTAGGAGCAAAGGCCGACTTGAAATCGGCAAAAATAGAGGGAAAGAACTGTACCGTAGAAGCTACTTTTTCAATTGAGAAATTTAATCTCAGTAATCTTTTTGCTGAACATGATGTTGAATATGACGACGAAACAATAATCAGTCGCGTAATACTCCCATCAGGAAAAAGCAGAGCCTATATTAACGATCTACCTGTTTCGCTATCAGTTTTAAAAATCATTGGCGAAAGGCTAGTTGACATACATTCACAACATCAAACTCTCCTACTCACAAGGGAAAATTTTCAGATTGACTTAATCGACTCTGTTGCACGTAACTCCAAGCTGCTGACTAGCTATCTAGAGCTCTACAACGAGATTAAAAGATTAAAACTACGCCTATCACACCTCGAAGAAGAGGGGCGTAAAAATATCGCTGATCACGACTATATAAAGTTTCAATTTGACGAACTTGAGGCTGCCAATATCAAGATTGGAGAGCTAACAAAGGCCGAAAATCAGTACAAACTACTCTCGAATGCCTCACTGATAAAAGAGATTTTTTATAGTGCATCTGAGGTTTTAGATAGCGAAGAGACATCCATTATCTCAAATCTCAAAAATCTAAGTAGCTCATTTGATAAAATATCAGAATACTCTCCACTAGCTAGGTCACTTAACGAAAGACTAACTAGCGTATTATATGAACTAAAAGACATTAATAGCGAGGCCTATTCGTTTGTAGATAGAATCGACGACGAGCCACAAAAGCTCGAACAGCTAGAGCAGCGCATAAACACCCTCAACAAACTGCTACTAAAACACAGTGTCTCTAACGAAACAGCATTAGTAGCACTTCGTGAAGATTACGAGCAGAGATTAATAAACATAGACCTTAGCTCATCGCATATTGAGAAGTGTCGCGAAAAGTTAGAAAAACTCAACAACGAGATTAAGTCCGTAGCCGCTGAGCTCACAAAGAGCAGGACATCGGTAGTTACAAAAATCGAAAGCTACGTTGAAAAACAGCTTAAAAAGTTAGGTATGGAGTCATCAAGATTTAAAATTTCAATAGAAGAGGCCACCACTTTTACAGCAAGCGGCAGCGACGAAGTTAAATTTATGTTCTCAGCCAATAAGGGTGTCGATTTAAACCGAATAGAGAAGGTTGTTTCTGGTGGTGAGATGTCGAGAATCATGCTCTCACTAAAATCACTCTCAGCAATGTACAAGTCACTCCCAACAATCATTTTTGATGAAATAGACACTGGTGTATCAGGCAATGTAGCTGACAAAATGGGCGAAATAATGCACTCACTATCAAACACCCTGCAAACAATCTGCATCACCCACCTACCTCAAGTTGCATCTAAGGGAGAGTCGCATTTTGTTGTTAAGAAAATCGAAACTAAGGATAATACTCAAACAAGCATCACTTCACTTAATCAAGAACAACGAATTGAGGTAATTGCCAAAATGATTAGCGGCAGCAAGGTTACTGATATGGCCATGAAACAGGCCGAATTGCTCCTTGCTAAATCGTAGTGGATCAAGCTAAATTCTTTGTTGGTAGATAAAAAAATGTATCAACAAAGAATTCAACTTAATCCCATAATCGCCAGATCAACAACCTCTACGGTAGAAACTTCTCGATATGCTCTTTTAGCTCTTGGCGGTGAGGTCGGCAGCTACTATTTTGCCTTTGGAGTCGATTAAAATAACCTTTCCACCACCATTGCCAGCTCCATATTTTGACCAAATGTTTGCTCGATCGTTAAGCTCAACTAAATTTAACCACTCAAAGCCTAATCTATCAATAGCTGCTTCCATTGCTTTGGTATTGTCGTTTTCACGAGCAACTCCCACTATGTCAAAACCTCTCTCTTTATACTCTTATATTAGTGTCCGATAAAACTTTTCAAACTACAAAAAATCAAGGGTTGATCTCCGATTTGGAGTATCAACCCTTTTTAGCTAATTTTGTGTGTACCCCTACAAACAAAAAAAGCTATGGACAAATATACAAATTTTATCGGACAGCCACTCTATTCTCAGGTATTAAAGTTATTAGATAAGGCAAAAATTGTTAAAATCAGCCAGCAAGTCAATCACGATCGCTATGTCAAGCGTCTTGATGGTTATACCCACTTCGTATCTCTATTGTTTGCTGTGTTTCAACGCTATGATTCATTACGAGAGTTAGTTATCGGAATGCTCAGTGAAGCCAATAAACTATCTCATCTCGGCATTGACTATATGATAAAGCGTAGTACTATTGCAGATGCCAATAATCGTCGCAAAAGCTGTTTCTTTGCCGCTATCTACAAATCGCTTTATGAGCGTTATCGAAATGTTTTATCGGACAGCCGAACAGTCAAGCCGTGGGAGAAGAAACTTTATATAATGGATTCAACAACTATCTCGCTCTTTTCTAATATTTTAAAAGGAGTGGGAAGAAATCCAAAACACGGCAAGAAAAAAGGAGGGATAAAAGCTCATTCGGTGATTAAAGCCATCGAAAATACACCATGTTTTGTTTGTTATACCTCTGCCGCTACTCACGATCATTTTATGTTGCAAAAGCTACATCTAGAGCATGGTTCATACCTGGTGATTGATCGTGCATACATAGATTATAAGGAGTTTCTCGAATATGGCGACGATGATACATCAAATGTTGATGTACTACATAGATTTATATAAATATCTGGAAGATCCTGAAAAATCGTGGCTCAAAATCAACGCACAGAGGGTTAAACCACCACCTGAACAAAATCTATTTTCCTATAAATAAAGATAGGGGGGGCTTACTTTTTAGAAAATTTATAAAATCACCGCCATAATTAGCGGTGATTAGGGTATTGTGTGCATATTTTTGATTTATCGGACACCAATAATATTTTATCAAAAACATTACTACATCTACAATCATAGCAATAAAATTTAAATAAACTTACATTACTTTTTTTCACATTTATGTCCGCAGACATTAAAAATTATTTCATTAACTCTATTATCTCATCTCTCTCTTGCTGTGAAATGTCCTCTTTTTTAGCAAAAAATGAAACCATATTCGAGAATGAATTGCCAAAAAAACGAGCCTTCATCTTTTTCATCATCAAAAAAGAATACTCCTCCATGCTCACTACTGGCGAATAGAGATGAATCTTACCATACACTTTGTAGGTTAAAAAACCTTTCTTAACTAAAATCCTGATAATTGTTGAAACAGTTGTGTAGGCAGGTTTTGGCTCTTCCACAAAGGCATCAATAACATCTTTCAAAAAGACTTCTCCCTTTTCCCATACAATTTCCATTACTTCTAGTTCTGCTTTTGTTAACTCTCTTGTGTTCATAATTAATAATTATTAAATTAAATTGAAATATTTCATGCCACAAATATATAACTTATTTTTTAATTTGCAAACTATTTGTTTGGTTTTAACGAGTAAAAAATTAGTTTATAAAAACTAAAAAGCCTCAGCAGAGTATTATAACACTCTAATTCAACACATTGCACTATCCCCTCTTTATTGATTAAATTTGACATTTTTTTCATTTTTTACAGAAGCAAACTCAAACAATACTTAAACTTAAAGTAAATTCGAATTAAATCAGTCAACTGTGTTCACCTTAAGAGTCTCTTTTTAGGGTAAAGATGGATGGTAATTTTGGCAATCTAATCATTTAAATGTAACTTTGTAGGGTAATGTTATTTTAAATAATCCGAATTAGTATGTTTTTAAGATTTAAGATATATTTGTGTGTGATAGCCATGGCTATACCACTAATACCGACTCTACTATACAGTCAAAACAACAAAAGCAGTAGTAACGAGCAAATAAAGATACGATTTTCACCCCAGTGGACACCGCAATCACAGTTTGCTGGCTACTATGCGGCTAAAGAGCTAGGCTTTTATGATGAAGCAGGGTTAGATGTTGAGATAATACACCCATCTAGCTCGGTTGGTGCATTGCCGTTATTAAAGGATAAGCAAAGCGATATAATTGGATTAGATCTTATTGCTGCTATTTATGAAAATATGAATGGGGAGTCATTATGCAACATATTACAGAGTTCACAAACATCAAGCTTAGTTATAATCTCTCATAACCCCATTAGCAAAATAAAAGATCTTAGTGGCAAAAAAATAGGGAGATGGAATGTTGGATTTAGCCTTGTGCCTCTCTCTGCAACTCATGATTTAAACACCCAAGTGGAGTGGATTAATATTTGGGGTGGTGTAAACTTCTTCTTATCAAAGGCCGTCGATGCCAATCTAATGATGACATACAATGAACTTTTAAACGTTAAACATACTGGTTATGAGATAAACCCAAATCAATTGATATATTTTCGCGATTTTGAGCAGTATAATATTCCAGAGGATGGAATATACACCACTAGCGAGTTTGCGAAGAGTTATCCTCATGCTGTAGATGGGTTCAGAGAAGCCTCTATAAAGGGGTGGTTATGGGTAAGAGAGAATCAAGAAGAGGCTCTTGATATGGTAATGAAGATGATTCAAAATGAGAATATTCCGAGCAATAGAGTGCATCAAAAGATGATGCTAGAAGAGATTCTTACTCTGCAACTCAACAAATCAGGAGAGCGCTCAATGGTGCTAGATCAAAGCGATTTCGAGCGAGCTAAGAAGTTGTTAATAAAAAACAACGTTAATGCTAACTTAGTTAATTATGAATCATTTGTAAAATAGATATAAACATGAATTGGTTAAAAAAATCGCTCTCTAACAAGTTGAGCTTATATATAGTCACAATTGTAACATTGCTCTTTACATTGTCATTTATCATCTACTATTTATTTGCTGAAAGGGTAATAAAAGAGGCTGCATATAAAAATTCTGAGTTAGAACTCGTTCAAATAACTTCAACCATTGACACTCAACTAGCTCTTGTCGAACAGAGCATTCACTGTGCAATATTTTCAGCTAAACATAGCTTAGACAATCATGAGTTGATGCACGAAGTTATACTTAATATTATCACTACAAACCCTAACATTTATGGTGTAGGATTATCTTTTGAACCGTGGTATTTTCCAGACAAAGGGGAATTTTACACTCCATATTATTTTAGAGATAGCAGTGGTAAAATTAACTTCTATGCAAATTACTACGATGATGGGTATAATGACCATATCATGGAGTGGTATCTTATTCCAAAGCTATTAGAGCAACCATACTGGTCTGAACCCTATTTTGACGATGTTTTGATGATAACATACTCTGTTCCTGTTTATGATAACAATAATGACTTAATCGGTATTATCATTGCAGATGTATCACTTGAGTTATTAACGGAACTTGTTGTCGATATGAAGCCCTACGACAACTCATACGCAGTAATGATTAGTCGGAATGGATACTATCTGGCTCATAACAATAGCTCATTTGTTTTAAATGAAACGTTCTTCACACATACGCAAGTTCTAGATAGCAATTCAAGCCACGCCGAAATTCACCAATTAGGCAAAGAGATGATATCGCTCAATAACGGTCACACAAAGATATTAATCAATGGCCAATCATATTACGCATTTTACGCACCTGTAAAACGAACTGGATGGTCGATTTGCACTGCATCTTTAGAAGGTGATATTCTAAGTGGACTTCACAATGTGGCAAAATTTGTGTGGAGCATACTACTATTTGGACTTGTTTTTATATTTTTATTTGTATGGCTTGTAGTTAAGAAGATAACTTCTCCACTAAAGAGCTTTACACAAACTACAGCAATAATAGCTCAAGGTAATTTTGACACGCCACTACCTGAAATATCCACTAAAGATGAAGTGTATGATCTTCGTGAAGCCTTTGTAAACATGCAAAAGTCACTAAAAGAGTATATCGAAGAGCTAAATGAAACTACCAAGGCTAAAGAGAGAATTAAAAGCGAACTAGAGATAGCTACAACTATTCAGATGGGGATGTTACCAACAATATTCCCACCACATCCAAATCTTCCTAATGTGGATCTATTTGCGACACTGATTCCTGCCAAGGAGGTGGGTGGCGATCTCTATGATTTCTTTGAAAGAAACGAAAAACTCTTTTTTGTCGTTGGAGATGCCTCTGGCAAGGGAATCCCTGCATCACTACTTATGGCAATCACTAGCAGTCTATTTAGATCTATTGCTGAGCAGATTGACGATCCAGCCAAAATTTTACAAAGCATTAACAATTCAATTGCAGAGAGCAACGATGCAAATATGTTTATCACTCTTTTTGTTGGAGAGTTAACTTTGGAGACAGGCGAAATAATATATTCAAGCGCAGGACACAATGCCCCAGTGTTGTTACGAGATGGCAAAGCAACATTTATTGATGTTAAACCAGCTCTACCTCTCGGAATTATGAGCAGCGTAAAATATAGCAATCAAACAATGACTCTCAGCAGTAAAGATACTCTCTTGCTCTACTCTGACGGTTTAACTGAGGCAGAGAACCAAAAACAAGAGTTATACTCAGACAATCGACTGTTAGAGCAGATGGAGGTGATTCCAGCACAAAACAGTGCAACCGAATTTATTTCAGCACTTAAAGAGTCAGTAGATAGATTTGTAGGCGGCAACGAACAGAGTGATGATTTAACAATGCTAGTGATAAAGCGCAAAGAAAAAACAACTATATGAAAAGAGAACTAATTATTAAAAATGAAATTTCAGAAATCAATAGATTGGCTGAATTTATTGAGATGTTGGGCGAAGAACAAGATTTTAGTCCATCACTAACAATGAGCCTGAACCTCGCATTGGAAGAGGCTGTCTCGAATATTATTCTCTATGCTTACCCAGAGAAATTAGGTGAATCTATTACTATCACATGCACTAATGATAGCAATAGATTAGTCTTTACAATATCTGACTCTGGTGTTGAGTTTGACCCAACACGCGTAGAAGAGGCTGATACAACACTCTCTGCCCAGGAGCGACCTATTGGAGGTCTCGGAATATACCTGATACGCAAAATCATGGATGAGGTGTGTTATCAAAGGATAGACAACAAAAATATATTGACAATCAGCAAGAATTTATAATATACCATTAATGTCCTAGCAAATTAAAGATTTGAATGTTCGTTTTAATAACGATCATCTATTAATCTGTAGAAGAATTCTTTTCTCCACGGATTATCCAGAATGCGTGGAGGTTTTAACTGTGCTGAGGCTGTTCCCTTCAAAATCATTACATCACGATATAACAGGTTAGTCTCCTCTTGTAGCATAAATAACCTACTCTTACCTACAATTCCTCTAGCTATTTTATCTCCTATTGACGGGTTTGATATAGCTAGGTTTCTATTTATGGCTTCACATAAAGCAGAAGTATCAAAATCATCAGGCAAATAGCTAGTTGGCTCTACCAAAAACTCATATCTCACTGGCTCAGCATCAGCATTAGGATACATACAGTAGTCAACAGTTTCGATACCACACTCCTCAGCTGATTTTCGAACAACCTCTCTTAACGCATATTCTGTAGTTTTTTCACCTACTAGATTTACTGTTTCATCTGCACGATAACAAAACTCAATAGTAGGGGTGTTTTTATACATACCCTCAACTCGAATAATGTCACGCATTCTATAACGATAGAAACCCGAAAGATTAGTAATGATTAGTTCATAATTTTTACCAACTTCAAGTTTATCAAGTGTACATATTTCAGATAAATCATCGCTTCCCTCTGGTAGAAATTCATAAAACACCGAATCAGCAACAAGCACTGATTCCCCTGAATCTATTTTTATAGGAACTGAGAATATCCCCTCGGATGCAGCCAACCCTAACATATAGAAATGAATTTTAGGACCAAAATATATTTTTAATTTCTCGGTATAGGTTCTAAAGCTAGCTGTACCAACACCCACTACCACTTTAAAATTTGGCCAAAGTTGGGGCACAATTGGCTGCACTGGTGATTTAAAAATTTCGCGTATTTCCGCTGCCCGTTTGGGATCTGGTTTTAGCTTTTTTTCTAATATTTCTCGTTGGTCTGCTGGAATCTCTATTGATTTATCAAATGTACCATTCTCAATATCATCAGCTAACATCTCCCAGTTCTTTTCAATAAATCGTAACACTTCGAGATAATAGCTATAGAAAGCACACATCCCAACACCTAAACCTTTCTTTTTCAATGCATAAAAGGATTGCATATAGCGAATATTCATCCTCCCTTTAGGTATTACTACCTCAACGGGTGGGGTGTTTAAGTTTTCAAAGACAAATTTACTGTCCTGAATAGCTTTACCTGAATATGCTCCATAAGTAGAGCCTGTTGGAAGCACTGTTAGCACACTCTCAACAAGACTTATTCCTTTGCGCGGTGACAACAACCCCTCTTTATCCAACATTGCAAAGATATATGGAAGAGTATATGGTGAAGATCTTTTAGCCGTTACATCAGAATATGGGATATATTTAGGGTTTCCCATTGTTCCTGAAGATTTAGAGAAGTGACTTATAGGGTATGCACACAGCACATTCTTCTCTCCTTTAATAGCCATTCGCTCAATATCTGCAGCGTAATCGTCATACTTACTAACTGGCACACGCTTGCTATACTCCTGAATTGAATCTATTGTTTCAAAGTTATATCGTTTTCCGAATTCAGTATCTTTATTATCTTGTAGTAATTGTAATAGAAACTCCTCTTGCGAGCTCATTGGAGACTCACTAATCTTTTCGATATTCCGCATAACGGCTTTCCCCTTAGAAACAACCGCCTTATGAATCAAGCCAATTGTTATCTTATTTAACAACCCCATCATATATCGGAGAAAATTACTACCTGATTTCAAAAAGTTCGTTAAAACCTGTGATTTCAAAAGTTTTACGAATATCTTCGCTTAGGTTAGTAACTATAACATTAGCACCTTTAATGGTTGACATTTTTCTAATCATTAGAAATTGTCTCAAGCCAGAACTGCTTATATATGCTAAGTCTCTACAATCTAACACTATCTCTTTCGCCTCCATTTCTAATGCAGGTCTCACCTCGATTTCAAACTGATTAGATGTGATTGTGTCAAGTCTGCCATTTATACTAATGACACACCCTTGTTCCGTTTTTTCAATTGTTACGTTCATATTGTTATTAAATACTGTATTCAACCTGCAAAAAATTGAATACATAGTTACTTTTTATATTTTTATTATTATATGCTCTTGAGAGGCTAGGAGTTTAGTTAGTGTTAACCTACCTAATCTGCGCTCCCAATTGTGCCTAATTGCACAAAGATAGTAAGTTTTTTTTGATTTAGATAAAAAAAGTATCAAACTGAATTCTTAGCGGTTTGCTTGAGCGGTTTTCACCGCATGAGACTTCGCTCATGCGGTGAAAACCGCAAAACAAAATCGCTAAAGAGATGAAATCATCCAATATAAACAAGCAAAAAACACAAACGGAGAGCAATCCACTACAATTACTCTCCGCTTGTGACACCGACAGGACTCAAACCTGTAACCTTCTGATCCGTAGTCAGATGCTCTATTCAATTAAGCTACGGTGCCCTAAATAAACCATGAAAAAATCGTGACACCGACAGGACTCAAACCTGTAACCTTCTGATC
>JAWXTQ010000062.1:0-11487 GCA_044433405.1 Rikenellaceae bacterium
AGAGTCTTTATCAATAACCCAAACGCTATTTACGCCTTGGCTCTGTTTTACACTCACTTGAGGCACTAATAGCTTGTTGCTCTTTTTGCCTATGTCGCTTTTTATCTTAACATATTGTCCTATTTTTAGCAGCCAGTCGGGATTTTCAAATCCAACAACTATAACTATTGAGCCAGTTGACGAGGTGACACTTTTTTTTGTGTAGAGATACTCCCCTTTATATGGATATTTAGTGCCGTCGGCCATAAATAACGAGATGTCTTGCAAGAGTTGTGAGTTGTCAAATGCATTTACATCTATGCTATCAGCATCTATTGCCGTTAAGTAGGTAGATAGAGGTATTGAGATAGCAACTCTTATACTATCTATATTTGATACGGTGTTGAGCTGAGAATTCGCGCTCGAAGGTCCAACATATTGGCCAACTACCAAATCTGCATAACCAATTATTCCATCTATTGGAGAGGTGATAATAGTGTAGCCTAGATCTATTTCGCTGCTATTGAGTTGCGCTTGTGCTGATTTTAGACTTGCTTGTGCTGACTTGTACGATGCCTCATATTCGTCAAGTGAGCTTTGGCTTATTGCATCTATCTTTGCTAGTGGAACAGCCCTGTTATAGTTGTTTTGAGCCTCAATCAATAATGCTTTTGCACTCTCGACCGATGCAAGTGCCGCAGCAACATCCATCTCGATGGTGTTGGGGTCTATTTTGTAAAGTATATCTCCCTTTTTTACAGGCATCCCATCGCTGTAGTTTATTTCGGTTAGATAACCCTCAATTCTCGGTTGGATAATTGCATCGTAGTTACTCGATACCTCTCCGATAAACTCCATGTTGTTTGCAATCATTGCTTGTTCTACACTCACTACTTCCACAACGGGAGGTGGTATTTGTGGCTTTGTGGAGTTTTGTTTGCATCCGATAATCGCCAGCGGTAGAATAATTGATAGAATTTTGCTATTCATTTGCTTTTTTTTAAAAATTATAGATAAATTTTTCAAAAAGTGTGCCACTTTACCTTTAAAATTATATCTTTGCGACATAATCAATTCTAATTTTAAAATGAAAAGACCAATAAACATCTTGTCTCTGCCTTTGTTGCTATTAGCCTTGTCATGCAGTAGACTCAACACTCAGATTAATGTTACTCCCTCGCAGAGTGATTTAGAATTTGACAAACTAGCCGCAACGTGGGATGAAGCAGTGCCCTTAGGTAATGCTTTTGTCGGTGCTCTAGTGTGGCAGAGGGATAGCATGCTTCGCTTTTCGCTCGATAGGGTTGATTTGTGGGATTTGCGTAAGGTTGAGAATTTTAACGACTCACGTTTTAGTTTTGAATGGGTAAAACAGCAAATTCGAGACAAAAACTACTCAATTGTACAACAACTGTTTGATAATCCCTACAACACTGAGGCCTTCCCCTCAAAAATCCCAGGTGGCGCGATTGAGTTACCACTTAATAATCTAGGTGAATTAGTTAGTTCGAGGCTTTACTTAAACAATGCCGTTTGTGAAGTTGTTTGGAGTAGTGGGACTACTCTTAAAACTTTTGTAGATGCTAATAATCCTGTTGGTTGGTTTGTTTTTGATGGTTTTATTGGCGATTTCAATCCAAACTTAGTTACACCTAAATATGGAGACGATAGCGAAGGTGGTGACGATGGAAGTCATAGTGGCCCTGATTTAAAACGTTTGGGATATGTTCAAGGAGAGATAGTCTCAGTTGATAATTTAATAACATACCATCAAATAGGTTCTGAGGGCTTTTATTACGATATTGCAGTGACTTGGAGGCAAAAAGGTGACAAAGTAGTGGGTGTGTGGAGTGTAACTTCATCGCTAGATGATAGTGCGGTTGCCGCACAGCAAGTTGCCGAGTCGTTTGATGAGGGCATTGAATCCTCTTATGCTAATCATATGGAGTTTTGGGATGAGTATTGGAGCTTGTCAAGTGTAGATCTGCCTAACAAAACAATTCAAAAACAGTATGATAATGAGATGTACAAGTTTGCTAGTGTTAGTAGAGAAAATTCATATCCAATTTCACTACAAGCTATTTGGACTGCTGATAATGGTATGTTGCCACCATGGAAAGGCGATTATCATCACGATCTAAACACACAACTAAGTGCGTGGCCAGCATATATTGGTAATCGACTAGATGTGGGTTATGGCTTTTTGCACACTCTATGGAATCAACGTGAGCGCAACAAAGAGTTTACTAAAGAGTATTTCGGTGTTGATGGATTAAACGTGCCAGGAGTCACAACACTGGTTGGATAGCCTATGGGGGGGTGGATTCAATACTCCTTAAGCCAAACAACCGCTGCGTGGTTGTCGCAACACTTCTATCTTCATTGGAAATATTCAGCTGATAGAGAGTTCCTTCAAAATAGAGCCTACCCATACATTAAAGATGTAGCTACATATCTAGAAAAGGCAACAATCGTAAATAGCAAAGGTGTTCGAACCCTAGAGTTCAGTTCAAGCCCTGAAATTAATGATAATAGCATAAATGCTTGGTTTACGACAATCACCAACTACGATTTAGCACTAATAAGATTTCTCTTTATGGCAGCTTCTGAGCTAGCTTCTGAGTTAGACTTAGAGAGTGAGTCAAATCATTGGAAGAGTCTTGAAAATCAACTTCCAGCGTTTGATGTTGATAGCGATGGTGCGCTTACCTTTGCAAAAGGTAGTGAGTATAGTAGTTCGCATCGTCACTTCTCTCACGCTATGGCTTTTCACCCCTTAGGATTATTAGATTATAGTAAGGGCGAAGAGTCGCAAAAAATCATTGATGCCACACTTCGAAAGATTGACGAGCACGGCTCAGCATGGTGGACAGGCTATTCGTTTAGTTGGTTAGCCAATATGAAAGCGCGAGTATTTGATGGCGATGGAGCTGAGCAGGCACTCGAAACATTTGCAAATTGTTTCTGCCTAGCAAACACCTTTCATGCTAATGGTGATCAATCAAAATCAGGAAAATCCAATTTCACATATCGTCCGTTTACTCTAGAGGGTAATTTTGCATTTGCCTCGGCTGTTCACGAGATGTTACTTCAAAGTCATACTTCAATAGTAAAACTATTCCCTGCTATTCCAAGTGATTGGAGTGATGTATCGTTCAAAAATCTCAGAGCAATGGGTGGCTTTCTAATCTCATCAAAAATGAGCGGTTCAAAAGTTGAGTATGTTGAGGTGCTTTCAGAAAAAGGCGGCACAATAAAAATCGAAAACCCATTTGATAGCTCAAAAACAGTAATCGAACTATCTCTCACCGCTGGCGAACGGATTGTTCTTAAGAATGATTGATAGATTGCAAAGCAACTAAAAACAGTAATAGCTTTTAATTTCACTGCTCTGCCGTTAGGTGTGAGCAAAAAGAAATTAAAAGCTATTATTATACGGTGAAAGTCCTCAGAACAAGTAAGATTAGATGTTTATCTCAGCATATATTCCAAATATTGGTGTTTTGTAGTCTGATTTTTGGAATGAGTGGGAGAATGTTGGGGATAGTCTCAGGAATTTGATAGGTTGGTATTGAAATCCAATGTAATACACCTCTGTGTCTAACCCTGAATTGCTCATGTTTTGGTAGTTGTCGTATCTTGCGAATGCGCAAAATTTATTGTTGAAATAGTATGTTCCGTAGAATGATGCTACCGACTCTGATGCTCCAGTGTAGTATCCGCTATTCCACATATAGTTGTATTCAGCACCAATAGATACTTTGTCGGTTTTATACCCTAAGAAATTGGCAAGTGTAATTTGGTCGTCGGTGTAAACTTCGCCTTCGGCTTTTGATGCGAAGTCTCCATAAACTCTCCATGATAGGTTTTTGATGGGGTTTACTGTAAATGCTAATGCATATTTGTATTTATTGTCAAGAACCACCTTTTTGTATCCTTCACCATTAACCATTGATGCATCTGCGTGCAACCACTCATTAAAGGTGTATGATACCGAAATACCTAGGTCGCGACTAGGGCCAAAAGAGTATTCATCCATTGCTGATTTTGCAACAAATCTATGTCCCCAAGCTTTTTCTTGAACGCTAAACTCTTTTAGGGTAATCATACCAAAGTTAACAGCAAGATTGTCTTTCTCATATTTGATTTCAGCATTTCTTACATACGATGTTCTTTCTGTAACACCGTCAACTTTCTTCGTTGCGCCAAAATCGAAATTAAATAATCCTGAAAAATTCTCTCCCATCTTTGCAGAATAGTATAGTGTAGCACGATTCAGATTGAACTTTGGAGTGTCTTTTGCTGAATAGAATCCTTGTTCAAAATCAACAAACATTTGAGAACCCAGTTTTCCTTCAAATTTGTTGAACTCAATAACCTCTTTTTGTGCTACTGTTAGAGAGTCGCTATCGCTCTCGTTTGCTGCCATTGCGCTCACTGATAGCAAAATGGCTGATGAAAAAAGTAGAAAAAATCTTGTCATCCTAAATAGAATTAATATTTATTTAATTTATAATTAACATTTCGAGCACAAAGATATTTGTTTTTCTCTCTTTAACTATCAATTAACAATTAATTAATATAGGATTAATAGGGGTATATGGTGTTTAATTTGCTTGATAATAATGATTTATGGATATAAGTAGTTTGTTTTAGAGGGTGTAAAATATTATAATTTATAAATGTTTTATGTTGAAATATAAATTTTGAGGCGAGAATTTAATCTAGTTTGACTCTTCTCGCCCCTGTTTTCGTTGACTATTTTTGATATCAAAAAACAGCTATGCTTCGGCCACTGTCTTGACTAAAATTCGACATAGCTTTGATAATGTTCTTTCAGAAATAATGTATTGAGGCATTATATATACTAAACATCCAAATGGCCTAACCCATGCTCCGTTTTTTACAAATTTTTCTTGTATCTGAGCCATATTAACGCTCTCTTTTAGCTCAATTACGCCTATTGCACCCAAAACTCTAACCTCTTTAACATTTTTTAGATTTTCGGCCTTTTTTAGCTCTCTGAGCATGGTAGATTCGATCTCTTTTATCTTTGCTTTTGTTTCGCCCTCTTCAAGTATGTTGAGACTCTCTAGTGCAACTGCCGCAGCTAGAGGATTGCCCATAAATGTTGGTCCATGCATAAATGAGTGTGGAGCTGATTTTGATATGGTATAGGCAACTTTTTCAGTTGCAATGGTAGCAGCAAATGACATGAAGCCACCAGTGAGTGCTTTGCCCAAACACATTATATCAGGAGTAATATTGATGTGATTGCATGCAAATCTTTCGCCACTGCGATAAAATCCAGTTGCTATTTCGTCGGCAATAAGCAAGATGTCGTGTTTGTTGCACTCTTCTCTTAATAGTTTTAGGTACATAGGGTGATAAAACCTCATTCCACCTGCTCCTTGCACTATAGGTTCAACTATTACTGCGCCAATTACATCGCTATTCTCCTCTAGCATTTGGCGCATAGGAAAGAAATCACTCTCTACCCACTCGTCGTGAAATCCACACTGTGGAATGGGAGCAAAAAGCTGAGGTGTGAGCCGACCATTGTAGAGTGTGTGCATGCCTCCTACTGGATCACATACACTCATTGCATGCCATGTGTCACCGTGATAACCTCCGCTGATGGTGGCAATTTTATTTTTATTGTTATTGCCTAATGCGTATTGATATTGTATTGCCATCTTAAGTGCCACTTCTACTGCTACTGAGCCACTATCGCTATAAAACACCTTGTTAAGCCCTTCAGGCAGCATTTTAATCAATTTTTGTGTTAGGTGTATTGCTGGCTTATGGGTAAGACCTCCAAACATTACGTGCGACATTTGAGAAATCTGTCTCTTTGCGGCGCTGTTTAATCGTGGGTTGTTGTAGCCATGCACGGCACACCACCATGATGACATCCCCTCAATTAATTTCTCGCCGCTCTCTAGGTAGATATAACATCCCTTAGCCTTTTTGCATAGGTATACAGGTAGTGGATCTATCATTGATGTGTATGGATGCCAAATATGCTCTCTATCTATTGAAAGTAACTGTTCTTGTTGGTTCATGTTTGTATTTTTGTATTTGTACTAACTAATTTGTGGTTTATTTTAAGTATAGGTCGCCGTCGTAGCCCACAATATACCATGTATTGTTGTAGCATACTTCGCCCACTCCGCTAATAAAATCTTTTGCATCATCATACCTTACCTCTACTATCTCTTTGCCAGAGGTGTCGATATATCCTCTCTTTCCGTCTAAGCCTATCACGATAGCTCTTCCGTAGTAGAAATCACCAATTTTTGCGTATGGATTTTTGTTTAATATTTCGCCTTGTCGTGAGATGATAAAATACTCTTTGTTGCGCACCCCCACAATGATATTCTCTTTTGTTAACCATTTTAGTTGAGAGTAGTCGCCCTTAACAATATATTTTCCATCGCGATTGATAGCGTAATATCTACCTCCTTTTTTTACTATTGCTATAGATTCATAAAATGGGGTTACTTTTTCGAACGAGCACTCGGTTATTTTGTTGCCATAGTTGTCGATAAATCCAAACTTATTTGTAGCTTTACACTTAACGGCATTTCGCATTTCTGATGAGAGTTCAGGAAAATATTCATACTCATTGGCATTGTAGTAGTTGTTGCATTTTGGTAAAAGTGTGAAATTATTATCTAGTTCAACAAATGTTTGATTGATATAATGATCAATCTCAGGAACTATTTTGCTACACTCCGTTTCCTCTCCTTTGATGAACTTAGCAATGTTGCTATACTCTTTAGGCAGGCAGTTTAGTAGTGATTCTATATAAGAGTTGTTATTCTTGTCATTCCAGAACGATTTTAGAGCGTCTAGGCCATCGTAAATCCATTCTCTATTGAATATTACGTAGGTTGATACAATAAGAGCTGCTATTAAGTTGCGGTAAAAGTTAATATAGTTGCTATCCTCATGTTGTTTAATGGTGTTCTTGTGCGAGATATTAAAAATTACCGAGCTGTTGTGTATGACAATTTGAGATAGTGCAAATCGCTCCAATGATATTTTGTTATTGATTAACCACAAAATATTGTTAGCAATTGATTTTAAGTGCTCCTCTTTAATAGTGTCCGCTATGATGCTATCTGGCAAGGTATTACTATTGTAACGTCTGATTAATATAATATCGTAATTACGTCCAAGTTTCCCTCCATCAAAACTTAGCAACTCTTTCTCTATAAACTTACATTTAGGAAATGGGGAAAAGTTGAAGTTTTCAAACGCTAAGGCACTCTCTTTTAATCTACGTGCCTCAGGTGCGGTAGACTTAATTACGTACATATAGTGTGGTGAGCCTTTATAGTCGATAGAGAATCTATCAAAATGGTTGCCACTGTATATAGAGTCGTAGAAATCAGGTGAGAGTGTTACCTCGTGCAGTGTGTTTAAACAAGATGGTAGGTTCTCTAAACTAGATAAGATATGAATAGTCATGATTGATTGTATGTTTTAAGGAGGTGTGTGTGTTATCCGCTAATGGTTGATGTGCCAATGCTAAGTATTCCAATCAGCTCATTGAGTGATGCGTTGTATGCCATTGCTTTCACAGGGATAGAGGCATCAAAAGTTGATAACTCTTTATCTTTGATGTAGCTTATCGACTCTGCATACTCTTTTGAAAGAGTGCTCGACATGTCGTATAGTAGTTTTGCAGTGGTGTTCTCTTTTGGCAGTTCGAGGCTTGAAGAGGGGAATATTATTGACTCTTTGTGCATTGACGATATGTTAACATTCATAAATGTCACCTTGCCACCACCAATCGACAAGCTTTTTATCTTGTCTGCTATTTTAAGTAGAGTAGGGGTTTCGCTATCCGTTGCCTCACCATCGCTAATATGAATCAAGATAGGCGGTATTGTATATCTGTCTTTGTTTTTCTGAATCCATTGATTGGCGTGTTTGTATAGCTCCAATAATGCTTGTTTCATGGGTGTGTTGCCTCCATCAGTGTGGTCAATCCATTTGTTAATGGTTGTAGTGTGGGTGTAATATAACCCATCGCTGCCAATACGTCTTTTTGATATTGAGTATTTGTCTACATTAGCGTTTGTTAAATCAGGCACAGTGAAGGTTATTCTGTCTGAATCGAGACTTTCTAACATAGAGTATGTTTTGTTATCACTATAGCCTAAAAGAGCCACCTCAAAATAGTTCATATAGCTACCTCCTTTGCGGCAACGGTATAGCAGTTCATCAATAAAACTATTGATGATTATGCTAACAGCTTGTGATTTAGTCATTAACTGTTCGTTAAATGTAAGTTTCTCGGCCATCGAACCCGATTTGTCAACCAACAACATGATACACGCTGGATTGCTTCTCGTAACTTTAGTTTGAGACATACTTGTAAATTATTTTAAAAATGCTAAGTCGTTTATGTGTCCAAATCGTTGATTTTAGACACTTCTAAAAAAAATATGTTACACAAAGATATTTTAAATTTGGTAAATAAAAAATCAAGTTATATTTTTGAAGTCAAAATTTAAAGAAAAACCAAGATGGCTCAGGAAAAAAAGTATGTGGAAACACCATTAATGAAGCAGTATTATGCAATTAAAACGTCTCACCCAGATGCAATATTATTGTTTAGGGTTGGAGATTTTTATGAGATGTTTGGCCAAGACGCAATTGTTGCGAGCGAAATATTAGGCATAACACTCACAAAAAGGGCTAATGGTGCTGCATCATTTGTTGAGTTAGCAGGTTTTCCATACCATTCGCTTAATGTATATCTTCCAAAACTTGTTAGAGCAGGTGAGAGAGTTGCTATTTGCGAACAGCTTGAAGATCCTAAAAAAACTAAAGCGATTGTGAAGCGTGGAGTCACTGAGCTTATTACTCCAGGGGTCTCTTTTAATGACGAAATTATCACCTCTAAAGAGAATAATTTCTTAGCATCAATATATTATGGAAATAAAAATATTGGAGTAGCCTTTCTCGATATTACTACTGGTGAATATTATGCTGCTCAGGGTAATAAAGATTATGTAGAAAAGCTTCTTTTGTCGTTTAAGCCCAAAGAGGTATTGATTCAGAAGGGGTGTAGAGAGCAGTTTTTCTCGATGTTTGGACGTGGTTTTCAAACATATCCTATTGAGAATTGGAATTTCGACCACTCTAGTGGTTATGAGCGATTAACAAAGCTCTTTGGTGTTAAATCGCTAAAGGGATATGGTATAGAGAGTATGGTAACTGCAATCTCTGCAGCTGGTGCGATACTATACTACTTAGAGTATACTTGCCATAATAATCTTAAACACATCACCACTATCAGCCGTATTGAGGAGGATAACTATGTGTGGCTAGATAAATACACAGTTAGAAACCTTGAGATTTTTGCTACTCAGTCGGGTGGTGGACGTTCATTAATTGATGTAATTGATAAATCACTATCTCCTATGGGAGGTAGAACATTAAGACGCTACCTATCGCTACCTCTTAAAAACCAAAAGGAGATTGAGAGCAGATACGATATTGTTGACTATTTTATGTCAAACCAATCACTCTCTGATAGTGTGAGGCTTCAAGTGTCTCAGCTGGGTGATTTAGAGCGTTTGATATCAAAGGTTGCTGCGCGACGTTGCACGCCTAGAGATTTTAAACAGTTAGAGCATGGATTATTGGCTTTAGAGACGATAAAAACATTGCTTTCAAATAGCGATTCTGCTCCTTTAAAGCGTTATGCTAGCAAGATAGATCCTTGTGGGGCGATACGAGAAGCTATTGCAAAGACAATATGTGATGAGCCTTCGGTTTTGATTCAGAAGGGTGGTGTAATTGCTGCTAATGTGTCGATGAAGCTAGATGAATATCGTGAATTAATGTATAAAGGCAAACAGTTTCTTGTTGAAATGCAGGAGCGTGAGAGCCAGCGTACAGGCATTCCATCTCTCAAGATTAGTTATAATTCGGTGTTTGGTTACTATATCGAGGTGCGAAATAGCCATAAAGACAAAGTGCCTCAAGAGTGGGTGAGAAAACAGACTCTTACTAGTGCTGAGAGATATATCACCCAAGAGCTAAAAGAGTATGAAGAGAAAATAATTGTTGCACAAGACCAATCGTTGCAGTTAGAGATAGAAATCTACGAACAATTAATCGACCAGTGTCAAAATTATATCAATCCAGTGCTTCAAGATAGCTCTGTAGCAGGTGAGATTGATGCGTTGCTCTCTTTTGCGACTATTTCAAAACTTAACAACTACTGTAGGGCTACGATATGTGATGAGAACATAATAAATGTCAAGGCTGCTCGACATCCAGTAATCGAACAGATGTTGCCAGTAGGTGAGTCGTATGTTCCAAATGATATATATCTTGATAGCACAACTCAGCAAATAATCATCATTACAGGGCCAAATATGTCGGGTAAGTCGGCACTGCTACGAATGACGGCACTAGTGGTTATTATGGCTCAAATAGGGTGTTTTGTGCCCGCTTCGCAGGCAACTCTAGGTATTACCGATAGAGTATTTACACGCGTAGGAGCATCAGATAATATATCGCAAGGCGAATCAACATTTATGGTAGAGATGTTAGAGAGTGCCAATATTCTCAATAATATCAGCCCAAGAAGCTTAGTGTTGCTTGATGAGATAGGTCGCGGAACAAGTACTTACGATGGTATCTCAATTGCGTGGAGCATGGTTGAATATCTCCATGAGTCAGAGAAGGGTAGGCCAAAGACTCTTTTTGCCACCCACTATCACGAACTCAATGAGATGGAACAACTATATCCTCGAATCAAGAACTATAATGTTGAGGTGAAAGAGATGGGTAATAAAATCATGTTTTTGCGTACTCTTAGCCCGGGCGGAACAGAACATTCATTCGGTATTCATGTAGCACGCCTAGCAGGTATGCCTCAGAGCGTGGTTTTGCGCTCACAAGAGATACTTGAAAGACTAGAACTTCAGCGCGAGAAGATGAGCCAAAATTCGACCCAGGAGAGCACAAAGATAGATTATCGCTCATTTGCAGAGTTTAAAAAAATGGAAATTGAGGATGGTAAACAAATGTCACTTTTTGAAATGGAAGATCCAGTGTTATATAAGATTAGAGATATACTGAAAAATATTAATCCAAACGAGATGTCACCTTACGATGCATTAGGAAAGTTGATAGAAATAAAAAAAATGGTATAAATGTTTGGTAGTTTAAAAATAAATTACTAACATTGCAGTGTAAAACAAATAAAAAACTTTTTGCCTATAGCATATTTTACTTTTTTTAATAAATAAATAAACGTTTGTCGCTAACTGCGGCATTATAGTTGATGAAATGAGTAAATATACAAATTTGGTTATGAAAGAGTTGAATGATCAAGCACTAATCAGTGCATACATTGCAGGTGATGAAGAATCAATAAATTTGTTGATTAGCCGTTACCGTAAAAAAGCCTACAATTATATCTTAATGCTAGTCAAAGATAGCGATGCTGCTGAGGACATAGCTCAAGAGCTATTC
>JAWXTQ010000063.1:0-11478 GCA_044433405.1 Rikenellaceae bacterium
TCAGTGGACTTAGTCACGCACACCAAATAATAAAGAGACAAGGAGGGTGCATAAAGCTCGAAAGTGAGAGCAATAAAGGTACTCTGATAACTTTCTCTATACCTATAAAACCAATAAAAAAACATTCAAATGAAAAACATACTACTAATTGATGATGATATGGCGATTGGCTCACTTCTGTCAATTGCACTTCAGGAGAATGGCTTCAATGTCCATTTTCAATCTTCGATGTCAAGAATATTAGAAGTCATAAAGGATTTTAAACCCAATTTGATAATCCTAGATGTGGAGGTGGGAGATAAAAATAGCATTGATAGCTTACCTGAAATATTGAAAGTCTCTAACTCTACTCCAGTAATCTTTATCTCCTCGCACCATGAGAGCGAGCTGATTGTCGATGCTGTTAGTGGTGGTGGATTGCTATACCTTAAAAAACCATTCAGCCCTAGCGAGCTTATAGTGTATGCTGAGAGATATTGTTGTGATAATATAAATAACAAGGTGATGCATTTTGGTGATTGTGCATTAGATGTTTTAAGAAGATACCTTACCACACCGCCACATGGCTCTCCAGCCTTTAGGCTTGGCCGTACCGAGTTAAAAGTGCTCCGTGCTCTTATCTTAGCAGAGGGAGAGGTTGTGAGTCGCGACGATATTGTCGAAAGCTCGTTTGAGGTAGATATAGTAAGCGACCAGAGTGTAAACAACATAATCTGTCGCCTACGGCAATACCTCTCTAGCGACAAGAGAATCGCAATTAAAACTATCCATGGAACTGGCTATTCCTTGTGTGTTGATTAGATGTTACTTAGGCGGTTTTCTTGGGCGGTTTTCTTGGGCGGTTTTCACCGCAAGAGCTAAAGCTTATGCTTGTAGTAATAGTGTTTAATTTCCCTTTGCTCATACCTGCGGTATGGCAGTGAAATTAAATACTGGAACAAGATGAATTCTTTGTTGGTGGATCTGGTCATTAATCATTATTTCAATGTTCGGATATCGCGAAGCAAGCAATGTCCTACATGAGAATACCCAGCGAACGCTAGTGAGCCCGAGGAGCGAAAGCGACGAGGAGTTCTTGCCAGCAAGGGGCATTCATGGAGCATTTTTGAATGGTTAGCTTTAGCTAAGCTTTTAAAAATGGTTCAGGGATGTCATTTGCGAGCTTCTTGTGAAAGAATCGATATTAAATAAAAAGCAATAGCAACATAGCTAGAACGCCAATTAGGTAGCTGTAGCTAATCTCGGAGAGTGATGATTTTTGAAGCATTAATCTTGATGATGCTACAAGGCCAGATATGAATATTGCTATTAAAGCAAATGTCATAAGTTGGCCATATCCAAAGAAGTGCAATGTCCATAGCATTGTAGTTGCTATTGATAGTGCAAGCATGTGTAGCGATAGCGGTGTTATAAGTGTTATGGCGTTAGCCATAGTTAAAATTACAGCGGTGGTTAAAAATAACTTTTGGGCAAAGTATGTGCCAAGTACTGGCATAGTAATAAACATTACCATAATGTAACAAATTGCCACTATTAGCAGTGACGCATGGCGTTTGTAGTTGTGTAGAAATTTAATGTTAAAATATTTTTCACACGCTTTGTATATTTGTATTATCAAAATAGGGAGAATAACAGTGAGCAGTGCAATGTGAAGCGTTAGTATTATTCGTAGTCTTAATGAGGCACTTCCGCTATTTAAATAGGTGTTTCCAAAGAGAAGAGCTAGCAATAAATAGACAATGATTATTGCAGGGTGAAAAATAAGTGATACTATCTTTGATATTTTTATTAATGTGCTATTATTCATTTTTGTAATTTTGTATGATGCAAAAGTAATCAAATTTTACTATATTTGCAATTAATTTATAATATAAATATATGAGCAAAAAAAGCATAGTTTTGAATATAACATTAATAATATTAACAATAGTGGCAGTTTCGTGTAACAATAATAGCGAAAAAAGTAAGATAGTAATACGAACAATATTGCCAACGACTGATATGCAGATTAAAGCAGGTGACAAGGTAGACTTCTCTATTACCACAAAATCTGAAATTGACTCTGCGCAGCTGTTTATTGGAGGTAAATATGTGGCAACTTCTAAGAGCGGTAGATTTGCTTATACACTGTCCAAAGAGGAGAGTATTGGCGATAAGAGTTTTAAAATAGTTGCATTTTATAAGGGTAATAGTGGTGAGCGTTCAAGTCAATTTACTGTTTTGCCAAGCTTTGACCCAGCGCGTAGTGAGTCGATTAAAATTGCCACTTTGCCTCATAGTCGTGATAGTTATACTCAAGGGTTGGAGTTTTATGATGGCAAACTTTACGAGAGTAGCGGCCAATATGGTGAGTCTTATGTTAAAATTATGGAGTTTCCATCTATGAAAACCCTAAAACGAGTTGATTTAGAGGATAAATATTTTGCGGAAGGGATAACAATCCTTAATGATAAACTCTATATGCTTACTTGGAAGGAGCAAAAGGCGTTTGTGTTTGATGCTAAAAGTTTGGAGAAGATAGGCGAGTTTGACTATACTGGGCAAGGATGGGGATTAACCAACGACGGTGAGTATCTATATATGAGCGATGGTAGCGAATACATATATAAAGTAGATCCTGAGACATTCAAAAAAATCGGCAAAATTAAGGTTCTGACAAATAAAGGTGTAATATATGACATTAACGAGTTAGAGTGGATTAACGGAAAGATATATGCCAATGTTTATGGTTACGACTCTCTACTGGTGATTGATTCAGATAGTGGATTGGTCGAGACGATACTATTTTGTAACAACTTGTTGTCTAGTGCAAAGAAGAATGAGGATACTGACGTTTTTAATGGAATAGCATTCGATAATAGAACGCAAAAATTATATGTTACAGGCAAAAATTGGCCTGAATTATATGAGATAGAGGGGTTGTAATTTTAACCATCTAGCTTGAAAAATGAGGATGATGATAAAAGAAGATATAAAAAAAAGAATTTTAATACTTGATGGAGCATTGGGAACAATGTTGCAAAAGTATAATTTGTGTGAGGCTGATTTTAGAGGTGATCGGTTTAAAAATTGGAGTGTGGAGCTTAAGGGGTGTAATGATGTGCTTGTTATTACACGTCCCGATATAATTAAAAAATTACATATCGAGTATTTGGCCGCAGGAGCTGATATAATTACCACAAATAGCTTTAATTCAAATAGTGTCTCTTTAGCTGAGTATGGTTTAGAAGAGATAGTGTATGAGTTGAATTTCAAGGCGGCAGAGCTAGCTAAAGCTGCCATAGAAGAGGGAGGCTATAAAAATAGATATGTAGCAGGGAGCGTTGGGCCTACAGGGCGTACAGCCTCCATGTCGCCTACAGTTGATGATGCTGCATTTCGTAACATCTCGTTTGGGGAGCTTTACGACACCTACGCCATTCAAATCGAAGGTTTGATTGACGGTGGTGCTGATGTTATAATCTTAGAGACAATATTTGACACCCTTAATGCAAAGGCGGCAATAATGGCGCACAATAGGGTTTGTGAGCTTCGAAAGATAGATATTCCTCTTATGATATCTGGAACTATTACCGACAATTCAGGGCGTACACTTAGTGGTCAAACGGTTGAGGCGTTTGTGTATTCGTTGCTTAGTAGCAAGCATATTATTAGTTTTGGGCTAAATTGTGCATTTGGAGCAGAGCTGATATACCCATACTTAAAGCGTTTAGAGCAGGTGACAACTCACTACGTCTCAGTGCATCCAAATGCTGGATTGCCTGATGCTTTTGGTAACTATTCGCACACTCCGCAATTGATGGCTCAAATTTCGGAGCGATTTATCTCAGAGGGGTTGGTGAATATTATAGGGGGGTGTTGTGGAACTACTCCAAAACATATTGAGCTAATTAGTAAATTGGCCAAAAACTATAAACCTCGCACAAGAAGAGAGCCCGATAGGATTACAACCCTAACAGGTCTAGAGCCTTTACGCCTAACTAAAGAGGTGGGTTTTATCAATATTGGTGAGAGGGCAAATGTTGCAGGGAGTGCGAAGTTTGCTCGCCTTATTAGAGAGGAGAACTATAGCGAGGCTTTGTCGATAGTGGCAGCACAGGTCGAAACTGGTGCGTCAGTGATAGATATATGTATGGACGATGCAATGATTGATTCGGCTTATGCTATGCGTTATTTTCTTAATCTAATAGCCTCAGAACCCGAAATTGCTCGTTTGCCAATAATGATTGACTCCTCAAAATGGGAGGTGTTAGAGGCAGGGTTGCGCACTTTGCAGGGTAAAGCAATTGTGAACTCAATATCGCTAAAAGAGGGCGAGGCTGAGTTTGTTAGAAAAGCTATGATTATTAAAGAGTATGGTGCTGCTATAGTGGTTATGCTTTTTGATGAGCAGGGGCAGGCTGATAGTTATAGCCGTAAGATAGAGGTTGCTTCGAGGGCTTATAATTTGCTAGTTGAAAGTGGCTTTAATGCAGAGGATATTATATTTGACCCTAATGTGTTGACCATCGGAACAGGCATTGAGGAGCATAACAATTATGGCGTAGATTTTATTCGTGCTACCGCATATATTAAAGAGAATCTTCCATACGCAAAAGTGAGTGCAGGAGTTAGCAACCTATCGTTTGCTTTCAGAGGTAACAATCGAGTTAGAGAGGCTATGCATTCAGCATTTTTGTATCATGCTATCTCGGCAGGTTTGGATATGGCAATCGTAAATGCCGCAAACTTGGTGCTGTATGACGATATTGATAAAGAGCTGCTAAGTAGAGTAGAGGATTTGATTTTTAATAGACGTAGCGATGCTACCGAGAGGATTCTTGAGTATAGTGCAACGCTAGTAAAGCAGGGCGAAGCAGTAGGCAGCAAAGTCAAAGAGGTGGCGCAGTGGAGAAGTTTTACTCTTGACAACAGAATAGAGTATGCTTTAACAAAGGGTGTGACTGACTTTATAGAAACAGACATCAATGAGGCTGTCATTGAGTATAAAGAGGGTATTGCAATCATTGAAGGGCCGTTAATGAACGGAATGCGTAAAGTTGGAGAGCTTTTTAGTCAAGGTAAGATGTTCTTGCCACAGGTGGTTAAGAGTGCGCGCGTTATGAAGATAGCAGTAGAGATTTTGACTCCATATATTTCGCAAAACAGCCAAATGGATATTGGTAAAATTGTGTTGGCTACAGTCAAGGGCGATGTTCATGATATAGGTAAAAATATTGTTTCGATAATATTATCATGTAATGGGTTTGAGGTTGTAGATTTAGGAGTAATGGTTTCGGCAGAGAAGATTGTCGAGGCAACAAAACTTCATAATCCCAAAATTGTTGCGCTGAGTGGGTTGATAACGCCATCGCTGGATGAGATGAAAAACCTGCTTGAGCTTTTCAATCGCGAAAATATAGATATTCCAGTATTGGTGGGTGGAGCAACTACATCACCTCTCCATACTGCTGTTAAGCTTGCTCCAACATACAACGGCTTTGTATGGCAAAGTAGTGATGCTTCGTCGTGTGCTAAGTTGGCAATGGATATAGTAGGTAGCAAGTTTAAAGATGTTAAAGAGCAAATACTTAAGCAGCAGGATTCATTGAGAGATGATTATCTTAATTCTAGGTCAAAACAGGCGTTGCTTCCACTAGAGAGAGCACGCTCTAGAGGCTTTAAATTAGATAGAAGCAAGATTACACCCCCTTTAAAGCGTGGAATCTTCAAATATGAAAGTGTTGAGTTTGAAAAAGTAGTGCAACTTATTAATTGGAGTGCTTTTTTTGCAGCGTGGCAGATTAAAGGCCATGTTCCTCAAATATTTTCACACCACGAAAAAGGTGATGAGGCTAAAAAACTATATGACGATGCACAAATCACTCTTCAAAATTTGAAAGATAGAGTGACAATAAAGGCGCAAATATCTATACTAAAGGCCAAAAGTCATAACGAAGATATAATCATAGGTGATAATCAAGAGTTGACTTTAAATGTTGGCCGAAATTTAGATAGTAGTGCTCAAGTCAATCTATCTCTCTCCGATTTTGTTGATAAAGAGGATGATAGTGTCGGTTTTTTAAATGTGTCGGTGTTTGGAGCTGAGGAGTTTGCTGCTAGTTTTAAAGATGATAATTATAACTCCTTGATGGTGACAATTCTTGCCGATAGATTGGTTGAGGCCGCTACTGAGTATCTCCATTTTGTTGTGCGTACACAACTTTGGGGCTATAGTAATGAGGAGTTTGATGTTAGCAATCTGAAAAAAGGAAAGTTTGAGGGTATTCGCCCAGCATTTGGTTATCCATGTTTGCAAAATCATGAGTTAAAGAGAGTGGTTTTTGATTATCTCGATATCGAAAATAGTGTCGGAACTCGACTAACTGAAAACTATGCAATGATGCCACAAGCATCTATTTCGGCAATGATTTTTGCCCATCCAGAGTCAAAATATTTTATTATAAAAAAGTAGATGAAAATAATAGATATAATAAACAGCGCACAAAGCGAGAATAAGTGTAGATTTGCCTTTGAATTGCTTCCTCCTCTAAAGGGAGATGATATAAACACGATATTTAATACAGTAGATAAGTTAATGGCGTTTGATCCAGCCTATATCAATATAACCTATCACCGTGAGGATGTAAAGTATATTGAGCGTGAGGGTGGTTTTTTGGAGCGACTAATCACCAAAAAACGTCCTGGTACTGTAGCTATTTCTGCTGCCCTAATGGCTCGATATCAAATTGAGGTTGTGCCCCATTTGATATGTGGGGGTTTTAGTCGCATTGACACTGAAGATGCACTTATAGATTTGAGCTTCTTGGGAATTAATAACGTGCTGGCTCTTAGAGGTGATAACCTGAAAAATGAGAAGGTATTTACCCCATCGCCTTCAGGTCACTCAAATGCAATTGAGTTGGTGGAGCAGATTGTGGGTATGAACCGAGGCTGGTATCAAGATAGTGAGGTGGAGCAGTCGCACGCTACCGATTTTTGTATCGGCGTGGCAGGTTATCCTGAAAAACACATCGAATCGCCAAATGCTGATATGGATATGTCTTATTTGAAGAAAAAGGTGGATGCAGGTGCTGATTATATTGTAACACAAATGTTTTTTGATAATCGTCACTACTTCTCTTTTGTTGAGAGGTGTCGAAAAGCAGGAATCAAAGTTCCGATTATTCCAGGAATTAAGCCATTATCTACAAAAGGGCAGCTCTCGATGTTGCCTCAAATTTTCCATGTAGATATACCTCAACCAGTAGCGTGTAAGGTGAGTAGTGCTCAAAACAATAGTGAGGTGCGCAAAATTGGTGTTGAGTGGGCAATTAAGCAGTGTGAGGAGCTTAAAAATAGCGGAGTTCCAATTATTCACTTCTATACAATGGGCAAATCGGATAATATTGAAGCAATAGCTTCAACTATATTTTAAATGAAAACTTTTTAAACCTATATAATATGATGAATGATCAATATTTTGAACCAGAAATTGAATTAATGAGTAGAGAGGACATTGAGTCTCTCCAATTAAGTCGATTAAAAGAGAGCCTTAAACAGGCTGTAAAATCACCTTTTTACGGAAAATCGTATAAAGAAAAGGGTGTTGATATCGAAGCGATTAACTCTTTAGGTGATGTTGCTAAGTTGCCTTTTACTACCAAAGAGGATCTTAGAAACAACTACCCATTTGGATTGAATGCCGTAAGTAACGATCAAGTTGTGAGACTTCACTCTTCAAGCGGAACAACAGGAAATCCAACAGTTATTTGTCACTCTCAAAAAGACCTTGATACTTGGGCAAACCGCATGGCGCGCTGTATGTATATGGTTGGATTGAGAAAGAGTGACGTTTTGCAAAACACTTCTGGCTACGGAATGTTTACTGGTGGACTAGGTATTCAATATGGAGCTGAGCGATTAGGAGCTTTGACTGTGCCTGCTGCTGCTGGTAACAGCTTACGCCAGATTAAGTTTATTACAGACTTTGGTGCAACAGCTTTGCACGCTATTCCTAGTTATATGATTCGTTTGGCTGATGTGTTTGCGCAACAAGGAATTGACCCTAAGAAAGACACTAAGCTAACCACTCTAATAATTGGAGCTGAGCCTCATACCGAGCAACAGCGAAAAAGAATTGAAAACCTGCTAGGAGTTAAAGCGTATAACTGTTTTGGTATGTCTGAGATGAGTGGTCCAGGTGTAGCATTTGAATGTCAAGAACAAAATGGACTTCACATTTGGGAGGATTCATACCTAGTCGAAATCATTAATCCTGAAACGCTTGAAAGAGTAGCTGATGGAGAGATTGGAGAGCTAGTGTTAACAACACTCGATAGAGAGGCAATGCCGCTAATTCGTTATCGTACTCGCGACCTTACCCGTATTATTCCTGAGCCATGTGTTTGTGGAAGAACTCACCGTAGAATTGATCGTATCAAAGGGCGTAGCGATGATATGTTTATTATCAAAGGTGTGAATATCTTCCCTATGCAGATCGAGAAGATATTAATGCAGTTTGAGGAGGTTGGTAACAACTATAGAATTATCATCGAAACCATTAACGATAATGATGAGATTATCATAGAGGTTGAATTGGGTAATGCCTTTACTGACGACTATAAAAAACTGCAAGATTTAACCAAAGATATGACACGTCAAATCAGAGATGAGATTCTTGTTACTCCACGAGTGAAACTTGTAGGTAGCGGAACGCTTCCAGCGTCAGAGGGAAAAGCGGTTAGAGTTTTTGACAATAGAGCCAAATAAATTTTAATAAATAATATTATGACTACAATAAAACAACTTTCAATATTTCTTGAAAACAAGCAGGGTAGCCTATATGAGGTTATGGAGACACTATCTAAGGCTAAAATCAATATTATCGCAGCAACTGTGGCCGACACTTCAGAGTATGGCATATTAAGGATAATCACCTCTAATACATCTAAAGCACTTGAGGTCTTGTCAGGTGCAAATAAAAATGCCAATATTAGTGAGGTTGTGGCAATTTCATGTCACACTGAGGCAGGTGCATTTTATGAAAATCTTAAAAAATTCTCTGAAGAGGGGGTAGCGATAGAGTATATGTATTGCTTCACCGCCAAAGAGAAGGCAATCTTAGTTATGAGAGTCGACGATAATGACAAGGCGTTATCGGTGGTTGAAAAACACAACTTAGATATTATTCAGAATAGCGATTTGGAAACTTTATAACTCTAGGATAATGAAAAAACAAGATTTTATTTTTGTGCTAATTATAGCGGTTATAGTGTTGCCGTTTCTATTGTTAGAACCATTTTCAAACGCATTTATGTATATGACCGTAAACCATGGTTATGTGATGGCATTCTTGAAGTTTGGAGTGTTGGCAACAATTGGTGAAGTTATCGGTTTGAAAGTGAAAGAGGGTAGATACAACTACAAGGGGTTTGGTATTTTGCCACGCGCCATTGTGTGGGGAATATTTGGTGTTTGGATTGCTGTGGCGATGAAAACATTCGCTATAGGTGCTCCTGCTATGGTTGAGAGCTTTGGTTTAAGTGGTATAGTTGAGGCTATGAAGGGTGACTTTACACCTCAAAAGCTACTTGGAGCATTCTCTATATCAGTGATGATGAACACCATATTTGCACCAGTATTTATGACACTGCATAAAATTACTGATACTCACATTCTAGAGAATGGTGGCAGTGTGTGCGCACTCCTAAGACCTATCAAAATTAAAGAGATAATCACTAAATTGAACTGGGGAGTACAGTGGAGTTTTGTGTTCAAAAAAACAATTCCATTCTTCTGGATTCCTGCTCACACTATCACATTCTTGCTTGCTCCGACAATGCAAGTGTTGTTTGCTGCATTGTTAGGCGTATTTTTAGGTTTGTTCCTGTCAATAGCCGCTGTACTATCAAGAAAGGAGGGTAAGTAGGGTTTGTTAATTTATTGTGAATCAAAGAATTAGTGTTTTTTGCTTTACAAATTGAATTATTATACCTATCTTTGCTGCTTAAAAGGCCGATTTTTTCAGCCTTTTAAGCGGTTTTTTTATAAAAATAAGTAGTCAAAAAAAAGTCTAGAACATGACAAAAAACGAATTTGAAAAATATGCAATGGGGCACCTAGGCATAAGTTCTCTAAAATTACACAATTTTAATGCGATAACTTCGTCATATATTAGCCCTACAATCATCGAAGAACGCCAGTTGAATGTAGCTCAAATGGATGTTTTCTCTCGTTTGATGATGGATAGAATTATATTTTTAGGATGTCCAATTTTTGACGATGCTGCAAATATCATTCAAGCTCAGTTGCTTTTTTTAGAGGCTAACGATAGCAAACAAGATATTCAAATATATATCAATTCTGGTGGTGGTTCAGTATCGGCAGGTTTAGGAATATACGACACAATGCAGTTGGTTTCACCTGATGTTGCAACAATTTGTACAGGTTTGGCGGCATCAATGGCAGCGGTTCTATTGACAGCGGGTCAAAAAGGCAAGCGTTCTGCGTTGAAGCACTCAAAAGTGATGATTCACCAACCACTAGGTGGTATTGAAGGGCAAGCCTCAGATGTAGAAATTACCGCTCGTGAGATAGCTAAAACAAAGAAAACGCTTTACGATATTCTCTCAGTTCATAGTGGTGCAACGGTGAAGAAAATCACAGCAGATGCCGATAGAGATTACTGGATGACTTCGCAAGAAGCCGTTAAATATGGATTGATAGATAGCGTATTAACAAAAAGAGAAGATAAATAATAATGGCAAAAAAGGTTAATTCACTGAGGTGTTCTTTTTGTAAGGAAGAGATAGATCCAAGTAAAGTATTCTTTACTGGCGATAATGCTTCGACAATCTGTGCCGCATGTATTGAGAGGGGGCATTCATATATTCAAGAGTATATGATTACCAACAAGAAATCTAAAAAATTAAAACTAGACAAGAGCATGTTGCTAACACCATCGCAGATGAAGTCTATTTTAGATGAATATGTGGTAGGCCAAGATGCAGCGAAACAGTATCTTTCGGTAGCGGTTTATAACCACTACAAGCGCATTATGCACCTAGATAAAGATAGCAATGAGAGTGAGGCAGAGCAGATAGAGCTTGAAAAATCAAATATTATGTTGATTGGAGAGACTGGTACAGGTAAAACTCTATTAGCGCGTACAATTGCAAGAATGTTGCATGTGCCATTTGCAATTGCAGATGCAACTGCTCTTACGCAGGCTGGATATGTTGGCGAAGATGTAGAGAATATTCTTACCCGACTTTTGCAAGCTGCTGACTATGATGTTGAGCTAGCTGAAAGAGGCATTATCTTTATCGACGAGATAGATAAGATTGCTCGCAAGGGAGACAACCCATCAATCACTAGAGATGTTTCAGGTGAGGGAGTACAACAATCTCTTCTTAAAATATTAGAAGGTTCGATTGTGAACGTTCCGCCACAAGGTGGTCGTAAACACCCTGATCAGCAATTTATTCAGGTCAATAC
>JAWXTQ010000064.1:0-11368 GCA_044433405.1 Rikenellaceae bacterium
TCAAAGCAGACAAAGTGGACAAAGCGGACAAAGACAACAAGGAGAACAAGCTAGCCAAGGTGAAAAACCACAATCTAGCCGTAGTCAAGGACAAAGCCAAGGTCAAGGTGAGAGTCAAGGCCAACAAGCTAAATCACCTATGCAAAAATATGTACGTGCAGTACGCGGAAATGTGTACGGTATCAATAATTTCTCTGACAATGGAAATGAAACAATCACTGACAAAGCCACTGGTTTAATGTGGAGTAAAAATGATAGCAAGGAGGGCATGGACTGGGTAGCAGCACTCCAATACGCTGAAAATTCTGAATTAGCAGGATACGATGATTGGCGTCTACCAAATGTTAAAGAGTTGCAAGGGATTCTGTGTTATAATTATGCACCAAATGCAAGAGAGGAAGAGAACATGGGTGCAGCAATAGATCCTATATTCTTCTGCTCAGAGATAATCAACGAAAACGGAGACAAAGATTATCCATACTTCTGGAGTGGTACATCAGCACTATTCCAAAAAGGTAGACCATATTACTACGCATGGTACGTTGCCTTTGGTAGAGCAGTTAGCCCAGGAGGTACAGACTCTCACGGCGCAGGAGCAGTACGCTTCGACACTAAACACGAAGGAGGCCCTCTAGGAGAGGACAAAGCAAGGTATTACAACTACGTAAGACTTGTAAGAAACATCTAAACCTTAGAGGTCACAAATTAATCTGCAAAATAGTAAAGTTTTTCATACCTTAACAATAAATGCAATATTCTCATCAGTCATGTATCACATGACACAACGAGAATATTGCATTTATTGTTTTTGAACTCACCAAATTTGAGATATCATTTAAACTTGTGCTAAAATTTACCTTTAAAAACAACCTATTTCACGAAATATTCATATCTTTGTGGTGAAAGTTAAATTTAATTGACAGCTAAGTAGAAAATTCACACAGAATACGTTAAGTGATTATCAGAAAAAGACTATAATACTATGAGAACGTTAGAGCAACAAATAAAAATATTAGAAGAGCAAATTACCTTTGCTAAAACTAGAGGTAGTAACTCAGGAGAAGTAGATTGGCTAGAATTTAAAACTAATATCGGAGAATCAAGATGCAGCATTACGTACGAGCGAGTCGGAGAATATATTTCTGGACTTGCCAACGCTGCATGCATTAAAGACAAACAATTTGCATACCTAATACTTGGAGTTGAAGATGCGACATGGAGTATAGTTGGAACAAACTTAATAATGTCTGAAACTAAATATGGAAATCAAGATTATGAACTTTGGTTAAGGCGCAACTTGAAGCCTATAATTGGCTTTGATATTGAAGAGTTTGAATATAACGAAAGGCGTATTGTTATGTTCATAATTCCTGCTGCACTAGCCCAGCCTGTCGAGTTCAAAGGTGTTGATTACATAAGAGTTGGTTCAAATCTTACTAAATTAGCCGACTTTAGAGATTATAAACAAAAAATATTTAATTCAGATAAAGATTGGAGTGCACAAATCGTTCCTGATGCCACAATTGACGATCTAAATGTAGATGCAATTAAGGTTGCTCGTGAGTTATTTTATGACAAAAACAAGAATAATCCAAGATATGAGAACCTAGCTGAAGATATGTTAAACTGGAGTGACATAGTATTCCTAAATAAAGCTAAATTAACAAAGAAAGGTAGAATTACAAATGCTGCTATTGTACTGCTTGGAAAAGCCGAGAGTGAGGTTTTAATATCTCCTAGTGTTTCGAAAATCAGATGGGTATTAATGTCAAATGATGACACAGAACGTGATTATGATATTATAACTTGCCCTTTAATTATAGGTGTGACAGAACTATATAAGAAAATACGAAATATAACTTATCGCTATATGAATCCAAACCTCTTTTCTTTGTTTCCAGAAGAGGTGAAAATGTACGATCCTTATATCATTCGTGAGATGTTACATAATGCAATTGCTCACCAAGATTATATGATGAGGGGAATGATTAATGTAATAGAATATGATGACAAATTAGTATTTTCAAATAGAGGTGCATTCATTCCTGAAAACATTAAATCTGTAATAGAAAATGATGCTCCTGAAGATAAATATAGAAACCCTTTTTTAGCACAAGCAATGGTAGAGCTTAATATGGTTGACACAATTGGGAGTGGAATAAGAAGAGTATTTAGGATACAGAGAAGTAAATTATTCCTCATGCCTGATTATAACCTTGCCAATAATAAAGTTGTTGTAACAATCATAGGCAAAGTTATAAACGATGACTTCTCAATTCTTCTATATAAAAACCCAGACCTAAAACTTTCTGAGGTTGAAATGTTAAACCGTGTTGCATTTAAAAGAAAGTTAACCAAATTTGAGATTGAACACCTTAGACGAAAGAAAATGATTGAAGGTAGATATCCAAATATTTATATCTCAAAATCCTTAGCTCAAACAGTAGGAAAAAAGACTGAGTATACAAAAAACAAAGGACTTGACGATAAATACTACAAAGACTTGGTTATTACTGCTATTAAACAACACAAGCAATTATCACGAAAAGATATAGATCAATTATTGGAAAGTAAATTACCTGATATATTATCTGAAATTAAAAAGAAAAATAAAATAACTAATTTATTAGCATCTTTAAGGAAAGAGGATATAATTATGGTTGGGGAAAAAAAGATGTGGCAAATAAAATAATTATAAGAACTTTACAAGAACTTTACAAGAACTTTATAAGAATTATTACCGTAACACATTTAACATCAGTACATTAAACAAAATCACTGTAACTACATGACTCTACAGTTAAAGCAGATAAAATTCAATTTTAAACATTGATGTTCAATTAACTCATATAGGAATTTGCTATGCTGTCCACTTTTACACTAAAATGAATGACATACTAAATTGGGAATCAATCTTCAAAGTCGGTGGAGTGTGGTTTTTCTATAGTCGAGGTTTGTATTGTTTGCTTTGTTTTATCAGGACGGGAGTTGCATGGTTTTACACGGACTTGCAGGGAGTATCTGATCAGAGAGTGGCTGTTTTGATAATCAATAATAATTAATAATCAAAACAGCCACTCTCTGTTGTATCTAGATGACGGATATGGATTATATTTCGCCACCGCCTAAGGAGCGGAAGAGGTTTATTACTCCTTGTGATTGGTTATACTTCTCTGTGGAGTAGGATAGCTGACTCTGTAACAGACTTAGTTGAGCAGTGAGAACATCTAGTGTCGTGACACTACCATGCTCCATTAACAACTCTGTTTGGGATACAGTTTTTTCTAGTATCTCAATCTGCATAGCTCCAAATTCTAATCTTGCTTGCGCACTTTGCCACTGGCTTAGAGCATCGTTGACCTCAGCACCTGCATCGAGAATTGCTTGATTGAATTGTAGTAGTGCTTGTTCTTGTTGAGCTTTGCTTATTTCTAACTGGGCTTTTAATGTTCCGCGGTTGAAAATTGGCTGTACTGCTGAAGCTACTAGATTGTAAAGCATATCTCCAGGGTTGATTATCACGCCTGAGCTATTAGTATAACCCGCAGATCCACTTAGTGTAAAAGTAGGGTAAAACGAGCTGCGCGCCTCGGCAGTAGCATAGAACATCTGGGCAAGATATCCCTCCGCCATACGCACATCTGGGCGGTTGCTCAAAAGTTGTAGTGGCACACCAACTGAAAGTTCGCTAGGGAATGAGTATTGGTCAATAGAGCCACGTTCGATATGCTCTGTTGGAGCTGCTAGCAGTAGCGATATGCTATTCTCGAGTGCTGCAATCTGCTCCTTGATAGTGACAATTGAGGAGTTTAATGCTATACTACTTGCCTCGGATTGCAATACGGCTGTTTCATTTATGCGACCTGCGCGTTTCATTGCCTCCATTACACGGAGGTTGTTCTCCCAATTTTCTTTTGTTTGTTCGCTAATTTTCAGCTGCTCATCGAGCATAAGTAGCGAATAGTAGCTACCCGCGACTGAAGCTATAAGCGATGTACGCACCGCTTGTTGATACGCCACGCTCTGCTCTAGCATTGAGATTGACTGCTTTTTGGCATTGCGCAGTTTCCCGAATAGGTCAATCTCCCAAGAGGATGTAAGTGACACGTTATAGCTCTTCGTAGTTGAAGAGTTAAAACTTGAGATTGAGCCTTGTGGTTCGAGGCTAAGAGAGGGAAGAAATGCTTTACGAGCAGCCGAAAGAGATGCTTCGGCCTGTTCTACATTTAGGCGCGCAACATTTAAGTCGGTGTTGCGCTCTAGAGCTGTCTCTATTAGCGACTGCAAGCGAGGGTCAGTAAAAAGCTCTCTCCATGATAGGGATGCAATATTTGTGGTGTCGTTTGTTGTCTCGATATATTTATAGAGATTATCAGTCACCTCTGAATCTACAGATCGCTGATATGACGAGTGAGTTCCACATCCCCAAATGCATAAGGCTATACAGACATAGGCAGCTATATATTTTATTTGTTTCATAACTTTAATTTTAATTATTTAAGGTTTCTATTCGTTTAGGGATAAGTCGCTCCTCTATATTTTGGAATATTAGAAATAGAGCTGGTACAATAAATATAAGAGATATTGTGCCTATCAACATTCCTCCAACAACACCCACACCTAACGAGATATTTCCATTTGCACCTACTCCTGAAGCAAAAACTAGTGGCAACATACCAAAAATCAATGTGAGCGATGTCATAAGGATAGGACGTAAACGAATCTTCGCTGCATTTATGGCAGATTGAGCAATTGTATGGCCTTGGCGGCGCTGCTCTGATGCGTATTCTGTAAGCAGAATAGCAGTTTTGGCCAGCAGTCCAATCAACATTATTAATCCAGTTTGCATGTATATATCGTTAGTTAATCCAAACATATTTGCAAATAAGAAGCTACCGAACAATCCGAATGGAATAGAAAGAATTACCGCCAAAGGAATAAAAATAGATTCATAAAGCGCACAAAGAATAAGATAGACAAAGACAATACAGATAGCAAAGATAATGGTAGATGAATCAGCCGAACCAGACTCTTCTAGGGTAAGACCACCAAATTCATATCCGTATCCAGTTGGAAGTGTCTCACGAGCAACCTCCTTTACAGCCTCTATGGCCTGACCAGAACTAAAACCATCGGCAGGAGTACCATTAACAGAGATAGATGGATATAAGTTGTAGCGATACAAGGCTTGCGCACCATATACTCTTTCTACATTAACATATTGACTTACAGGTGACATAGAACCCGAAGATGTACGAACAAACATATTCTCGAGTGCTCCAATGTCCATTCTTTGATCTATTGATGCTTGAACTATTACACGATACAACTTCGAGAATTTATTCATATTCGAAGAGTAACTACCACCTACGTATCCAGAAATAGTTGAGAGCACATCGCTAGGCGAAACACCATTGCGTTCGCACATTGCAGCATCTATATCGACTAAGTATTGAGGAAATTGCGTACTGAATGATGTTTGAGCACGAGCAATCTCATCTCTTTCACCTAGTGCCAAAATAAAGTCTGTTGCATATTTCTCTAAATCGTCTATAGATCCACCGTTGCGGTCTTGAACGTGCACCTCAAAACCATTACTCATACCAAAACCTGTAATCATTGGAGGTGCTACAACGATGATTTGCGCAGCTGTAATATGCGAGGTAAGAGCATATATCTTTCCTGTTATGGCATCTACACTCTGATCTTCGTTAGGGCGATCTGACCAATCTTTGAGCTTTAATATAAACATACCATTGTTTGATCCTTGTGAGGCTAGCATGCTTGCACCTAAGACTTTTGAGTAATTCTTGATTTCATCTACCTGCACTATGGCCTTTTCGATTTCATCCATAACTTTCCCTGTTTCAGCGTGAGAATAGCCTGGAGCAGTCTGTACCATCACAAAACACGAGCCTGTATCCTCATTTGGCACAAGAGCGGTTTTAGTATTGTTCACAAAGAAAAATAGTCCAACACAAGCCACAAGAACAAGAACAAACGAGAAATTTTTGTGCTTTAAGAAGAAGAATACTTGGTTTTTGTATTTATTGACAATTCCGTTAAATGCACTATCGAAAGCTGCGTGGAACTTGTATGAGAAGTTTGCTTTCTCACCACCCTTAACATCTCGGTAAGGCGTCATAATCAAGGCACACAAAGCAGGAGAAAGAGTTAAGGCATTAACCGTCGAAAGCGCAACGGCAATAGCCATAGTAACACCAAATTGTGTATAGAACGTACCAGTTGTACCACTCATAAAACATACAGGGATAAATACCGCCATAAATACAATTGTGGTTGTAACAAGTGCCGAGGTGATACCACCCATAGCATCAACTGTAGCACGATATGATGAGCGATACCCTTCGTCAAATTTTGCCTGCACAGCCTCGACCACAACAATGGCATCATCAACCACCGTACCGATAACCAGAATCAGCGCAAAGAGAGTCAAAAGATTAATTGAAAATCCAAAAGCATATAGTACGGCAAATGTTCCGACAAGGGCTACGATAATCGAAATAGAAGGAATAATCGTTGCTCTAAAGCTCTGTAAAAAGATGTAAACCACCAATATAACAAGCAGAATTGCTTCAATAAGAGTTAATATAACATTGTCGATTGAGGCATCCAAGAAATCTTTAACACTCATCAAATCAACAATTTCCAAATCCACTGGCAACTCAGCTCTGATCTCATCTAATACAGCATCTACACCTTCAATAACCTCATTAGCGTTTGATCCTGATGTTTGAGCAATACTACACGAACGACCATTTTTGCCGTTGGTGCTACTTAGAATTGCATAATCTTTTAAACCTAGTTCTATTGTTGCAACATCCTTTAGGCGCAACACTTTACCATTTGAAAGTGATTTGAGAGTGATATTCTCATAATCAATATCATCTTCCAAACGTCCCTTGTAGCGTAAGTCATACTGAAATGCAACATCAGCACTATAACCCAAAGTTCCTGTTGCATACTCCACATTCTGCTCACTAAGAGCAGCTGTAATATCCGATGGCATAAGATCATACTGTGCCATTTTAAGAGGATCTATCCAGATACGAAGTGCATACTCAGCACCCATCACATTTACATCACCAACACCCGATACACGAGCAATACGAGGCTCGACATTAATCTTCATGTAGTTGGTAATAAAGGCATCATCATAGGTGTTATTAGGACTCCATAACGAAATCATCTTCAAGTTACTCGATTGGCGTTTGGTAACGGTTACACCAGATTGAGTCACCTCGGCAGGTAATAGCCCTTCAGCTGAAGCAACTTTAGTTTGCACGTTAACAGTTGCCATATCTGGGTCTGTACCTTGCTTGAAGTAGACATTGATTGATGCCGAACCTGTACTTGTCGCGGTCGAGGTCATATACAACATATTCTCCACTCCGTTTATCGCCTCCTCTAGTGGCACAAGCACACTCTTTTGAACGGTTTCAGCACTCGCACCTGTGTAAGATGCACTCACAGAGATTGTTGGAGGTGCAATTTCGGGATACTGCTCAATCGGGAGCAGATTCAAGCCAATGATTCCCAAAAACAGAACCACCACTGATATAACCCCCGATAAGATGGGTCTATCTATAAATCTTTTAATATTCATAATCTCTACTCTTTATTTTCTGTGATGATTGTTCCTTCGCGCATAAGGCCTGCACCCTCAGCGATTATCACATCGCCGACATCTAGCCCACTTTTTACAATAAACTCACTACCATTGTCAACATTCATTACTGTAATCTCTGCCGATTTAGCCTTGCCATCTATAACCTTATAAACAAATGTTTTGTTTTGAATCTCATAAGTTGCAACCTTTGGTACAACAATTACATCCTCATAAGCTGTAGCGATTGATAACGAACCATTTCCGCCGTCACGAAGCATTAGTTCAGGGTTTTGGAATTTGGCTCTAAGCCCAACCGATCCTGTTGACGAGTCGATTATGCCACTTATTATATCAACCTCTCCTTTGTGTACATACGCGCTACCATTGTTTAATATAAGTGTTACATCGTCCATATCTTTGATAAGAGACTCTGTTGATCCGCTGCTCTGTATAAGAGTTAGAAGTGCTGATTCTGATATTGAGAAGTAGGCATACATAGTTTCATTACTAGAAACACTCACAAGAGGATTATCTATTGAAGAGCTAACTAATGCTCCCTTTCTGTAATTAATCATCCCTGCAACGCCATCTACTGGGCTTTTAACCACTGTGTATGAAAGCTCATTACGCGCGCTTTTCTCTTCTGCCTGTGCCAATTTCAAAGCCGACTCAGCAGATAAAAGAGTGTTTTTTAAAGTTTGTAATTCTATGTTAGAGATAACTTTATCTTTATAAAGTGATTCTCCGCTTTCGGCATTTAATTTTGCTGTTGCCACGTTAGCCTCGGCAATAGCCACATTAGCCACCGCAATATCAACCGCCGTCTGATATGGAGTTTGATCAATCACAAACAGTGTCTGCCCTTTTTTAAGGGTTGCCCCCTCGTTAATAGCAATGTTGGTTATCACACCCGACACTTGAGGGCGTATATCCACAAACTGCTCACCTCTGATTGATGCAGTGTAAAGGGTGCTGACAGAGGTGTTGCCCTTTGTTACGTTCAATGTTTTGTAACTCTTTTGCTCTTGAGGTATCGCCTCTTCGCGACACGAAAATGCAGTTACTGCAATGACGATAGTAGCCATCGCCAGAATAAATTTTCTTCTCATCTTTTGAAACTTATTTATGTTATAATTTATTAACTATTTATGTGCAAAGGTATTGTTATCGTGCTATATTACAAGCGAGTGTATACGAAGGGTGGAAATGTGGGGATATACGACACTTTTTATGTTTACACATCTGATACAGTGTGGTTTACAATAAACCATCTTTGGGGGATAAACAACTTGTTGGGGGGATGAATAGCGTGTTTAAGTTTTGGGAGTCTCATCATTTAGCAGTAACTTTGCTGCGTCGTTTGAGACACCAATATATTGAAATAAATCATTTACGAGAGATGGAAATATCTAATGACGAAAAAAAGGCACTAAGGTTTATTGATTGGGGAGTGTATGCGCTACTTGTCCCTGCTATTATTGTGCTTACTCCCTATGATAGATTAATCGAACATGATCGCTACTTTGTTGCGCTCATGATGATTTATATTGTTGTGATACACACCTTGAATAAGAAATTTAATTTTGTCACCTATCTATTTAACAACCACTATAAAAAGGCAACATGTTCGCTACTTTTAGTTGTTGCCACTACGTGGCTTACGGCCTATTTTGCCAACACTATCAAAATTAGCGACTTTAGCTATCAGTGTGAACTCCCCGTGTCAGAGATTAGAATTAGAGTGTTGCTCACTCTCTGCTTTATAGATATTAGTTTTGCCACCATGTTGGGGTTAATAGTTGAGATATTTAGGCAAAAAATAGCAAAAAAGGATATAGAAACCGAGAAGGATAAGGCGGAATTGGCGTTATACAAGTCGCAAATTAACCCCCATTTTATGTTTAACACCCTTAACTCTATATACGCTCTAAACTTTACAAACTCCAGTAAGACTGGCGAGGTGATAATGAAATTTTCGAACATTGTAAAATACATCTACCAGAATTCAGACAAAGAGAAGATTATGATATCGGAAGAGGTGAAGTATTTGACCGAATTTATTGATATTCACACTTTACGACTTAATGAGCAGACCAAGGTGAACTTTATTAGCGAAGTGGATGACAATAGTGAATACATTCCGTCGATGATATTTATAACATTTGTAGAGAATATATTTAAACATGGCGTTTCGTCAACCGAAGATAGCACAATAGATATATTTATAAAATTAGAGAATAAGAGATTGACATTTACAACCTCTAACACCAATTTTAGTAAGAAAAAAGACTCCTCACCATCAGGAATAGGGATTAAGAATTGCAGAAAGCGCCTCTCTCTGCTCTATCCTAATCGATACACTCTGTTGTGCACAGATGAGGGGCTAAAGTATAAAACAACATTAACAATAGAGTTATGAGATGCATTGCCATTGACGACGAACCCTTAGCTCTGTCGCTTATTGCTGGATATTTCCAGAATCATCCCAACATAGAGCTTACAACATACACAAATCCGCTATTAGGCATCAAGGCTGTTAAAGAGCAGAAACCTGAATTGGTATTGTTAGATATTGAGATGAAAGAGCACTCTGGTTTAGAGCTTGCTCGTGAACTACCTGAAGAGTCGTTGCTTGTATTTACAACAGCCCACGCTTCGTACGCTCTAGAGGGGTATGACTTACGCGCTGTAGATTTTCTACACAAGCCTTTTACTTATGAGCGATTTGCCGCATCTATCGAGCGCGTAGAGCAGATATCAGCCATTCACGCGCGTGCATTCAAAAGCGAAGATGCCCTAGCTGGGTCAATAACTATAAAGGTTGATTATCAAAATGTCGCTATCTCTTACAGCGAGATAGTGCATGTGGAGGCACTAGCGAACTATGTAAAGATTCACTGTGTAAATAACCGCAGAGTGTTGACAAAGATGAGTATTAAGGCTTTTATGGAGATGTTACCACCAACTGAATTTATACGTATACATCGTTCGTTTGCCATATCTAAATCACATGTGGCTTCATTTACAAAACAGTCAGTCGTAATGCGCGACGACAAAAACACATCTCTACCAGTAGGACGTAATTATTCTGAAGAGCTATATACAGCTTTAATCAACTTATAAAAACGTGAGTAACAACAATGCAAACAGGCTAATTACTGGTTCTGTTGCAAAATCATTAGTATCATTCACTATCCCCATCTTTTTTGCCTTGCTCTTGCAGGTTATGTATGGTGCGATAGATATGTTTATCGTGGGCAATTTTGCCCAAATCAACGATGTATCGGGAGTCTCCACGGGAAGTCAACTGATTAACTTTCTAACATCTGTTTGTGCAGGTTTGGCTATGGGAACAACTATTCTAGTTGGACAAAAGCGAGGCGAGAGAAAAGAGGGTGAGATTGGAGCAATTATTGCAAATTCTATCGCTCTATTCCTTGGTTTATCATTTGTAATTATGGCAGTTATGCTACTATTTATAGATTTTATTTTACAGGGAATGAATACGCCAGTAGAGGCAGTAGATCAAACACGAGGCTATATCTTTTATAGTGCAATCGGCATTCCTATGGTTTTTGCATACAATGTTTTAGGTAGTATTTTTAGAGGTCTGGGAGATTCAAAGACTCCTCTTTTGGCCGTTGCCATTGCTTGTGTTGCTAATATTATAGGCGATTTAGTTTTGGTTGCATACTGTGGCATGGGGGCCTCTGGTGCCGCTATTGCAACGGTTGGGGC
>JAWXTQ010000065.1:0-11352 GCA_044433405.1 Rikenellaceae bacterium
AAGTTTATTTTTGTAAGCCCCCTGTTTCGAGTTTTTATATAATTTGTTGATATTTAAATAATTACATTAATATATCATTTTTTAATCGGACACCAATAATTTCTTATACTCATACCTACGGTATGGTAACGAAATAAAAACCTATTACTATTTTTGGCTGCGCGGTTTCTGCTTAGAGGGGTCTTACATGGTCTTACAAGGACTCGACTGGGTCAAAACAGGATCGCAGATAGTGACTGTTTTAATCATTAATCACCATTATCGGCGTTTCATTATCATTAATCTAGCCGCGTTTTTTTGACATTCTTGAGCGGTAGGCTGCCTTCATTTTGGCAGCTCCTGATATGGTTTTACCTTTTGGCTTTGTTCTTCTTTTTGTTCTTAAAATTATATCACCATCTTCTGGTTTCCTGGCTTTGAAGATTACCTCATTTTCGTTTAAAGGCGTTTTACCCATGTTTTAATCTTTTTATTATTAAAGGTTTATTAATCGAAGAATTGATCCAACTCCTGACTACTTTGATTATTTTGTTGAGAGTAGTTATCATACTGCTCATCTACATCTGCGGGGCAATCTATAGTTGTAGCACCAATTGGGCGAACAAACTTGTCGCTTTCGGATATGCCGAGCGATTTATCATTATACACCTTCTCCATAAAGAGTGCATATGTTGGAAGTGCTACTACAGAGCCCTCTCCACCACTAATAAATCGTGTACTTCTATCCTCTCCACCAATCCATGTTCCTGCTACAATTTTAGGCGTTACACCTATAAACCATGAGTCGGAGTTGTTGTTTGAAGTACCAGTTTTACCACCCATCTCGCCAGTAAATTTATACATAAATCTTAACCTTGCAGCCGTACCTGCATTCACAACCTTTTGCAGCATATTCAACATGGTGTATGCACTTTGTGACGATATTACCTCATTGCTTTGTGGAGTGAATGTGGCAAGTATATTGCCGTGTCTATCTTCAATGCGAGTAACAAACATAGGTTCTATATGAACACCATTATTTACATAGTTGGTATAGGCACTAACCATCTCAAATAGCGAAACATCGGCACTACCTAAACATAGAGGAGCTACTGGCTCAATATAACCGCTAATTCCTAGTCGATTGATAAATTCGGCTACCGCTTTTGGTTGGTTTGCCTGCTTCATAATCCACGCTGAATAGTTGTTACGACTCTTAGCTAATCCCCACCATAAAGGCCTCAATTCGCCAATTTGCTCCACGTCTCCAGCCTCTTTTGGCGACCATCCGTCTACTGTTACAGGCAAGTTTGGCACTAAATCACACGGAGTAAAACCTAGCTGATCTATGGCAAATGTGTAGATAAATGGCTTGAATGTTGAACCTGGCTGCCTTTTACCTTGGCTAGCCATATCATACTGGAAGAAGCGATGATTTGTTCCTCCAACATAAGCTTTTACATAACCAGACGATGGCTCAATTGCAACAAAGCCTGTACGCAAAAAGCCTTTAGAGTATGTGATAGAGTCAATAGGTGACATTAATGTGTCGATACCTCGCTGGTTGCTATACGAGAAGAGAGTCATATCAACCTTCTTCTTGAAGTTTTCGTCGATCTGCTCAGCCGAGAGTCCATCATTTTTCAACACTCTATAGCGTTCACTTTGGCGTATTGAACGTTTGATAATAGCCTCCTTCTCTTCGGATGTTAGATTTACGAATACCGATTTATAGCTCTTAATTTGTCGATCAAAACGAGGTTGGATTGTCTGCGACATATTCTCCTCTACAGCCTCCTCTGCATATTGTTGCATTTTAGAGTTGATAGTGGTGTATATTTTGATACCATCGCGGTATACGTCATAGTTGCTACCGTCAGCTTTAGTGTTTTTGTTACACCATCCATACAGAGGGTCATTTTTCCACTTGTTTAGAGCTACATTGTAATCCCAATCAGTTAGATAGTTCTTACGGTTAGGCTCTGAGGCTTTAATGTATTGACTAAGCATTGAACGGAAGTAAGTTGCCAGCCCTTCATTATGAGAAATTGGTTTGTATGATAGATTAATCGGAATTTGCTTTATAGAATCAAGGGTTGTTTTTTTGATATAACCCGAATTTTCAAGTCGATCAAGCACAGTGTTACGACGCGTGAGAGATCTGTCGTAGTTGCGTATCGGCGAGAATCTCGTAGGTGCATTAACCACTCCAACAAGCACTGCTGCCTCCTCAACTGTTAAATCAATAGGAGCTTTACTAAAAAATGTTTGAGCCGCTGATTTTATACCAAAAGCATTACTACCATACTCTACAACGTTAAAGTACATCACTATAATCTCCTCTTTTGTGTAGTTGCGCTCAAGCATTACTGCCGTAATCCACTCTTTCATCTTAGCTAGCACAACTGCTGCATTACGAGCTATCGAATTGGAGTAGATAGTTGTATTACGTGGGTATAGGTTTTTAGCCACCTGCTGCGACAAGGTACTACCACCACCCTGCTTTTGCCCCATTAATAGGGTTTTGAATCCAACACGTGCAAGGCTTATAAAATCAATACCCGAATGAGAATGAAAACGCTCATCCTCTGTAGCTACTAAGGCGGCAACTAGGTGAGGCGACAAATCTTTGTAATCTACAAACGAACGGTTTTCAATAAAATAGCTACCTATTACAACGCCATCTTCAGAGATAATCTCAGATGATATTTTGCTTTTAGGATTTTCGAGCTCCTCGAAAGTTGGAAGTTTGCCAAACGCCCCAAATCCAATAGACAATAGAAGCGCAAATAGCAGCACAGGTGGTGCTATCACCACCATCCAAAAAATCCATAAAAATCTTTTCTTATTTTTAATCTTCATGCTTAAAATGATTAATACCAAGAGAGATTATATTGACACCAATACAATCTCTGTTTTTAATGGTTGTTTTATATGTTTATTTTAAATCAAAACCCTTTTCTAAACACTCTACTGCCTTAGCAACATCGCTGTCTGTTTGGGCAAAATGCTCCATCTTACCAGCTTGTAGCTTATAGGCTGTAATAATCTCTAGTTCTAAGAATTTTTTTATCTGTTCTCTGTTTAATTCAATGTCCTCAGTGATATCAACTTTTAGACTCTTTTCGATAGTGCTAATCTCGTTCTCTATCTTTGAGGTGTAATACTCCTCCTCTGCTGCCTTCTTAAGCAGATCTAGATAGTAATTTGTGAGGGTCAACACCTCAAAATCATTCTCAACCAAATGAGCAGCAAACTGGTTAAGTATCTTGTCATCAACCTCAAACTCACCAGGAGTGATATCGCCACGGTTGTTTTTGTAGTATTGTTTAACAAAATCGCTCATGTAGTTTGCTCTGCTTACTGCATTCTCCACAAAGCGAGTATAGTTTTGCTCAACAATAACAGAGTCTGGCATAATTCCACCACCATCATAAACCACTCGTCCAGACACGGTTTTAAACTCTTTTTTAAGAGAGTCAGGAATCACCCCGGCACCTCCATCACTATCACGGTGAGCATAATCGACTAATTGAATACATCGTCCACTTGGAGTGTAATATTTAGCAGTTGTAACTTTCAAGGTTGTTCCGCTGCCTAAATCGCGAGTGTTCTGCACCAACCCTTTTCCGAAAGTTTGACTACCTACGATTAAACCTCTATCTAAGTCTTGTATAGCTCCTGCGACAACCTCACTAGCCGATGCAGAGTTGCCATTTACCATAACCACCAGTGGCAAATTACCAGCTATCGGTTCTGATTGAGTTTTCATGATGCTAGGGGTTTTGTATGACCTACCGTCAACCTTAACCACCTCTGTTCCCTTATCAACAAACAGTGATACAATCTTTACAGCCTCACCTAATATACCACCTCCATTATCACGAAGATCGAGTATCAATGATTTCACCTCTCCAGTAGCGAGTAGCGATTCCACTGCCTCACGTGTTTCGGTGTAACTTGAACTTGAAAATGTCGACAACATTATATAACCTACACCATCACTGTTTTTGATAATTCCATAATATGGAACACTAGTAGTGTGGATAATATCACGTTTTATCTTTACATTAACTGTTTCACCAGTGAGTAAAGAGATGTATTCAAGATTAAAACTAGTACCAGCCTTGCCTCTAAGGGATGAGCTAACCTCTTTGTTGTCGAGATGTTCTATCGTTTTTTTGTCTATAGACAACAATCTATCTCCTATAGTAAGCCCAGCTTTATGGGCAGGCGAATTTTCGATTACCTCTTCAATCTCAGCATATTTGTTACTCAAACTCTTACTGATTATCGCTCCCATACCAGCATACTCGCCAGAAGTTGCCTCATCAAATGCTTCGCTCTCCTCCTTATTCATGTAGGTAGTGTAAGGATCAAGCCCTTTTAACATCCCATCAATAGCATCTTTAGCCATCACTTCTGGATCAGGTTGATCGACATACACAAGGTTTAATTCGCGAAATGCGTTTAAAAATATCTTTAGACTCTCACCTCTATCGAAATCGAGCCTACTAGAACCCATTACAACAATAAAGATAAGTGTTAGTCCGACTCCTAATATGAATCCTTTGAATTGTTTATTCATCATCTTTGATATTATACTACGCTTTTGTGAAGCATTAAAAAATTGTAATTTTTTAGAGGATAATTTATGGCTTAACGCGCAAAACAATGCGTACTAGAGCCTTTCTACTGCCCTCAATCATTGTCTCCAACGTCTTTTTGTAGATGATTATTGTATCATCATTTGGAGAGATAATACGCGCTATAATAGATTTCTTATTAAAAACGATTACTTCATCATCCTCCCTAGTGATAATATAACCATATCCCTCAATTATCCTGAGTATATGTTCACGCGATGTGTTTATATCAACGCCTAGATGACGTTTAGTGTATGAAATAAAAGGGTGGGTCACAACAAGAAACAACATCACCCCGCCAAGCATTGCATTAGTTCCACTGAAAAAGATACTAATAAGCTCAGAAAAAGAGTATTGATTGTATGATGGACTCATCATCTGTGATGCAGCAATAACAATCAAAAAAAACACACCTACAAAAATTGTGTACCTTGCAAGTCTAACAAAATAACGTTTCATCTGGTAAAAAAATTAGTTTTTAAACTACAAAGTTAAAATAAAAATATCAGATAAAAAATTAATCGCGATTTAATGGACAAAGATAAGTATTAGTAATTTTTACTTCCTTAGCGGTTTGCAACAGGGACAAGTCTTGCAGGGTCTCGCAGTGACTAGGCTGGGTCTAAACAGGGTCACAGATAGTGACTATTTTGGTCATTAATCATTTATCATTATCGGCGTTAATCATTATTATTATTCCTATGCTCGACTATCGCAAAGCTATATGCCACTTACAAGAGTAAACCCAGCGAACGAAAGTGAGCCCGAGGAGCGGTAGCGACGAAGGTTTTTTTGCCAGCGATAGGCTACTAGGGGGCTTTTTTAGCGAATTGGCGGCAGCCAAGAAGATAAAAATGGGTCATAGTAGTCTAGTGCGTGGTTTTTTTTATAAAAAAAACTTAAACACAATTCTTCTTTTTTTGATAGGCTTTGGTACGCCTCGGTTTTTACTTTTTTGGCGCAGCCAAAAATAGGAATAGTTTTTATTTCGTTGTCATACCAAAGGTATGAAACATAAGAAATAAAAACTATTCCTAGAAGCATGAGTGCAACTCATGCGGTGAAAACCGCCCAACAAAACCCACACAACACATAAAAATGGCCGCACCTAGAACTAAAACTATGAGACTTACCAGAAATAACCAATACAAAAACCAAACACAAACCTCTGGTAACAAAATCCTAGGGCGACCAATATCTATAAAAACTTAATTAAAATACTCTTCTACTTTATCATTCCTCTCTTCAACATGCTCCTTTAGCGTTAGTATCGCGCTATCGAAGCTAGCATTATAATATATAAATGTACGACCTGTAACCTCGTCATACGCATAATCTTGCAACATATAGTAATAATTATCATACAATACTTGCATGTAATCTACTGTGAACACCTCATCAACAAATTGCTTCAAATATCCTTCATATATCTCATTATACTCATCAACAGCTATTAGATAGCTAATTAGTGGCCATGAAGTACTCACTTTTGTTACTTTATTAATTTCAATAGAGCTGTTTCCATCTTGCAGTGACTCATTGCCATCCCAAGGAATCCAAGTAAGCTTATTGTTGCTAGGATTGTTGTATAGGAAATAGTTGTGAGTCATATTTCCGTAAGTATCCCAATTTTGCATAACCAAATTAGCAGCCAACCACTTCATAAACGTATCTACATCAAAGACGCTCTCTAGCTGTGCTTTCCACCCATCTATATCGTTGATATAAGATGTGTCATGAAGCGCATCGTATAGACTACGCACATCACTATAATCCGCAACGTCGGTATTTGTTTTCAAATTAAACTCACTCTGGTCGTAAGTTCCCGACTTAAAGGAAGCAGCATCATCCTCTGGCTTATAGAGGTTACCAGAACCACTAGCAAACTGCGTTCCAATCAAGCTATCATCAACCTCCTCAACAAGAGTGTATATCCCAAAGTACTCAGGTCCAGAACCAGTATCGATATAAACTGCATAGAAACTAGTGTTTGCTGAAGCAATACCAAATCGTCTAAACAAGTCTGACGAAACTTTTTCCCTCATTAAAGAGGCATCATTATAGTTATTATTAAGGTTTAATTGCTTAAACCCATAAAACCTCTGATTTGTCAAAGCTGGGTAGTCATCCTCATACTGGTCAAAATCTAGTTTCATCGACAATTTCTGATTTCCAGAACTATATGTTGTGCTTAGACTAGAATTTCCTTTAAACCTAACCCCTACTTGATACCAATTAGTCTCATTAAAGGTTATTGTACATGGCACCCAAATAGGCGTAAAATCGAGATCATTGTTATCATTAGCAACTCCACCTCTATTAAACATGCTATTTGAACTACTAAGGTTGCTGGCCAAATCAGACCACATTGCACTCCAATTGGATGATGTGATTGTAATATCAAGCCTAAGAACCTCATCTTGGGCAAAAACAACATCAAAATTGGGCTCTACAGCATTACTATGCGTAAGCTCACTCCAATCAGGATATGAGTCTAAATCAACTAACTCAACATCGTAAGCATCTGCATCATTATCGTAATTATCCTCTTCTATATAGTCATGATCTCGACATCCAGTCAAGCACACCATTACAAGCAACAAAGGCAATAAAAAACTAACTCTTTTCATAACTAAAACTTATGTTTATAACCTAAACTTAATATATGCGCATTCTTGTACTCTAAATTAAAATAGTCTAACTTGTAGTCAAGCGATAAAGATGAGCGTTTGTTGAACTTGTAGCTTCCACCAGCAACATAACGTGTCTTATAAAGCATCATATCATCCAACTCTTGCACCCACTCAACGGCAACGTATGGATTTAGTTTGCAATTTCTGATATTATAACTAAGTTTTGCCCTATAGCGCAAATACTCCTTATCGTACACTTCTTCGTCAGCATAGTTGTTATATCGCAACCTAAACGAAGGAGTAAACCGACCAAAATCATCTTTATACGTTACATCAAAAGCGTATTTATGATAAGCAGTCGACCCAAATGTAGAGTTCTTATCAACAACCAAGTGATACGATGCACCCCAATATATAAAATTAAATGTTTTATACGTCAATCCACCATTTAATAACAGTTTATCAAACCCATCCGCAAATCGAAGCTCTGGTGAAAGGTTCAAATTCAGCCCTTTTGTTAACTTAATCTGAAAATCAAGCTCTGTTCTCACTTTAACTTGATTCTCTACATCATTACTACTTTGTGCATAAACGGAAACTAGCCACATCTGCAAAAATAGAAACATTAAAACTTTTGCTTTCATCGTGATTAATCTTTAATGTATATCTTAATCTTCGCTCTCCTCTTGCTCTGGAAGGCATATATGCTCGTCAGCAACAAAATAGATTGAAATAATAGCTACATCTTTTAAATAATCTATTTTCTTTATCTCGAAACGCTTAATATCGAAGCCTGTACGCTTTTTCAAATCCTCTAGCAAAACATCATACCTCTCAAGATTAACATTAGAGATATTTTCATACACTACTTTAATAGAATCTTCGTGTTTTACACTCAAAAACTTCTCTAACAACCAGAGTCCACCATAGATTGCAGCATTTGTAAACATCAGTTCAAGATAACTAACCTTCTTGTTTGCTAAGGCATTAACTACTGAAATTCCAATAAACACAAACAGATAGGTCATGTCTTTGAATGGAATACCATCTGTACGATAACGTATGATACCAAAAACAGCAAAAAGCCCCAATGCAAATCCTAACTCAAGTTTCACACTATTTAGTAGGAAACAGAGTAAAAAAACTATCATTCCAACTGCGACATAACTGAATGTAAAGTTTCTGCGTCTATTATGCCTAAGATAAATATATTTGATTATCAATAGCAACACTCCCACATTCAAAGCAAATCTAAACAACAGCTCTGCGAAGTCTCCTACGTCAACTATTTTTATTCCTAAAAACTTAATACTTTCAATCCAATCAACGCATGCCGAAAGCATACTACCAATAGCAAGGAACAATGGTTCCAAAATCAATCCCATCATAATTTTATCTTTTATTTATTCTCAGGCAATATTAAATCGCTCAATTTAATATTTAATTTCTTCTCTATTTGACGATGTTTTAATTTAAAATTGTTTGTATGCAAAGAATCATCCGTAACACTTCTTCCCATGCAATATTTACTAAATCCAGAACTCTTTATTCTTCTTTTTGAAAGCGCGTCAATTATAGGACTATAATTTTTGCCATCACTCTTAACTTCGACTATCACTAATGTCGATAACTTAATTTCGTTATTATTTGAGACAAATTGCAGCTCTGTATCAATCGTACATCGCTCGTTCATAGCTTTACTAACCAGCATTAATCTCCTAAATCTGTTCTCCAACACCTTTTGAAGCTGCTCGCTTGAAAAGGGTGTACTTGCTTTGATAAATTCATCATCCTTGACACTAAATCCGCTATTTGAATAGTCAGATGAACATCTCACTTTTGCGGTTCGCCCCTTATTATTTTTAAATTTCACCTCCAAGAAGCTACTATTTGTGACATGATAATTGCGCCTACGTATTTTGTAACGATTCATCTTGCCTCTGTGATGATCAGTATACATTCGATCAACAGGAGTGTCAAAATATATTGTAGAGTATGCTTGATTCCTCTCTCCATCAATATCTAGGAGATAGTAATCACCAATTACATCCTCTAACAGCTCAGCTAAGTGTAACGCATTAAACCAATATTTACGATCTGTACGATTCATCAACTTAACACCATCCATCTCTAAAAGTGTAATTCCCTCGAATTTATCTATTATGTGCGCTACACCCATTGCTGAACTCAGTTTATTTAATTTTTATAATCTTTTCTTTCTACCTGCACTTCCTGCGGTTAAATGTCTCTTACCAATCTTACATAGTTATAAATTCTAACTACGTCACCTTGAGGTCCATGTCCCTCTGCATAAATTGAAGCATCACCACTTTTAGGATCGCTACGTTGACAACCTGCACCATGAACATCAATCCAGTTTGGAGCAGCTTTCTCGCCATTATTTTGTTGTTGTCCTTCCATCATTGGAGGTCTTTCTCCCTCGCCCATCTGACGCTGTCCGCGCTCACCTTGCATTCCTTCGCCCATTTGACGTTCACCCTCTGGGCGTTGACCTTGACCTTGGCCTTGGCCAGGCATCATCATTCCTACACCTTCCATATTAGACATATTGCCTAAACTTCTACCAAATGAAACATATATCCCTGCACTACCTTGCGAAGTACCAGAGTTTTCGTGAGTTGTAGATGTCCAATAGAAAGGGAAGTCATTTGCACCCGACTCATCAACAATTGGAGTAACTGCGAATAGAGGATCTATAGATGCTGACGACGACGATAATGGAGAACGAGTATAATCTACAATACTCTGAAGCTCTTTAGCATTAGGGACTCTCCAATCATCAAAACCTAAATATTTTTCTTTGTTCATTTGTTGCGCATACTCCAAAGCTTCTTGCCAGTTCATAGCCGCTTTGCTATCCTCTTTACTCCACATTAGAGAAGTTGCCACATCGCTAATTGTTCCGTTAGAGTTGTCAACAAAACTATTCTCACCATAAGTTGCACCGCGAACAAAACGAACTGTAAATTGTTTACCTTGACCACCCATCTGCATACCATAACCTTTAATACGACCATCAGCAAAGTTAACTCCAAAAAGAAGCTTTTCGCGATCAGTAGAACCAACATAAAGTGCTGTTGTCATCATTTGAGTGTCGATTGGACGATTACCATTTGAAGCATACACAAAATCAAAAAAATCAGTGTTGATAAATGGTGTACCTGGCATATCACTACCTTTAGATAGCTCTGGATTTACATCTGCACCACTAAACATTATTAATGAATACGCCTCCTTAATTGATGGGATTCTCCAATCATCATAACCAGCTAAATCAAACTTTTTTACTGCTTCTACAGCTTCATCATAACTCATTACTTGGTAGCCTTTTTGCCAAATTAATCCAGTTACATTGTCAGTCACTGTTCCATCTCCGTTATCTGTATACGATGCCTCGTTGCCGATATGCTGAGCATCTTGACCATAAAAAGGTGAACCCTTTGCTGGTGCTGCTATTTCGCTTACATCATCAAAACATTTTGCTTGATGCGTGTCAACGATTTTGAAATTTGTAGCATTTTGTGCTAAGACTGCTTGCGCTGCTATTGCAAACAAAGCTACTAATAAAAATCTGAACTTTTTCATTATTGAAATGTTTTTGTTAAAAAAGAGAGAGAGAGGTAATCCTCATTTTCCGATACAAAGATTACCCTTTGAGAATGGTCTACAAAGGCATTTCTACTAAAACAACCCTTTTTTCAATACAAGATTAAATTACTGTTAAATCTATAACTTTTACATGTAAAAAACTTCTCCTTAGAGCCTTTAAAATAAGCTACACACCTCAATCTTCAACATCAACACACTGAATATTTGCATGTTAACAAACACAAAACAAACACTTATTGAAAAAAGCAATTATTAGTCACTTTTTCAGAATAGATGTATTTATAGAAGATTCTTTATTTTTTATAGAAATGTCTTTATTTGGAGCTAGCAAATTACGACATTTGAAAAAATATTTAATTATACTAAAATGAAAAACAGTAGAAATCTTATCGCATTTTTGGCAATTTTGATTGCCTTGACATTCTCAACTAACCAAGCTTTATACGCACAAGGCGGCGGCGGTG
>JAWXTQ010000066.1:0-11159 GCA_044433405.1 Rikenellaceae bacterium
CTAGCTCATGCGGTGAAAACCGCTAATCATTCAGCCTGATCCTATAATATCAAGTTATTTATGCATGTTTCTTGTATTGTCGAGTGTTTTTATCTATATTTGCATGTAGATAATGAGAGTGGAACATATCGTCAATTATTAGCAAGATTATGGTAGAGATTATTGAAATAGACAAATGGAAAAGAAGAAATAGTTTTATAGGATTTGTGAATTCTGGTCTAACTAAGCGTTCTGCAGCCAAAAATAGTGATTCTAACGCCATAAATATAATTTCTTGCTCGGCTTTAATATCGAAATATTACCCATCTCTCATCATATTTCCCATATCCCAGATGTGAGTGTGGGATGATACGATTTACTTTTGGAAAGGTTGAGTTTAGGATGGAGTTGCAAAGATGTATGTATAAGTCGATTCTCCTCACACTTTAATTGATGGTTATGATTGGTAGCTATTTGTTAACTATTTTTCCAATGAATATGGTCAAGAGGATAGTAAACCTAATTTATAAACTTTATAAAAAAACAGAAAATGGAAGTGAAAGAACAAAGCAAACTTTGGGCGAAGATAGTAGCCAAAGCGTGGGCAGATGAAGCTTACAACGAGAATTTGAAGAGTAATACTCGTCAAGTGCTAAAGAGTGAGGGTGTGGAGTTTCCTGAAGATGTTAATCTACATGTAGTGTCAGTAGCTAAAGAGAGCACAGAGAGTGATGTGTATCTACTTCTACCAGATTCGTTTGAGTCGTTTATCGAGGATAGAGAAGATAGAAAGGTGGCATATAAGGACAATGCTGCCACTATTACATCGTAAAGCGGTTGCCATTTTGAAAATAAAAAGCGCAAGTGATATTCCTGAGCTATTTTTGAATGGTTAGCTGAAAGTTAACCATTCAAAAATGCTCTATGAATCCCCCTCGCTGGCAAGAAATCCTCGTCGCTTTAATATACTCGGGCTCACTAATGTTCGCTTGGTATTCTCATGTAGAACATCTCTTGCTTTGTGATATCCGAGCATCCTAACAATAATGATTAATGCCGATAATTATTATTGATTAATGAACAAATTCACTGACATCTTATAATATCAAGTTATTTTTGCTTGTTTGTTGTATTGTCGAGTGTTTTTATCTATATTTGCATGTAGATAACGAGAGTGAAATATATCGTCAATTATTAGCAAGATTATGGTAGAGATTATTGAAATAGACAAATGGAAAAGAAAAAATAGCTTTATAGGATTTGTGAATTCTGGTCCAACTAAGCGTTCTGCAACTGTTTTGCTAGAGTGTACAAACCTTTATGAACTATCTAAAAGGGAGTGCATACCTATGCCAGTTGTGGTTTATCACGCTATTCTTTCTGCCGTTAATCATTTTGAGCAGTTTAGAGTACGCGTTGTCTCTACTGAATATGTCGCATTCTACAAGCAGATAGATTTGACAACCATGGAGCTATCGCGAGAAAAACAGTTGGTTTTTCTAAATACTCTATTTGATTCATCATTGCAGAAGTTCTATCAATCATATAAAGAGAATCGTAAGAAAATAAAGATGGGAACAGTTAAAAATAGTGATTCTAACGCCATAAATACGATCTCTTGCTCAGCCTTAACATCGTTAAATATTACCCATCTTTCATCATATTCCTCATGTGCCAGATGTGAGCGAGGTGTGATACGATTTACTTTTGGAAAGGTTGAGGTTAAGGAGGGAGTTGCAAATATGTATGTATCAGTCGATTTTTCTCACTCTTTGATTGATGGCTATGATTGGCAGCTATTTGTTAATTATTTTTCCAATGAATACGGACAAGAGGATAGTAAACTTAATTTATAAACCTTATAAAACAGTAAAAATGGAAGCAAAAGCACAAAACAAACTTTGGGCGAAGATAGTAGCCAAAGCGTGGGCAGATGAGGACTATAAGGATAATTTGGTAAACAACACTCGCGATGCACTAAAGAGTGAGGGAATAGAGTTTGCCGAAGGTGTTAATCTACATGTAGTGTCAGTGGCTAAAGAGAGCACTGAGAGTGATGTGTATCTGCTTTTACCAGAATCGTTTGATTCCTATATTGAGGATAGTGAAGATAGGAAGGCGGCAAGAAATGATTGCTATTATTCTTATATAGAATCTACTATCTGATATATTAGCATCAGAGTGGAGCTAGGAGCTTGCTCTGGTGCATCTCTTTTTTAATATTTGAGTGATAAATTTTAATAGGTTGAGTTTTTAAGAGGATAAATGAAAAATAAGATAATATTATCGCCGATTTTTGCGCAGTGTACAGACAAAGATGGTAGTCTAATACTTGTGAGTAATAATCGTATTATTCGCCTGCAATATAAGATGGCTAAGGAGCTACTTCCGCTACTTGATGGCTCAAGAAGTGAGGATGAAGTGGTGGATGAGCTCATGGAGTTATTTCCTCTAGCTGAACTCTATTATACTATTCGTAAATTAATCGCTGCAAATGCTATTCTTTTTCTGCCGAGTGGTGGTGCAACCACCCAGGAGGTGTTTAATGCTGTAATCGGCGGTGATAATAGAGCTACACCAGAGCTAGTTTTTGTGAATCTATCTGCCGAATACGTTGAGAGTGGACGACTCTTGTCTAAGAGTTTTGAGTGGGATGCAAAAACGAGCTATGTCGATAATTATCTAGATATAGATTTAAATGATGAGTCTATATATATTGTCGTTACACCAAGTTATCTAGAACCCAAATTATTAGAGTTCAACAGGGTGGCAAATGCCAAGAAACTTTTATGGCTTCCAGTTAAAATCACAGGAGAGGAGTTTTATGCAGGACCTCTGTTTGGTAATAGTGAGTTAGGTTGTATGGAGTGTGTCGCAACACAGAATCGTATGCACCACTCATATCTGCCACAAAAGCCATTTTATAGCAGATATGCAGTTCGCTTTTTTGCCTCTTTGATTGAGTGTGAACTGCGTCGATTTGCTAGTGGAGCAAGTAGCAGATTAGAGAGTGGAGTAATAGCGCAGAATTTTGTGGATAACACCACAACTTATCACATTTTTAAACCCACAAATTCTTGCCCTATTTGTGGAGTTAATCAAAAGAGTTTGTGCGACTCAAAACCAGATTTCAAAAGTAGACCAAAGATTGGATATGTTGATGGTGGGGATAGGATTATCTCTGCAAAGGAGTCTTTAAAGAGATTTTTACCTTTAGTTTCTCCTATAACAGGAGTTGTAAGCTCGCTAAAAGGAGATGAGAGATGGAGTGACTCTAATGGTGGCTATTGGTTATCTAGTGCCAAGTGGGGGTGTGTTAATAGTGAAAATAGCGTGCAATCAGAGGATGGAAAGCAGGCTAACCATAGAGATAGTAGAGTAAATATAACAGGCTGCTCGGCAGGTAAAGGAAGGAGTGAGGAGCAGGCGCATATGAGTGCTATTGGTGAGGCAATGGAGCGTTATAGTACTCAATATTTTGGGTATGAAAAGGTAATTAATGCCTCGTATGACCAGTTGGGTGCTAGCCGAGCCATAGAGCCTCGTAGGCTAGCTAATTTCTCTAAAAGGCAATTTGCAAATAGAGAGCATTTTGTTAATTCACATTTTGGTAAAATACCACATCCTTACCCAACAAATGAGAAGATTGATTGGGTAGAGTGTTATTCTCTTATTGATAAAAAGTATATCTATATACCTGCTGCTTATGCTTTTTATTCATATCCAAAGGATTATGGAGTAAAGTATATTTATTGCTGTTCAAATGGCGTTTCTGGAGGTAACTGCATAGAAGAGGCGTTTTTGCAGGGAGCATATGAGCTTTTTGAACGTGATGGCGTAGCTCTTTGGTGGTATAATTTTTTGCAACGTCCAGCATTGGACTTAGAGGCCTTTGCCGACAAAAAAATGCGTCAATTCATTAACACTATACGCTCTAAAGGGGATCAAATATATGCTCTTGATTTTACACCTGATAGGCCTGGTATTCCAGTAATAGGGGTTGTTATTATGCCGAAAGATGTTGAAAATAAAACTCCTAGTTTTGGCTTTGGTGCGCATCTAGATGTACATATTGCACTCGATCGTGCATTTAGTGAAGTTGTCCAATGCCAAGGATTTGCAGGTAAGATGGAGGCTGATGAGGAAGATTGGTGGGGATTGCTAAAAGATAGAGAGCAGACAGCATTTCTCTCTCCTAGCAATGACCCGTTAAGACGACCAGAGGATTTTCCTAAATTAACAACAGATACACTTTTAGGAGATATAGAGTTGATAATCTCTCGATTAGAAGAGTGTAGTATGGATTGTTATATTCATAATTTAACACGTGAAGAGACTAGCTTTTCTGTATGCCGAGTGATAATCACTGATCTTTTGCACTTCTGGTATCGCTTTGGCAATAAGCGAATATTTAATGCGCCAGTAGAGTTTGGGTGGAGTAGTGCCCCTCTGTGTGAGGAGCAGTTAAACCAAATCTGTTTTCCGCTTTAATGGTTGTATTACTATTATTATAAAGCGTCACCCTGCATTTTTGCATAGCAAAAATGCTTTTAGAATAACTTATACGTTAAACTAATCGCGGCTTTATAAAATAGCCACTCTCCGCTTGCATTCATTGGAGTTCTTAGTGTTCCATCGAAGTTGTATAGCTCGTGCCAGCTGTGTTGCCATCCTCCCGAAATAGAGAATTCTGTACCCCAACGCTCGTTGATTGGGAGTTTATAACCTAGAGTTGTTCCCATAAAAGTGCCACAACCTATGTCGAAGAAATCAGTTCCTGTGTGGCCTACAATTGGGATGATGTTCTTGCTCATTACAAATGTGTTAAATCCTAAATCTGCCCCAACGAATGCTCCGTTATGGGTGTCTGACTTAATGTAATAACGATAACCCATTGAACCCATAGAGAGTAAGAATGGATAGCCTGTATTATAGTAGTCGTATTTTGCGAATACTCCAACATAATCTAATGTTATTGCCGAGTGGCTGTTGAAGCCAACCTCTAGCGAAGGATTGAATATTGCAAGTGCAGCAGATAATACATTTACTTTAACCTCTGCTGTTTGTGCAGTAGTTTTGTTTGCCATTAAGCCTAGAAGCATTAATGTGATAATAAGTTTTTTCATTTTTGTTAATATCCTAAATTTAAAATTTGTTCCAATAATAATATATCTTCTTTATATGTTAGTTTTAGGTTTTTGGAATCACCCTCAACTAAGAAAATGGGCTCGTTAGGAATGTAGCGTTTAACAACTCCGCAATCGTCGCTAGTTGTAAAGTTAGGGTCGTTTAGTGCCAATTCGTACGCCTTTTTTATAAGTGTTAATTTAAAGGCTTGGGGTGTTTGACTGCTTAGATAGTTAGCACGGTTTGGAATCTCAGCAATGTAGTCTCCCTCTCTACGTAGTATAGTGTCAACCATCGGTATAGCAACATTTACGGCATTGTGAGACTCTAGGCTCTTGACAACGTCAGTGATAATCCGCTCGCTAACAAGTGGTCGTACTGAGTCATGAAATATAATGTTGCACTCATCGCCCTCGTAAGCATTTATTGCAGCAAGTGTAGAGTCGTAACGCTCATTGCCACCACATAGCACTTTCGAGACCTTGTTCCAATTGTTATTCTTGCATATAGAATCCATCATTGAGAGATAATCTTTGTTAACAACAATATATATCTCGTCTATTAATGCACACCTATTAAACTGCTCAATAGAGTATTCGATAACCATCTTATTTGACAGCTTTTGGAACTGTTTAGGAAGAGGAAACCCTGCCCTTAAACCGCTGCCTCCAGCCAATACTACTGCGATATTTCTCATTATAAAAATCTATTTATAGCTTTTACTTTTTTTAGTAACGTAATAAACATGCGCAAAAGTAAGCAATAAATAGTTATTTAGCAATTTTGTCACTAATCATAGACCATAAATTTTGCTACTATAGGGATTTTCTCAGCCTTAATGATATGAACTCTTATTAGCCTGCTTTTAATAGGCTTAAAATAGATCTGCTCAGGAGAGGTAAAGGAGCTACTTTCGTGTATTGTTTGCCAGATTTTGTTGTTATACCCCTCTATCTTGTAGGCTTTTATGTGATGATTTGTTGGCTGTTCTTCAATTAATATTGATGAACAAACCTGAGCAGAATCTAAATCAATCATAATATACTTTCCTCTACCACAAGTCGAATCTATTGCTGTTAATTTTAAAATAGAAGAGCGATAGGCATAATCTATACACCTATCGCAATCCACGCACCCAGAGGTAAACCAAATTAAAACTACTAATAAAAATCTATTCATTTTAATTCAGATACAACTTTTGTGCAATTATATCTTAATATTAATCAAAAAACCTAAAATTAGCATTCTCTGAGATTGTATGTTCGCGGTTCATGATTTCTTTGATTTGCTCAACTATCTCTGGGTGCTCATCTGCGATGTCGTTTTGTTCTTGTATGTCGGTGTCAAGGTTGTATAGCTCCATCTTGTCGTTACCCTTTTTGATATTCTGGATGATTCCTTTCCAATTGCCCATTCTTACAGCTCTAGATCCTTGTCCTTCTGGATATTCCCAGTAGAGAGCTTCGTGTTGTGGTTGCTCTTTGCCAAGTAGTTCGGGTAAGAAGCTGATGCCATCTACATCTTCAGGAACTTCACTGCCAACAATGTCTGCGAGAGTTGGAAGTACATCCCAGAAAGCACAGATGTGGTCAGAGACTCTAGCCTCTTTAATTACTTCAGGCCAGCTTACAATCAAAGGCACGCGAATTCCCCCTTCGTGAACAGAGGCTTTGCCCCAGCCAGCTTCACTTTTGAATATTCCACCACTGTTAAACCATGGCGATTGGCTGCCTCCAGTGAATGTTGGGCCATTGTCTGAGGTGAAAACGATAATAGTGTTTTCGTAAATATTTTCTGCTATTAGCTTGTCGATAAGCAGCCCTACTTGTTGGTCGAAATAGCTAACCATTGCTGCGTATGTTGCTTTAGGATAGATTGAAGGAAGATATCCGTTTTGTCCTAGGTATGGCTCTGTCTCTTTGAATTTTTCGTTGTAGTAGTTAACCCACTCTTCGGGTGCTTGTAGTGAAACGTGAGGTATTGGGGTAGTCCACATTAGGAAGAAAGGCTTGTCTTTGTTTGAATCAACAAAGCTTATTACCTCATCAAACATTAAATCATTTGAATAATCATTCCTTTCAAATTTCTTGTAAGATTCAGGATCATTCACATCTGCATCCTTGTCGAATCTGTCATTCGGTGTGAGCAGTGGTGCATTGTCTAGGTATTCGCGTGCTTCGTTGCGATATAAAAACATTGGATAGTATGTGTGAGCTTGACGTTGGCAGTTGTAGCCGTAGAAGAAGTCAAAACCCATCTTATTTGGTGTTGAAACAGAGCCAGGATAGCCTAATCCCCATTTGCCTATTATGCCAGTTTCGTAATTAGCATCTTGCATTAGATGACCTAAGGTTCTAGTGGTCGCAGGCATAGCAAATTGACCCTCTAGGGTTGAGTCGGCAAGCATAGCCTCATGACTCCATACGCTACCACGACTGCCAAATTCGTCGTTGCCACGCACAATTGAGTGCCCAGTGTGCTTGCCAGTTAGCAATACGCAACGCGCAGGTGCTGAAACTGGTGCTCCTGAATAGCTTTGAGTGAAGCGTATTCCATTTTGGGCTAATTTGTCGATATTTGGTGTTTCGATAAGTTCTTGACCGTATGATCCTAATTCACCATAACCTAAATCGTCCATTAAAATATAGATTACATTTGGAGCTTCGTTGCTCTTTGTAGCGTTGTTACAACCTGCAAATAGAGCGGTTCCGAGCAGTGGAGTTGCTAATAATAATTTATTCATTAAATAAGTAGATTTGTTTATTAATGCTGCAAATATAATAAAATTTATCTAGTAACTTTCACCTATCTTGAAAAATAACTGTTTTTTTGTTTTTTTGTCTAAATTGTAATTGGATAAAGATTATTATTTTAGTTTCTCGTATTTTTATTGTAGCTTTGTAACTTAAATGTAAAATTTTTATTATGAATAAGTTTTTAATTAGTGTTTTTATAGTATTATCTCTTTTTTGTTCAATATGTTATAGCCAAAATAGTGTCTCAGATTTCGCTTCCTTATATTCAATGGGTGTTGATAGTGTCAACACTGTAGGGCCTAGGGTTGAGTTTTACCCTTTCTCAAAAATCAAAGATTTTGAGAGTGGTGATATAAATAATTCGCACTTTTATCAACCTCTATTAGATGGGTGGAGATATAAATACTACAACTCATCCCAGAAGTTTAGCCTAGATGTTGTTAAAGATAATTATGATGATAGCGGCTGGGATAGTTACCAATTAGGTTCAAAAAAGCTCTTAAACAAGAGCAGCATGAAGAGCGTGAAAGCCAAATTTGAGCCTGCTCTGCCTGATGTTAACCCAGTGGTCGTTTATAGAAATAATTTTAAAATACCAATGACTTGGGATGAGCGTCAAATGTTTATCACATTTAACCAACTCTCAGGAGCGTCAACTATATATGTAAATGGTGAAAAAGTTGGCTATAACGAGGATTCTAAAGCCAATTGCGAGTTTGATATAACCAAATTTACGCGTGAAGGAATAAATACTCTTGCAGTTGTTTCGCATGCTTATAGCGTAGCAAGCTATCTAGAGTCAGGTGATCAGTTTGCTTCTCTTTCAATTGGTGGTGATGTGAGAGTGTGGTCTGCACCGAAGGTTCAACTGCGTGACTATATTGTTAAGACTTCATTTGATCCAACCTTTAAAAATGGATTATTAGAGTTTGGCGCAATAATCAGAACTCACTATCTCAACCCAGCTCAAGTAAGACTCTTTTTTGAGTTGCGTGATAGTACAGATAAGGTTATTGATAGCCAAAGTAAGTATAGTAAACTCAATATGAAAATTAACGATACAGTCTACTTTAATACCACTTTGTTAGATGTGAAAAAATGGAGCTCAAGCGAACCAAACCTATACAGTGTAGTGATTAAAGTGCAGCGTGAGATGCGTTACACCGATATTGCCCGTTTTAATATTGGTTTTAGACAGGTGGATGTTCGTGATGATAAACTCTACATTAATAATAACCCTGAGAAGATTATTGGCTTAACGCTTCAACAATCAGATATTCCTAGTGATACTACAGATTTAAGACGCTTTTTTGATAGAGTTAAAGCTTCTGGACTTAATGCTCTGTGGGTAGTAGGGGCGCAGAGTGCAGATTTTTATGGCTTCGCAGATAGATTGGGAGTTTATATTATAAATAGTGCAAACATTAATAGTTCACTAACGCCTAATAATTTATTGTATGGCTTGTCGAATAACCGTTTTATGGTTGAGAAGTATTTGTCGCGTACGCTAAATGTGCTTGAAGCCTCTAAGAGCTACCCAAGCGTTATAGCATTCTCTTTGGGTGAGGATGGTGGTAATGGTTATAATATGTATGAGAGTTATCTGGCTCTAAAAGCTATGAATCAAAATCGACCAATCATATATCAGGGTGCAGATCGCGAATGGAATACCGATATATTCTTAGCTGACAATCTTAGTTATAATGAGCTTAAACGTTATAAATCAACAACGCCTCATCCTACGATAATTATGGATTTTGACACCAAAAAATTGGATGATAAGTGGGATATTATCGAGGCTAATGAGCAGATAAGTGGAGTATTCTTTAATAATACAACGCTTCTCTCTAATAGTGGTTTTGCTAGCTATTTCGCCCCTATTGAATCACTGCTAATAGAGAATGTTATTGAGATTCAAAATCTTAAATCTGTAGATATTGACGGTGTTAGAGCAACTTATACCCTTTATAAACGTAAAGGTGCAGTTGGAACAGTGACATTTACCACCTCAAAATTAGCACCAGAGGAGAAATTTACTCATGAGATTGATGCAAAATCGTTTAAAGGAGTTAGGCGTGTTGAGGTGACTTATCGTGATAATAGAGGTAATTTATTGTTAAAAAAGAGCTTTAAAACAAAATAGTAGGTGGCACATTTCCGACAAATAGATATAAAGTGTTTGGTTGATGCATTGTTAAATCCAAATGAGCGTTTCAATTCTCTAAAAGGAGTTGAGGTGTTGGTTGATAGCGATGGTATCCCCAATTTTTATGTGGGAAATAATTCGATAGTCGCAAAAGTTAGCTATCAAGGTAGTTTACATGCACTTAAATGTTATGAGAATAGTAGTGATGAGTTTAAATCTGCTTTGCAGCTTATAAATACATACGTATCACAACAAGATCAAAACTATCTGTTTTGCACTAAGTTGCTTCTCAACGAGTTTCGTGTATTTGATTCTACTGATAGGGAACATCTTCTAAGCGTCGAATTGTATCCATGGATAGAGGGAGTCTCGCTTACACAATATGTGGCAGAGTCGGTGTATTATGGTGAGTATAGTAATATAACCTCCGTGTTAGATAGTTTGATTGAGCTTGCAACGTGGCTCATAGAGCAAGAGTTCTCGCATGGCGACATTAAATGCGACAACATTATTGTGACTAATGACGGTAATTTAAAATTGGTTGATTTTAATAATATTTATATCCCATCACTTCTAAAATCGCCCACTTCGGAGGTTGGAACTCAGGGATATCGTCACTATATGCGTGATGTATACTACTACAACAATCATCTAGATGATTTCCCTCTGCTTGTTATCATTGCAACACTTATGGTGGCTGAAAAATCATTAACATTTTACAATAGCCACAATAATGGAGACTTTTTGATGTTTAATAGCGATAAACTACATCTAGGAAGTTGTGAAGTTTATAATAATGCTAAAGCATTTTTTAGAGGGTCGATTGTTGAAAGAGAGTTCTTTGCACTTCTAGAATCACCCACTCCGCAGGTAGCGAATCTATATGATTGGTTGCATAATCTAAAAATGTGGCGTGAGAGACCCTCAACGCGAGTGGAAGATCTGTTTTTTGACCAACAAAAAGAGAAGTATGGTTTGTGTGATAAAGACGGGAGGATTTTACTACCAGCGCTGTGTGATATAATAAATGATTTTAACAATAATCTTATTGCATTATCCGTAAATAACATATGGGGTGTTGTTGATAGAGATTTAAATCAGATAAAACCTTTTGATATGGAGTATGTCTCTGATGTCAAAGAGGGGGCGAT
>JAWXTQ010000067.1:0-10964 GCA_044433405.1 Rikenellaceae bacterium
AAGAAAATTAAAAGAAATGAATTTTAAAAGAACTGAATTTAAGAATCAAAAAAAACACATCACCAATAATAACACTGTTATTCTAAAATAAAAAACTCAACCTATCGCTTAAAGGTTTAGGTTTTTATCATCACGCCACAGAGCACTTTTTGCTGCGCAAAAAGTGCTTTTAACGGGCGGTGGCGAGTTTGAGATCTGGACTGTCCTTGCGGACGGCAGGGGTCAGAGACCCCTTTGGGAGAAACTGCGTTTCTCCTGTGTACAGGCTCGATTGCTTATTTATTGGCAATATATTTTATTATGAAGTATACTCCAAAAATTTGAAGTAGCATTCCTGGGATTCCAATTCTGAAATCTTGCACTGCAAGCATGAAATCACCAACTATCGCCCACTCAACTAAAGTGCCTACAACTTGGTAAGAGATTACTACTAGAGATAGGATAGCTAAAGATGCTTTCTTGAAGTGAGTTGCTGCAAAGCCAGCGACAAGAGCTAAAAGCGTTGATTTTACTAATATTGCAGGTAACACCTCTATCATTGGCATACCAAAAAGCATATTGTTTACTAAAGGTGAAAAGATGGCTGTTAAAAGCCCAACTCTCCAGCCATATTTATATGCACCCAAAAGAGTAAAGAAATATATAGGCAAAAAGATAAATCCACCTTGCGGAACTAAATGTGCAATTTGTGGCAGTAAGACATTGCCAACAACAAATGCTAAAGCTAGAAGATAGGTCTTAGCTTGCGAATAGCTTAAAGAATAGAGTTGTAATTCAGATGTTCTCATAATATTAGATTTTGTTTTTTGTATTAAATGTCCAAAGATAATGAAAAAAATTAAAAACAAACTCTACTTTCAAATAAATAGTCAGAAAATCAGGTACAAAATGTATTAATCCTTCAATATAGAGATAGTGTTACGCAAAACACTCTATCCTAACTCGCTAAATCACCACTAAGCAGACAACCCTTAGATTTAATGATATGATTAAATCTATACCACATTGCAACACCAGTTAATGTTAGCCCTACAGGATATCCAATCCATACGCCTTGCAGCCCCCAATTGAGCACAAAACCGCAAATATAACTTACTGGAATAGCAATGACAAAATAGCCAACAAAAGAGATTGCTGCCATCACAACCACATCAGAAATACCTCGTAAAGAGTTGGCATAGGTAATCTGTAGTGCGTCACCAAATTGATATGTTATTAGTGTAAATACCATAATTGATACGATATCTATAATCTGCTGATCAGATGTGAACAGGAGTGCAACATCCTTGCGAACAATCAAGAGCAAGATTGACACCATTAAGGCAGCACCCATAATGATATTTGAGCCAGCCTTAGCTGTTAGGTTGATGTTGCTATATTCGCCTCTACCGTAATAATTGCTCACCTTAACAGCAATAGCTGCACCAATTCCATAGTAGAACATAAAGCCAATAGTGGATATAGCGACTAAAATTTGGTGAGAGGCGAGCTCAGCGGTACCAATCCACCCAATCATCACACCAGTAATGCTAAAAAGCGATGTTTCCATTCCCATTTGCAAGCTAACCATCGAGCCCATGCGCCCTAGCTCCACGCTATCGGGCAAATTGTACCGAGATGCAACAAAACTGTCTCTATAGGTTTTGAATTTAGGAGAGGTGAAAAAGATTATTAGAAATGCAATTAACATATACACCCTAGATATTAGAGTGGCAACACCTGCGCCAACAACTCCAAGGGGTTGAACTACACCGTCAACTCCATAAATCAAGATAAAGTTAAAGATTATGTTTAGCGCATTTGCCGAAAGCATAATATACATTGGCGTTTTAGTGTCGTTTACGCCATCAGAGAATTGTTTAAACCCATTAAACAACATAATAAACACAATAGAGACAATATGGAGCATGTAGTATCTTTTGATCAGTGGCACTAACTCAGAAGGTTGCCCAAGTTTATCAATATTGCACCAAATCAAAAGCATAACTCCAGTTAGAAGCAGGCCAAAGAGAAAGTTTAAAAGAAGGCTATTTTTAAGTAGAGAGCCCAGCCGCGAATGGTTTGATTGCCCAAAAAATTGACCTGCTAATGGGGTTAACCCATACGCAAAACCAAGCCCCATAAAGATGGGGATATTAAACACGCTATTTACAAATGAGGCCGCCGCCAAATCGTCGGTTGCAAATCGCCCAACCATAACATTATCTATAATCCCAACAAGTATAATCCCAATCTGTCCGATGATAATTGGGATTCCTAGTTTAATGATAGACCTATAGTGGTATTTAAACTCTTTTGAAATTAATTGTTTCATATAGTGATTATAAGTAACCTATTTTAGAGCAAGCAATCACCTACTTGTTGATTATACTCCACCACGCTTCGGCCTGCTCAACTAGCATTTGATATCCATTCTTAACCACTGCTCCTCTAACTCTGCCCTCACGCATAAATCTAGTCTCATCTGGATTGAAAATCAAATCAAAAAGAAAATGAGAAGAACCTACTGCGCTATAATTAATCTGAGGAATTCCATCTATTTTAGGATACATCCCAAGAGGTGTTGCATTGATTATTAGCTTTGATGAGCTAATAAGTTCATCGCTAAGCTGATCATAACTTATCTGATTAGCCCCTGAATTTCTAGAAACAAGAGTATACTCCATTTCTAAAGAGTCTAACACTGCCATAACAGCTTTGCTTGCACCTCCAGTTCCTAGAACTATTGCGTTAGGACGCTCTGAGCCAATCATATCAAGCAGAGCAACCTTGAATCCAGTAAAATCGGTATTATAGCCAGCCAATCGACCGTCACTTAAAACCTTTACACAATTTACCGCACCAATACTTTTAGCCTTCTGGTCAATCTCAGAGAGGTAAGGAATAATTGCAATTTTATGAGGAATAGTCACATTAAAACCCACGAGATTGGGATTTGCGCTAAGCACCTCTCTAATCTGATCAACACTCTCCATTGGATAGTTGTGGTAACTCCAATTACACAAAGAGGTTGATTCAAATTTATGGGTAAAATATCTCTTAGAAAAAGAGTGGCCTAATGGAAATCCAATTAGGCCTAATTTTTTAACAATCATTTTAGAATATATATTTTATAATTGTAAATCCTCCAATTAATAACACCGTAAAAGCTAATGCTAGGATATTAAAATATTTGTCTATAAACACCTTAATTGGAGCACCGAATTTCCAAATTAAAGTTCCTATTATAAAGAACCTTGCTCCTCTACTCACAATAGATGCAATTATAAAAATCATAAAGTTGATATCAAACACCCCCGAAGTGATAGTGATTACTTTGTAAGGGATTGGTGTGAACCCTGCGGTGAATACCACCCAGAAATCATATTTCGCATACCAATTACAAATCTCCTCATATACCTGCATTGTAAAACCAGGCACATTGTTGAAAAAGAAGTTGGCAAACTGAGTCATTCCTCCATCGCTTGCAATCCAAGCATAATGACCAATAGCGTAACCAGCCGCCGCACCAGCCACCGAACCAGCAGTTGCAATCAAGGCGTATCTAAACGAACGCGTTGTAAGACCTAAACATAGTGCAATCAGCAACACATCAGGCGGTATTGGAAAGAAGCTCGATTCAGCAAATGCCAAAAAGAACAGAGCATACGCACCCCACTTACTGTCTGCCCATTTAAGCACCCAGTCATAAATCTTTCTCAAAATATTCATAATATTTGGTGTGTTTTTATAAAAATTAAAAATAACATAAAACTATTATATTTTATGTTATTTTCAGTGAATTAATATTCATCTTCATTAAAGAAGAAGTCGTCTTTACTAGGATAATCAGGCCAAATATCTTCAATGCTATCGTACATTTCGCCTTCGTCCTCTATTTCTTGCAGGTTCTCCATTACCTCTAATGGTGCACCTGAGCGCACTGCATAGTCAATCAGCTCCTCTTTAGTTGCTGGCCATGGTGCATCTTCTAGTTTTGATGCTAACTCTAAAGTCCAATACATACTCTATTTATATTTATATTATTTTAAAATTTTGATTGCAAATATACATAAAGAATTTCTATTTACAATCTTGTAAGATTAAAAAAATATTAAACTTGCGATTTTCCTTGCCAAAGTGTCTCCTTGATTTCTAGCCTAAATGTAATCAAACGAGACAATGAGTAGAGATAATCTGACAGACGATTTAGATAACAAATAGCATTCTGTGAGATGTCAAACGTTGATTTACAGTGCAACGCCTCCCTCTCTGCACGACGGCACACAGTGCGACAAATATGAGCTTTCGATACTAATGTGTGACCTATAGGCAGAGTAAACTTAAATATTTTTGGTATCTCTAAACTTATCTTATCAATAGATTTTTCGAGCAAAATAATATCGTTTTCAGATATATTAGGCAAAGAATCATACATTGACTTGTCGGCAGCAAAGAGAGATTCAATATCCATCAAACGATTTAAGATATAGACAATCTCACTAAGTTGCTCCTCAAAAATAGACTCTAAATTTTGCTCAATAATTGAGTCGTAAAGATTAGCTATAAATGATGATAGCTCATCAACCGTTCCATACGCCTCAATTCGAAGGTCAGTTTTTGATGCCCTCTCACCACCAATCAGAGAGGTCAATCCTTTATCTCCAGTTTTTGTGTATATTGCCATAGTTATATATATTGTGGGTGTTTCTACTTTTTAGCCTTGATATCCTTCATCGACTAGCAGATTAGGTGAACTTGCAGCACTCCTAGCAAGCACATCACAACGCTCATTTTCAGCAATAGAACTATGCCCTTTTACCCACACCATTTTCACATTATGGCGCGGATATATAGCCAAAAACCTACGCCATAAATCCTCATTTTTTTTGCCAACAAAGTTTTTCTGTTGCCATCCAAAAACCCATCTCTTCTCAATGGAATTAACAACATAACTACTATCGCTATAGATAGTCACATTTGACCCCTCAATTTTTAGGGTCTCAAGCGCAACAATTACAGAAAGCAATTCCATACGATTGTTTGTTGTAAGGGTATACCCTTGAGATAGCTCTTTTCTGAACTTTCCCGACATCATCACAACCCCATAACCTCCTCGCCCTGGATTTCCCAGAGCAGAGCCGTCTGTGTATATTGTTATATCTACAGCCATAAATTAAACTTTGCAAATTTCGATTGCCAATTCAACAGCTTTATTCATAACCTCGATAGATACAAACTCATGCCTACCATGAAAATTCTCACCACCTGCAAAAATATTTGGAGTTGGCAATCCCATAAACGACAATCTACAACCATCAGTACCTCCCCTAATTGGCTTGATAACGTGTTTAATGCCGCATTTCTCCATTGCATCAACTGCATGCTCAACAACGTGCATATTGCCATTCACTATCACAGAACGCATATTACGATACTGCTGAGTAACAGAGATTGTAACACATTTGTTGCCATATTTACCATTGATAGTATTAGCTAGAATACTAAATCTTTCTACTCTATTTTTGAAATTATCATCATCATGGTCACGCACAATATAGTTCATAGATGCTTTATCAACACTTCCTCCTATAGAAGTTAGGTGGTAAAACCCTTGATGTCCGCTAGTTGTCTCTGGTCTTTCGTTGCTAGGCAGCAACGAATCAATCTCTAAAGCGACTCTAAAAGCGTTTAACATCTTATTCTTAGCATAACCTGGATGTACATTTCGCCCTTGTATTTCGATATCAACCGAAGCCGCATTAAAGTTTTCATACTCAATTTCGCCTAGTGACGAACCATCAAATGTGTAGGCAAAATCAGCCCCAAATTTTTTAACATCAAAATGATTCGGACCTCGACCTATCTCCTCATCAGGAGTGAAACAAATCTTAATTGTGCCGTGCTCAACATCTGGATTATTTTTAAAATACTCCATTGCTGTGATTATCTCAGCAATACCAGCCTTATCGTCAGCGCCAAGCAGTGTAGTTCCATCAGTAACTATCAACTTTTGACCGATATAGTTTTCTAACTCAGGAAAATCAGCAAATTTAGTAACAATATTAAGCTCTTTGTTAAGAGTTATATCGCCACCTTTATACTCTATAATACGTGGTTTTACATCTTTGCCGCTCATATCAGGAGATGTATCAACATGCGCTATCAACCCAATTACAGGCGTAATTTTAGAACTATTTGCCTCTAATGTTGCATAAAGATACCCCTCATCGCTAAGTGAAATATCAGAAAGTGATAGCGATTCAAGCTCTTTTTTCAAGAGTTTTAATAGATCAAATTGCTTCGCAGTTGAAGGTGAAGTAGCTGAGCTAGCGTCACTTTGTGTGTCAACTTTAGCATATCTAATAAAACGATTTTCTACTGTTTCCATGTTAGTGTACATTTATTATTTAACAACAAATATATAAAAAAAATCCTGTAATTAAAAATCCTCTCCTCAAAAAACAAAAATCATCCTCCCAAAAGCAATAATATATTTTATCATCTACTTTTTTTGTAACTTTGCAATAATTTAAAAAAACAACAGTTATGCTTCTACAAACAAATATCGAGAGAATTAAGTACAGCTCTAAAATTGATTACACTAGCAAGATTTTAATGATTGGATCATGTTTTGTTTCGAATATAAATGAAAAGCTCCAATATCGAAAATTTAACACTCTTTGCAATCCACTGGGCACAATATATAATCCTCAATCGGTGGTTGATACGCTGACAATTTTACATAAGAAGCGACTGTTAAAGCTCGACGACCTATTTGAACAAAATGGAGTATATGGAGCGTTTGCGGCCAATACACTATTTAATGGCAGCGACAACCTGTCAGTGCAATCGTCAATTAATTCAGCCATCGAAAATGGCCATAATTTCATAATAGACAGTAACACAATAATAATTACACTTGGCACAGCACACTGCTACTACCTAAAAGAGAACAATAGAGCCGTTGCAAATTGCCATAAGTTCAAAGCCTCACTTTTTGAAAAAAGGCTGCTTAATCACACCGAAATAGAGGGGATGTTCTCAACACTTTTTGAACAAGATTTCTTTAAATCAAAAAGAATTATCTTTACAATTAGCCCTGTGCGCTACTCGAAGGATGGATTTACCCAAAACTCTATATCAAAATCGCATCTCTTGATAGCAGTAAATGAACTAACTACTAAATACAGCAATGTCGACTATTTTCCTGCTTATGAGATATTTAACGACGAATTACGCGACTATCGCTTCTATGCCGACGACATGATTCACCCATCACCACTAGGGGTAGAGTATGTCTGGCAGTTATTTCACGACCAACTCATTAGCGACGATGCTCAAAAAGTAATAAAAAAGGTAGAAAACATTCAACGACGTTTAAATCACCGCCCTTTCAACCCTGAGAGTGCAGAACACAAACGATTTGTAGAGCAAACAAAAACAGAAATAGAACAAATAAACACTTTTATTGTTCCCTCTGCGTTTATTATAGATTAATTTTTTTGCATTATTTAAGTATAATCATTAAATTTGCACTATCTTTATAAAAATAAAAAAACATGTTACGTAAAAAATCATTACTATTATCACTACTAGCAGTAGTGGGAATATCTTTTAGTTCTAGAGCTCAGGAAGCTCAAGACACTTCGTATTGGTCATTATTAGGTAATACAGGCCTTACACTAAATCAAGTGAACCTAAGCAACTGGTCAGCAGGGGGTGAAAACGCTATTGGCTTCAACCTAACATTTGATTATGCCGCAGATTACAAAAAGGACAAACAGTTGTGGAACAACAGAATTGAGCTTGCCTATGGTTTAAACAACACAAAGAGTGATGGTTCAAAAAAGACTAGTGATAAGCTATACTTATCATCTACTTATGGCTATGGTATAGCAAAAAACTTATATTTAAGTGCGTTAACCACATTTCAAACACAGTTTGATGCAGGTTACAACTACAATACTGACCCTAGAACCTATATTTCAAACTTTATGTCTCCAGGTTATTTAACAATTGGTACTGGTTTGACTTGGACACCTAAATCATGGTTTGTAGCAACTTTCACTCCAACTTCATGGCGCGGTGTATTCTTAACTAGCGATATATTGTCAGCTGAAGGTCAATATGGTGTTGACCCAGGTAGCCACATGTTTACAGAGTTTGGTGCTAACCTACAAATGGAAGCTCAATACGAAGTTATAAAAAATATTAACGTATTTAGCCGTTTATCACTATTCTCTGATTATCTATTAAACCCTCAAAATGTTGATGTTAACTGGGATGTTCAAGTTAACATGAAGATTAATAAATGGTTTTCTGCTACAATTAGCACTAGCCTAATTTATGATGATAATATCCTTATTGAGCAAGCTGACGGAACTAAAACTCAAAAGCTTCAATTCAAGGAGACGTTAGGCGTAGGTTTCCAAATGGCCTTCTAGAAAAGTCACATAGATATTTTAAACTAATATCTTTTATGGAATTTGCAATCTGTACGATTAATAAAAACTAATATTTTAAACTAAATCATGAAGAAAATTTTTCTATTTGCGTGCATGATACTCGCATGCACACTTAGCTCTAACGCACAAACATCTCAATTAGAGCTAGAAGAGGGAGCTACTAAGTTGTTTAATGGCAAGGATCTCGAAAATTGGTATACCTACATCGCCAATAGAGGTAAAAATGTTGATCCTAATGGGGTTTTTACTGTTGAAGATGGAGTTATACACATCACTGGTGAGGAGTGGGGTTGCATCACTACCGACCTAGAGTACGAAAACTACAAATTTACTTTCCGCTATAAATGGGGCGAAAAAACTTGGGGTCCACGTATTAACAGCGCACGCGATTCTGGCCTACTATTTCACTCAATTGGCGAAGACGGAGCATCATCTAATTGCTGGATGAATTCTATCGAAGTTAACGTTATTGAAGGTCGTACTGGCGATTTCATCGTTATTGGCAATGGCTCAGACAAGTTTGCACTAACTAGCAAAATGAGAGTTGAAGAGGGAGGATACTTTTTCGACCCAATAAATGGTAAAACACACACAATCGTAGCCGACGGACGACTTGACTGGATTAACGTAGACAAAGATTGGAAAGATGTTAAAGGATTTGTTGGTGCTAACGACATCGAAAACCCTCACGGTGAATGGAATGTACTAGAATGCGTAGTTATTGGCGATGAGATTTACGTATTCTTAAATGGTAAATTCATCAACTACGGCTCACAAATCAGACCTAGCAAAGGCAAAATACAAATCCAATCAGAAGGAGCAGAGCTGTTTGTTAGCGATGTTATTATTAAGCAATACTAATGAATCAAGCTGAATTCTTTGTTGGCTTTCATCGCATGAGCTTGCTTGTTTATAGCGGTTTTTACCGCATGAGTTTGCTTGTTTATAGCGGTTTTCACCGCATGAGCTAAAGCTCACGCTTGTAGGAATAGTTTTTATTTCTTATGTTTCATACCTTTGGTATGACAACGAAATAAAAACTATTCCTATTTTTGGCTCTATAAAAAGATATTAATCATTCTCCGTGATATTACTTACCACATAATAGTTAGTGTGCAGCGTTTTTAATATTCTTGCAAATTATTTTTTTAAATGAATTACCATTATAACACCATTGCTATCTTCTGTTCCTTTATCCATGATAGATATTGAAGTTATTGGTAAGTAAAGCTTATGATCTATATTATTCCCAATTAAACCCGAGTACAAAAAATGTTAGAAAAAATTACAGTTATTTTTAATTTATTATGCGCTCCTCTCTTGTAAATTCTACTTTGTTTATTACTCTTTCAAGTCGACAATCATAATCACTGGGTTATCATCCTCTTTTATGCCCATTTGGGCTGCTTTCGCCTCACCTACCATCTCTATGAAGTCTATAGCCTGAGTAATTGTATATGCTTTTTTTCCATCACTTGTGATGAAACTAGGAAAGAATTGACCGTAGCCTAACAGATCATTTTTAAAACTCTTTATTTCTCCTTCTTTCCCTCCAATGTATCTCGATTCACCTCTCTTTTTATCAAAGAATAAGAAATAGCTACTACCCATTGAATATCTAATAAAAAGATAGCGGTTGCTCTCCAAGACATTTGCAGCATTTAAATAGCTACTATACATTGGTTTCTCAGCATCTTTATTTACATCTTCTGGTGTTAAATACTTTCCTAAATTCAACTTAAATCTAGGCTTTAGAGTGAGCGTTGTTTTGTCAAATCCAAAAATTGTATCGTTTTTAAAATATGTATATCCAATTATATTTTTGTAATCATACATACACTGAAAAAAGTAGGCTCTGCTACTCCCTTCAAAGTCGTTTGAGTCAAAAAAACCATACTCTTTAATAATAGAACAATCTTCTTGTTTAACTAAATTTAGAGTACTATTGTCTGTTTTGGTATAATTCATCAATGAAACTAAAAAAGTTGTATCATTAACAATTTTATGGTATTGATACTTAAAGGAACCGCTATATGCTAATTGACGTTTGTATTCACCCGTTATATAGTCACGAACAACTAAACCTCTATTTTTTTCTAGATATATCTCATTCTTCTCTTCATTGATAATCATTGGCCTAGGAGTAGTACTATATCCTTTAGCATCTTTGTCATTATATCCACTTATATCATATTTAAATTTCCCATTCTCAGCATTAAAAACATATACAGGAGTATAGATACTATTTACAATAAGCAATGAATCTACAAGATATACAATAGGTACATTTCCAACAAGACACTCATCCAATGTTTCAAGCTGCACAACTTGCAAATTGGTAGCAATTTCCGAAAGATTAGTCTCTACGGCTTCATCTAAAACCACCAGGGAGTTTATTGAGTAGATATTGCTGTCAACCTGCTTAGGTGCTGTTGTACACGACGCTAACAATAGTGCTAGAAGTGTGTGAAGTAGTGTTTTTTGTTTCATATTGTTTATATTAAATTTTCAATTATC
>JAWXTQ010000068.1:0-10737 GCA_044433405.1 Rikenellaceae bacterium
CACAAACCTCTCTCAATCTGCCCATACCTCCACCAAATGGTGCTGAGATGGTTGCTAATAAATCGTTGTCAACATCTAAAAAGTCGCTATAAGCCATCACGACAGATTGGCTACAGTTATATCCTTTGGTGAATAGCTCCATAGCCTTAGTTGCTCTCTCTTCAATATTTACTAGCATAGTTTACTTAAAATTATCGTTTCTTTGCAATTTTATTTGATGCAAAAGTAGTTATTTTTTTCGATATTTAATAATTGAAGTTAATGCTGCCTAATTTAAAATTCAATTTGGTCATACGCGCTCTTCATTCTATCGAGGATAGTTTTGAGCTGTTTTTTAGTTGTGCCAATATTTAGTCTGATAAATTTCTCTCCCTCTATTCCAAAATCCAAACCTTTGCCTAGCCCAACCTTAGCTTTTTGAACCATAAATTGGCAAAGCTTGTCAGACGACATGCCCAATTTAGTGCAGTCTAACCACATGAGAAATGTAGATTGTGGCTTGTAACACCCTATGTTTGGCATGTTTTGAGTGATATATTCAACAACAAAATTTGCATTCTCTTCAAGGTATATTAATAGGCTATCTAACCACTCATCGCCATGAGTGTAGGCAGACTCTAGAGCAACAGCACCAAATATATTACCTTGATCAACATGAAGAGTATCGCCACTTTCGCGATATAGTTTCATTGTTTGACTATTTGGTATAATTGCAACCGAGGTCGATAAACCTGCGATATTAAATGTTTTACTAGGGGCTAATAGGGTAGTGGTTATATCGGCAATCTCTTTTGATATTGCGCCAATATGTGAAAACTCTACTCCTGAGAAGATAATATCGCTATGAATCTCATCCGAAACGATTCTCACTCCATGCTTAATACATAGTTCCCCCATTTTTGTAAGCTCTTCTTTTGTGTAAACCTTGCCAGTAGGGTTGTGAGGACTACATAAAATCAGTAGTTTCGAGCCCTCTAATTTCTTGTCTAAATCTTCAAAATCAACATCATAGCCATTACCATTCCAAACAAGAGGGTTGTTTACAATATTTCGTTTGTTTGCGTTTATACATCTTGCAAACGGAGGATACACTGGAGGTTGAATAACAACATTATCGCCAACCTCAGAGAGTAGCTGTATCATATATGATATGCCACACACAACACCTGGTGAAAATTCAAGCCACTCTTTCTCTACTTTCCATCCAGATCTTCTCTCCAAGAAATCGATTATTGATTTGTGGTAGCTTTCGCTTCTAAAAGAGTAGCCCAAAACCGAGTGCTCAGCTCTTTTTTTAACGGCTTCCATTATGAAATCAGGCGTAGCAAAATCGGTGTCAGCAATCCACGCAGGAATAATATCACAACAACCAAAAACAGCATTAAGATTGTCATATTTTTCGCAGTTTGTACCTCTGCGCTCTATCTCTTTATCAAAATCGTATTTCATGATATCTATTTAAGTAAAACTTAGCAAAGGTATAAATAATTCTTTTGCTGAGCAAATATCTATCATCGTTTATTACATTTTCAAATGAATCTCTCTTCTCTGTTAATATTAGAGGCTATCTTGACCTATAATCAAGATAACCTCTTCTGAGTTATGTACTCTGTTTTTTTGACTCTTTTGTGATCTTACTCTTGTACTGGGATTACTGGTGCAGCATTTTTTTGCTGCTGTATTTGTACCATAATTTACAAAAAGATAAGAGGTTCTAAATTCGCAGTTATCGCCATATCAGTAAAACACGCTTTTATAATTAGTGGTAGTAGTATAAGTAGTTTGGAAGATAGCAGAAGTGGTCGAGGTACTACTACTACTACTAGTTTTATAACCGAGACAGTAAAATAATGCGATATTATTACTTCCTGATTCTGAGTCATAAGGGGTGTTATATACTCCAGTTAGAGCAGTTTTATTGCATGTGATAAATAAAAAAACAATAGCTATTAACTTCATTATGAAGTTAATAGCTATTGTTTTTTGCGTTAGAAAGGCGAAAGTTGCCTGAAATTTACTCGAAATCTATTTGACCGAAAAATTGTGGTACATGGAAGTTCGGAGTTGGCATATCAATCTTATTCCACGATAGGAAATGAGGCTCGGTTAGGTTATCTCCACATTTGTAGAAATTTGCCTTAGCGTTAACCCCTGATAGAGTCTCTAATTTGTGTGCAAAGAAGGCCTCTTTGGGGATTTTTAGAGTAAGACTCCACTCGGTGTCTTGAATCTCTTCGAATGGTTCACTTCCGATTGTTGGTGTGCGCTCGATTAGAGCCATGATGCTTTCTGAAGCTGGCTGTGCATTGTCTCTACTTTGGCGGAAAGATACTAGCCCTTTGCCGATTGACGTAAATTCAAAGTTGTAGTAGCCAGACTCATCAAATTTAATGAAAAACTCAACGCATGAGTCGGTCCATACCTCACCATGATCTTTGCTAACCTTTGCAAGAGTGTATTTCTCTTTTACATTATAGCGAAGATATAGATTATCGCCATCATGGAAAAGTGAGAACTCTACCTCTGGTTTAGCAGGGTAATCCTCTGGCCAGTTAACATTGTCTATTTTAAGAGAAGGCATTTGTGAAAATACCTTCTCTATTTGGTCGCTGCTAGTAGGTGTTAAAACCTTAGATGCTATCATGATTGTATTAATTATACTTTTCAACCTCTTCTTTAACTATTTTTTCCATCTCTGGCATGTTCTCTTCTAAGCTTTGAAGAAGCTTGTATTGAGCATGTGTGCGAACTAGGTTGTGATCAGCATATTTGATTTTGTAGTAAGTGTCGCCATTAATGTAGTCCATCAAGAAACGAAGAACTTGCTCAAATGTGATAAATTTAGCAGAGAACGCTAGATATTCAATCTCTTTTTCAGTTAAGAAAGCAGCAGCTTCTGAAAGATATCCTTGTGTGTAACCTCTGAAAAGGTTCATATCAGCTGATACGTTGTCAAGGTTTTTATCATCTTCTGCACCAGTGTTTGAAACGTAGCGAATTGCATCACCAAAGTCGTTTAGACAAATTGCACTAAGCACTGTGTCAAGGTCAATAACACAAAGCACATTACCCTCTTTGTCGAAAAGTACGTTGTTGATTTTAGTGTCGTTGTGAGTCACGCGTTTTGGTATAACGCCTTGCTCTACTAAAGTCCAAAAATCTAACATCTCAGCTCTGCGGCTTTCAATCCAAGAAATCTCAGTTGCAAGATCTTTTACTCTGCCAGCAGCATCGTTTTTGATAGCCTCATCCCATTGGTCATAGCGGAAACGCATGTCGTGGAATCCTGGAAGAATGTTTGTAAGTTCAACAGTAAAGTCTGAAAGTAATTTTTGGAATTTACCGATACCTTTAGCACCAGCATAAGCTAGTTCTGGGGTATCAGCAGAGTTGTATGCAATAGTATCCTCGATAAATGTGCATACTGCCCAAAATTCGCCATCTTCAGTTACGTAGTATAGTTTACCATCTACAGCAGGTGTAATAGTAAGCACCTCGCGAAGTGGATCACCACCATCAGCAACAACTTTAGCTTTGATGTGTTCTGTTACAAGTTTGATGTTGTTCATCATTGCAGGAACATCAGTGAAGATGTTTTTGTTTTTGCGCTGCAAAATATAACGTGTACCACCATCAGTGCTCACGATAAATGTGTCGTTAATAAATCCTTCACCTAAAGGTTTAACCTCGTTTACTTTGCCGTCTAGGGCAAACTGCGATGCTATCGCATTTAAATCGTATGACATAGTTCTGTTTTAAATTAACTTAATACTTGTTTGTTTACTCATTATACGATACAAATATATTAATTATTTTTTAATATATTGATAAAAAAGATATTTTTTTAGTAAAATTACGTCAAATGACGTGTTTATATCTATCTTTTACTCTTTATATATCTTTTTAGCTCATCCTTTTGCTCTTTGCTTAATGAGTCGAAAGTGTAGAATGAAATACCTTCTGCTCCATTTTCGAATGCGGTATCCATTGCTTCAAAGATGGAGAAGTCACCATCTCCTTTGTAATCTGGAACATGAATCCCCATATATAGGTGAGCTTTTGAGTACATATCTTCTCGGCACTCTCGTACGCAGTTTGCAATCCAATTCAGATCACCGTAATAAAAGCCGTTATAAATCATCGGAAATGCTCTATCTAATTTCCACTCTCCCCAATCTTGATACACCATTTGTCGTGACATCTCAGGAGTAGGGAAGGGCGATGCAGTTAGTTCGATGCCTCGTTTTTTGGCAACTTTGCGTAGCTTTTTGACGATATCGTTAACTTTATCCATACGAAACTGGTGCCATAGCTCATCGCTGTTAATATCCTCAACTGTGAGTGGGTCGTAGCCGTGTTTCTTGATAAAAGCATTTATCATGTCGGGATGATAGCCGTAATCCCACTCAGGAAGTACCTCTGTTTGTACAACATTATAGTTTTTCCATAGTGAGGTTGGAAGTATTGCATCCACATAGCGACAATAGTCTAAGCTTATTCCTTTTAGACCTTCCACTGAAGCTATGTTGTCAATATGCTCAACAATTGCATCCTGCACACCAGGAATTATTGGATTCAAAAACTTGTAGTAATCAACGTACGCTTTTTTATCCTTAATTGATTCTCCTAGCTGGTTATAGTCTAACCATTCGGGATGTTTGTCGGCAATTGTTCCGTTGTTCATTATCCATAGCCACGCATGAATCTCGATTCCATGTTGGTTAGCCAGTGGAATCAATCTTTCGTAACCCTCCTTTGATGCGCTAAGCAGTAGTCCAGTTACTCCAACATCTTTTAACTCCTCGAAGTATGACTCCCAATCTCTGTTCTTGTCATAACCAGACCATGTCCAGAACTTCGGTTGTGCAGCTAACTCTAGAGTGGATAATAGAGCTATTAATAGAATAAAAATCTTTTTCATCTGTTAAATATTGATTGATGCTTGTAGGTTTTATGCCTGTTTGTGGAGTGGTTTGATTAGATCAGCCACCTCTTTAACAGGGTTAAATGTTGAAATTGGAGTCTCTACAAACAGTGTAATCCAATTAGCCATAGCTCCATTCCATAAACCTGGAAGCTCTTGCGCTTTAAGCGCCTTGCCATCTTTTGATTTTTCAGATATAAATCCGCAGTTGTAGTCTACATATTGGGTTAAATCAAACTTATCCCCCCTATAATCTTTAGTTGAGCAAACAATATCTACTGGATTAAAGTGTGATGCGGTTTTCATTAGATCTATTTGAGATGGAGAGATTTGAGAGCTTTCAGCAATTTGTAGGCTTTCGACTCCATTTTCTGAGCTACACCAAAATGGTCCACCTCCTGGCTCACCCTCGTTTTTAACCATGCCAGCAACGCGAATTGGGCGGTTAAGATATCCAATTAGAAACTCTAATTTCATGTCAAAACATCTAAATTCAGGCAGTGTTACCCCTAGTTTGTCGCTGATAAATGTAGCTGCGTTATCCATAGCCTCTTCGCTGCCACTCTCTAGCTCTTTAAGTAGCTCGAATACTCTATTTTGAAGATTTAGCAGTGTTGTTGCTAACACTTTTTTATAGGTGACAGTGTCCTCTATATGGTCACAATGAACTACGTTGTCAATATTTTTTATAAATATCATATCGGCATCAATGCTGTTTAAGTTCATTATCAGAGCACCATGTCCAGCAGGGCGGAAAAGAAGCGAACCATCCTCGTTTCTAAAAGGTTCGTTATCCATCGTTACTGCAATAGTGTCGGTTGAAGAGAGTTGGTTAGAGAAGCTAACATCAAATTTGACCCCATATTTAGCCTCTAGTGATGGTGTTATTTCGTCTACTATCGTTTTGAAGTTATCCTCAAATTCACTAGAAACAGTAAAGTGTAGGTTAACGCTACTGTTTTGGCTTACTCCATATAGTGCCCCTTCAATAAGGTGTTCTTGGCATGGAGTGTGGCTTTCTTGTCCATATTTGTGAAATTTAAGCACACCTTTAGGGAGTGCTCCATAATTTAAACCCTCTTTAGATATGATTCCGTTTGCTATCTGTTTGGCAGTTGCACCCTCATTAATGCATTTAGCAAGATCTGAATAGAAAGCACACTCTTCGATCTGTTCGATTAGAGAGTCAAGCCCTTTGTTTGGCTTGTCTTGGTCGACAAATTCATATACAGCTTTAAACATTCTTGTCGCTGCACCCGATGCAGGCACAAATTTAACAATTTTCTTGTTGTTGATAAGCGAATCATAGCTCTCTAGCATTTGCTGACACTCTTGCGCTGTGTAGCTAATGATGCCATCACCGCATGAGGCAGCTCTAACAATTGATAAATAGGGAAAACCTTTTTTGAAGTTCTCGATTTGTTGCTCTACAGTGGCTAGTGTAATGCCGTGAGCCTCTATTTTCTTAATGTCATTCTCGTTAAACATAATATTGAGTTTTAAGGTTATTATTGTTGTTTCTCGCCAAATGCCTCTTGTTGCTCTTCAACCTCTTTTAGAAGCTCTTCGAGTTTAGATTTGTCTAGTGTAGAGGTGTGTGATTTTATGTTGCGCACAATTTCGCTTTTTCGCATCTCTTTAGCCTCTGATTGGCTGTATATCTGGTTTACTTCAGGAGATTTAGTGCTGAATGTAACCTCACCTCCTTGAGGAGCGTTAATTCCTTGCTCTATAAGAGTAGCTTTTACTTTAACCTCGCCCGCTTTAAGTGTTGTTTGAACCAATACTGAGGCCTCACCCCAGAGAATTGGCGCAGGGTTGGTTTGTTGTTCACTGTTGCCTAGAAGTGTGCCCTCACCCTCAATCTCAAACTTAACTATTGCATCGTTTAATCGTTTAACGTTTCCGCTTGGGTCGACCATTTGAGCAGTTACTACAACCAAATCACTCCCATTTGCAACAGGTGAAATAGTCATGGTATCGACTATCAAATTTAGTTTTACAGCGCGTCTAGCCATCTCTCTACGTGTTGTAGCTACTACCTCGCCATCTTCGTTTAGCCCCTCAGCAACTAGGGCAACATCTTTTTGTCGTCCCTCTCTGTTTATAGCCTTGCTAGTCATGTAGTCAAAGGCGTTTTCAAAGGTAAATTTCCTTCCTGCTTTCTCGGTTAGTCGTAGAGTGTCGCCATAAAATGTCTTAAGACGTACGCTTTCGCAATTAGAGAAAACAATCACATCTTTAGATGAGAATGGTGTCATTTCATGCGCAATATAAACCATAGGTTCTACCTGCTGTGATTGCGCTTGGAACATATAATACGAGTATTTTGGTCGTCTGAAAGCATCCATTATACCTCCATAGAATGGATCTGGATGGTAACCTCTCTGATGGTCAAAACTGTGCCAAAGTGTTCCACCCATGTGGTATGCTGGTGTTTGAGAGATGCTCTCATAAGCTGTATAAGGGTATTCAGGGTCGGCATAGTGGATAGCTTGAACAAGTTGTGCAGCTTCTCCCCATTGACGAGCAACACGCGAAGTTGAGTTGTGTGAGCTCCAATCGTCAACATTATCGCCAAACTCTCTAGTGAAGTATACTTTAGTAGTGTCTTTTTCAAAGTCACCAGGATGAGTGAATATAATGTTATAATATTGACTTCCCTTAGCTGCTAAGTCGGCAGCAGTGCGTGCTCCTGGAAGTTCTGTTTCGACAATTTCTTGTACCTTCTTAGCAAACTCCTCTGGGTACCAAGTTTCGTTTAATATAGGTTCCCAGAATATTACACAAGGACGAGTTCTGTCGCGTCTAACCATGTTTCTAACATCGTTGTACACTCTTTCTGCAAAGATTGGTGCATCGTTCCAGAATTGCCAACCTGGGGTGTTTACTATCACAAATAGCCCTAGCTCATCACAAGCATCCATAAACGCAGGGTCTTGAGGGTAGTGTGCATTTCTGATAATCTCCATCCCTGCCTCTTTTAGCTTCAAGGCATCGCGATAGTGTAGGCTATTACTTAATGCGTTGCCTATAATAGCAAAATCTTGGTGGCGATTAGCTCCCATAAGTTTACGAGGATATTGTTTTCCATTCAAAATAAAACCCTCGTTATGAGTAAATTCTAACGAACGAATACCAATTCTTTTGGTATATCCATCTACTATCTTACCTTTTTTAAGGATAACTACATCTAGATTATAAAGGTATGGAGTCTCAGGAGTCCAAAGGTTTGGTTTTTTTATCTTGAAAGTGCCACTTTTGTTGGTTGAGATAAGCTCATTGTTGCTATCTCTTAAAACGAAGTAGGGAGTTCCAGTGCCAAATACATCGCACTTAACCTCAATAATAGCCTCTTGTTCGCTGATTTTAGGATATGAAACAAATACTCCGCCTCCAGCAACTTTATCGGCCATATTTTCGTCAGTGATATATGTCTCTTTGCTTGTCGAAATTAGCCAACAATCGCGGTATATGCCTCCGAAATAGCAAAAATCAAGAGTCTCTTGAGGTTTTCCAGGAGGGTAGATTGGGTCGTTTGAGTTGTCACACCACACCGTAATGATGTTCTCTTGACCAACTTTAAGGTTGCTATCTATCTCGATAGGAATAGGAAGGTAGCCGCCAAATTGCTCTTTTACTAACTCACCGTTAACCCATATTTTTGATTTTCCCATAATCGCTTCAAAATAGAGGACAATTCGTTTTCCCTCATATTTTGAATCGAGTGTGAAATGTTTTCTATACCATGCACCTCCTTGATAGTTTACACCTCCTGATGCCTCTAGAGGGAGCTCTTCTAGTCCGTTTGGTAGCGAAACTACACTCCAGTTAGAGTCATCAAAGTCGCACTTATACGCCTCATTTATAAGCGAGCTTTCTTTATCTAGGGTGAATCGCCAAGCTGGATTTAAGCTTTCGACTTCGCGTCCACTATCTTCTAATTGATAAAAACCTGCTGTAGAGTATCTTTTGATTTCATCTGCATGTGTCTCCATTGAACAAATCAATAGAGTTAGTAGTAGTAAAAGTTTTTTCATCTAAATATGGTTATATGTATGTTTGTAAAGTGTTTATTTAGAGCCAATTCTGCATTTAAGTCGTTTGATGTTAGAGTCCCAGAACGATTTTAAATCTTCAAAATCATCCTCTTCGGTAAAGTCGGTAATAATAAGAGAGTTTACCATTGTAAGTTCATCATGATGAATGGATAGTTCGAAGTAGTAGTTGCTGTCTTTGTCCTCCTCCCAGCAAAAACGTATATATTTGTTGCTCTTAGAGGCAATCTCTATTATTTTAGATGGAGTTTTACCCCACCATATCTCATACGATTTGGGATCGCTAATTAATTCATTTACACTATCTGCAAACCATTGGGATAGACCATTTGGAGTGCTAATAAAGCTAAAAATAGATTGTGGAGTAGTGTTGAAAATGTACTCAAATTGAAATTTTTGCTTTTTCATAATATGTAATGTTTTAGTACTCTTAGAGCTAGTTCATAGCTCTAAGAGTGTAGGTGAAAAGTGTGCTATTTTAGTTTAGCAAGTAGCTTTTTAATAGATACTTCCTCTTCAATAATTGCAGGAAGTTGATCTATGTTGACTCTTTTCTGCTCCATTGTGTCGCGATAACGAATAGTTACGCAATTATCATTGAGCGTGTCGTGGTCAACAGTAACGCATAGAGGTGTGCCGATAGCATCATTGCGGCGATAACGCTTGCCGATACTATCTTTCTCATCATATTGACAAGTGTAGTCTAATATTAGAGAGTCATATATCTGAGTTGCTTTCTCTGGAAGTCCATCTTTCTTAACTAGTGGCAATATTGCTACCTTAACTGGAGCGATTGCTGCTGGAATAGCAAGTAGAGTTCTGCTCTCCTTAGAGCCATTATCTTTAACGATTTCCTCCTCTTTGTATGCAGCTGATAACACCTGAAGCACCATGCGGTCAACACCAATAGATGTCTCAACAACGTATGGAACATAGTTTTTGTTTAGTTCGGTGTCGAAGTATTGAATCTTTTTACCAGATAAGTTTTGGTGGCTTGTAAGGTCAAAGTCAGTACGTGAGTGAATACCCTCAACCTCTTTAAAACCAAATGGGAAGTTAAACTCAATGTCAGCCGCAGCATTAGCATAGTGAGCTAGTTTTTCGTGGTCGTGAAAACGATAGTTGCTATCGCCAAAACCTAGCGAGCGATGCCATCTCATTCTAAACTCTTTCCAGTGGTTATACCATTTCATCTCCTCACCTGGGCGTACAAAGAATTGCATCTCCATCTGCTCAAATTCGCGCATGCGGAAGATAAACTGACGAGCAACAATCTCGTTTCTGAATGCTTTACCTATTTGTGCAATACCAAATGGAAGTTTCATTCTACCTGTTTTTTGCACATTTAAGAAGTTAACAAAGATACCTTGTGCTGTTTCAGGGCGTAGATATACGGTGTTTGCACCTTCAGCTACAGAGCCAATCTTAGTTTCAAACATTAGGTTGAATTGGCGAACATCAGTCCAGTTGCGAGTGCCAGAGATAGGACACACTATTTCGCAATCTTCGATAAGTTTTTTAACACCCTCTAGGTCATTAGAGTTTAGTGTCTCAACCATGCGATTGTTAACGCTTTCGCGCTGCTCTTTGATTTGCGCTACTCTAGGATTTGTCTCAATAAACATCTCTCTATTGAAACTTTCACCAAAGCGTTTAGCCGCCTTTGTTACCTCTTTTTCGATTTTATCGTCTAGTTTAGCGATATAGTCTTCTAGTAAAACATCGGCACGATAACGCTTTTTAGAATCTTTATTG